>CAZSYS010000357.1:0-4619 GCA_964611365.1 uncultured Planctomycetales bacterium
GCCAGCCGCCCGTCCGGCACGCCCAGGGCCCTCAAGACCCCCACCGCCATCACGAAGTCGCCCAGCGGGGCCATGTGCACGCCGTCCCGGGTCAGCCCCGCCGGCCGAACGTCCGCCCCCAGCCGCCGCAGGGCCTGCAGGAACAGCCCGTGCAGGTCCACGAGCACGCATCCGGCCGCATCGCCCGACCCGCCGTCCGCCGCGATCCAGGCTCGCGCCGCCCCGGCGACCTCGCGACAGCAGGCCACGAAGGCCGCCAGCCGGCGGTTGCCCTCGGACGCCGGATCCTCCTCGATCAGCGTCGGCGTCAGCAACAGCACGCGGGCCCCGGCCTCCAGGCCCGCCCGGACCATCCGCCGCAGGTGCCGGCCGTAATCGTCCACCACGCCCGGATCCTCCGGGCCGCCCAGCCGGTGCCATACGTCGTTGATCCCGGCACTGATCGTGATCACCGACGGCCGGTGGATCAGCACGTCGCGGTCGAACCGCGCAGCCATGTGCCCGGCCATCTGACCGCCGATCCCGGCGTTGACGATCGGCGGCAGATCCAGCCCGGGGTACTGCCCGGCCAGCGTCGCCTCGATCATCCGCAGCCAGCCGCCCTCCTGCGTGATGCTGTCGCCCAGCGCGACCATGCGCCCGCCCGGAGGGACCAGCAGCCGCCCTTCGCTCACTTCAGCCCTTCCGCTCCGCCGACGATGTCCAGAAGCTCCAGCGTGATCTGGGTCTGCCGCGCGCGGTTGTACTGCTGCGACAGCGACCGGATCATGTCCGAGGCGGCATCCGTCGCCGCCTTCATCGCCACCATCCGCGCGGTCTGCTCGCTGACCGCCGCGTCCGTGAAGCACTGGAACAGCCGCACCTTGACGGTCTGCGGGAGCAGCTCGGCCAGCAGCTCTTCCGCCGGCGGCGAGAAGTCGTACTGGACCGCGGCCGCCGGGCCCTGCCCGCCGTCGGCCGCCGCGGGCCGCTCCAGCGGCAACAGCTGCAGCACCGTCGGCTCCTGCAGCCCGGCGGACACGAACCGCATGTAGACGACCAGGACGGCGTCGGTCTCGCCGCGCCGGTAGGCGTCCATCATGTCCGTCGCCAGGGCCTCGACCTCGGCGAACCGCGGCTTGTCCTCGAAGGCCGTCGAGCTCCAGGCCAGCGGCCGGTTCAGGAAGCGGAAATAGGCGATGCCCTTCCTGCCGGCGGCATAGACCTCCACCGCCCGCCCGGCCGCCTCGGCCGAGCGGATCGCCGCCATGGCGGTCCGCAGCACCGCTCCGTTGTAGCCGCCGCACAGCCCGCGGTTGCTGGTCAGCACCATGACCCGGCACCGGCCCGACTGCGTGTTCACGCGCATCAGGGGGTGGTCCAGTTCGGCCTGGCCGGCCGCCAGCTGCCCGGCCAGCCGGGCAATGCCCTCGGTGTAGGGCTTGGTGGCCGTGGCCCGCTTGAACGCCGCCTGAAACCGCGCGGTCGCGATCAGCTGCATCGTCCGCGTGATCTTGCGGATGTTCTGGACCGCCTTGCGTCGCTTGGCAATCGCCCGCGCCTTGGCCATGAACGCCCACCTCGAGGCCCGTCCCGGCGGACCGACCGGGAAACCGGGTTCAGCCCTGCCCGGCCATGAAGCCCTTCTTGAACGCCAGGATCGTCGCCCGCAGCTTCTCGGCCAGCGCGTCGCTCAGATCGCCGGTGCGGGTCAGCTCGTCGCGCAGCTCCGGCGTATGGTCGGCGACATGCTTGAGCAGCTGCGTCTCGAACTCCCCGATCCGCGCCAGAGGCACGTCGTCGAGCATGCCCTGGGTGCCGGCGAAGATGCTGATCACCTGATCGGCCACCGGGAACGGCCGGTACTGACCCTGCTTGAGCAGCTCGACCATCCGCCGCCCGCGATCCAGCTGCCGCTGGGTGGCCGCGTCCAGATCGGTGCCCAGCTGGGCGAAGGCCTCCAGGTCGCGGAAGGCCGCCAGGTCCAGCCGCAGCGACCCGGCCACCTTCTTCATCGCCTTGATCTGGGCCTTGCCGCCGACGCGCGAGACGCTGATGCCCACGTTGATCGCCGGGCGAACGCCGGCGAAGAACAGGTCCGGCTCCAGGTAGATCTGCCCGTCGGTGATCGAGATCACGTTGGTCGGGATGTACGCCGAAACCTCGCCCTCCAGCGTCTCGATCACCGGCAACGCCGTCAGCGAGCCGCCCGAGCCCGGCACCACCCGCACCTCGTGGTCCGGGCTGTTCATCGCCTTCAGGTCGGACGCCGCCTCGTGCCTGCCTGGAACCCCCACGTACACCTTGCCGTTCACGCCCTGCCGGGCGTCCTTCGGGGCCGACTTCGGCACGATGATGTAGCGCTGGGCCAGCTTGGCCGACCGCTCCAGCAGCCGGCTGTGCAGGTAGAACACGTCGCCGGGGTAGGCTTCCCGTCCCGGCGGACGGCGGAGCAGCAGCGAGAGCTGCCGATAGGCCGCGGCCTGCTTGGAAAGGTCGTCGTACACGCAGAGCGTCGCCTTGCCCTGCTCGTACATGAAGTACTCGGCCATGGCACAGCCCGCGTACGGCGCGATGTACTGCAGCGGAGCGGGATCGGAGCTTCCCGCCGCCACCACGATCGTGTAGTCCATCGCCCCGTGCTCGCGCAGGGCCTCCACGGTCGCGGCGATGGTCGATTCCTTCTGCCCGACGGCCACGTAGACGCAGATCACGCCCGTGCCGCGCTGATTGATGATCGTGTCCACCCCGATGGCGGTCTTGCCGGTCTTGCGGTCGCCGATGATCAGCTCGCGCTGCCCGCGGCCGATAGGGATCATGCTGTCGATGGCCTTGATCCCGGTCTGCAGCGGCTCGTCCACCGGCTGCCGCTCGGCGATGCCCGGGGCGTCCGATTCCAGCGGGCGGCGGTGCGGAGACTCGATCGTCCCCTTGCCGTCCATCGGCCGGCCGAGCGGGTCGACCACCCGGCCGATCATGGCCTCGCCGACCGGCACCGAGAGCAGCTGCCCGCTGCACCGGACGGCGTCGCCCTCCTTGATCTCCAGGTAGTCGCCCAGCACCACGGCGCCGATCGAGCTCTCCTCCAGGTTGAACACCTGCCCGATGGCCCCGCGCTCGAACTCCAGCATCTCCCCCGCCATGGCGCTGGACAGGCCGTAGATCCGGGCGATGCCGTCGCCGACCTCGATCACCCTGCCGACCTCGGCCACGTCGATCTCGCCCTGGTACTGCGCGATCTCCTGCCGGATCACCGACGCGATTTCATCGACCTTGAACTTCATGTCATGCCGTCCTGTGCCCCGCGGGTCCGTTCCAGGCCCCCAGGTCTTCCGACCCATAGCCGCGATGCTCGTGGATCGCCCGGACCGAGGCCTCTTTCAGCCGCGACCGCAGCCGGCGCATCCGGCTGGCCACGCTGCCGTCGATCTGCACGTCGTCGATGCGGATGACGACGCCGCCCAGCAGCTCCGGCCGCACCCGCTCGGTCACCAGGGCCTCCCGGCCGATGCGCTCGCTCAGCCGGGCCTTCAACGCCGCCTTCAGGTCCTCCCCAAGCGGCATCGCCGTCTCCACCGTCACTTCCTTCTGCCGGTGCTTGGCCTGCATCTGCAGCACCACGCACCGGTGGATCGACGGCAGCAGGGCCAGCCGCCGCCGGTCGTTCAGCACCTGCAGCAGGTTCAGCAGCAGGTCGTGCATCCGGCCGCGAAACAGCCGCTCCAGCGACGCCCGCCGCGGATCGTCGTCCACCGTGTCGGCCGTCAGAAAGGACGCGAAGGCCGGATCGCGGTCCATGTAGGTTGCCAGATCATCGAACGCCGCCGCCACGGCCTCGTCCGCCCCGCGCTCCGCCGCGGCCGAAAGCAGGGCCCGGGCGTAAACGTCGGCCACGGCCATCGACTCGTCCGTCTTGTGAGGCATCGCCTGTCCGCTCCGGCCGCTGGGGCCGCCGGGGCGGCGACACGCCGCCTCCGGAAAGCGTCCGTCAGTTCAAGGCGTCCCGGCGCTCCTGGAGTTCGGCCAGCGCCTCCTGAACCAGGCGCTGGTGGTCCTCCGGAGCCAGCTGCCGCTTCAGGATCGATCCGGCCATGCTGGCCGCCAGATCGGCCGACCGGTCGTACAGCTCGCGCAGCACCGTGTCCGCGGCCACCTGGATCTCCCGCCTGGCCCGCTCCACCATTGCGTTGGCCGACTGCCGGGTCTCCTCCTCGATGCGCTTGCGGACCGCCTCGGCGTCGCGGCGGGCCTCCTCCACGACCTCGAGCGCCTCGGCCTGCGCCCCGGCCAGGCGCTGTTCATACTCCCGGAGCCGGGCCTCGGCGGCCTCGCGATCGCGACGGGCCGACTCCAGCGTGTCACAGATGTACCGCTCGCGCTTCTGCAGCCCGCTGAGGATCGGCCCCCAGGCGAACTTCCGCAGCACCGCCAGCACCAGCAGGAAGATCAGCAGCGTCCAGAAGGCGTTGCCCAGGTTCCCGGCGAAAATGCTCACCTGCTCGCCGCCGTGGGCCTCGGCCCCGAACGCCGCCGCCGCACACCAGGCCGCGGCCGCCGACGCCAGAAACGCTCTTGCCAGCCCGGATCTCATGCCCGCCGCACCTCCGCGGACGCGCTGCCCCGGCCGCGCGGCACGCCGC
>CAZSYS010000358.1:0-4592 GCA_964611365.1 uncultured Planctomycetales bacterium
GGCCGTCGGAGCCCTGGCGGCGGCGGCCGTGCTGGGCGTTTGTGTGGGCCTGATCCATCTGGCGGGCACTCAGGGGAACGGAGGCGGCGGGGTCTCCTCGGCGGTGGTGGCCGAGGCCCAGGCCAGCGTGGAGCTGTTTGTGCTGGCCGCCGAGCACACGCTGACCGCCGGAGGCCTGGGCGGCGGGCTGGACGAACGGCTGGAGATGATCGAGGAGGATCTGGACGACTGGAGGCTGCGGCCGGACGATCATCCGGTCGTGCCGGAGGCCGAGCCCGACGCGTCGGGCGCGAGTGAGCCGTTGTCCGGTCCGGTGCAGCCGGGCCAAGGAGCGGTGGGATGAAGGTGCTTGTCGGCGGGTTGATGGCCCTGGTCGTGTGGCTGGCGGCGGATCGCGGCGAGAAGGCTTCGCCGGCCTCGGCGCCGGCCGGGGCCCCCGGCGCGGGCGAGTCGCGTCGCTGGGGGCCTGAGGGCCCGCGGCGCGGGAGGGGGAGCCCCTTGGAGGCCCGGCGGGAGCGTCGCTGGGGTGGGGGCGAGCGTCGTCCGGGGGGGGATGTCGGCCACGAGGAGGCTGCTCTCAGTCCGCGTGAGGTCGAGGAGTTCATGACCTTCGCCCGGGAGCACTTTCCCGAGATGCACGAGCGGCTGGCCAGGGTCCGGACCACGGATCCGGCGGCGTTTCGGTCGGCCCTGAGGCGGGTGGGTCCGCCGCTGGAGCGGCTGGTCCGGACTTGGCGCGAGGATCCGGAGCTGGCCCGCCGGATGATCGCCGTCCAGAAGGCGGAGATGGGGGTCTTCCGGCTGATGGAGCAGTATCGCCGGGCCGGGAGCGACCCTCAGCGGGCGGAGCTGCGCGAGCAGATGCGCAGACTGCTGGAGGAGCGGTTCAACCTCCGTCTGGACCGGCTGCGCGGGGAGATCGCCGACCTGCGCCGGCGGCTGGAGGAGCAGAGTCGCAGGCTTTCCGAGCAGGAGGCCCGCAAGCAGGAACTGCTGGACGAGGAGTTCAGGGATTTGCTGCGGCGGCTGGACCGGCCGGCGTCAGCGGATCTTGAGCACCACCAGTGAGACGTCGTCGGTGCGGTCGGCCAGGCCCTCGAATCGCCGGATATCCCAGTCGATGTTCTGAGCCATGCGCTGGGCGGAGAGGGAGGCGTGGCGGCGGAGCGACTCCGCCAGCCGCAGCCGCCCGAAGCGCTCGTCGGAGAAGTTGGAGGCGTCGATCGCCCCGTCGGTGAACAGCAGCACGACGTCGCCGGTCCGCAGGTCCGCCAGGCCGCGTTCGTAGGCCGCCAGACAGTCCACGCCCAGGACGATGCCGCCGGCGTCCAGCGGGATGATCTGCCCGTCGCGCAGCAGCAGCGGGGGTTCGTGGCCGGCCGAGCAGTAGGTCAGCCGCCGGGCGTCGGGGGTGATGACCCCGTAGAACAGGGTGGCGAACTCGGTGGGGCGGGTGTCGCGGCACAGGTAGCGGTTGACCTCGGCCATGATGCGATCCACGTCGTAGGTGAAGTAGGCGTAGACGCGCAGGGCGGAGCGCAGCGAGGCCATCATCAGCGAAGCCGGCACGCCCTTGCCGGACACGTCGGCGATGGCCACGCCGAGGTTGCCTTTGGGCAGGTTGATCAGGTCGTAGAAATCGCCGCCGACATCGTAGGTCGGCCGGTAGACGGCTCCGATCTCGATGTGCTCCATCTGCGGCGGAGCCGCGGGGATCATGCGCCGCTGGACGTCGCCGGCATAGGCGATCTGGCGGGCGTAGCGTTCGGCCTCCAGCTTCTCGCCGACCAGGCGGGCGTTGACGATGGCCGCGGCGGCCTGGGAGGCCACGGCCTGGAGCAGGGCCTGCTCCCAGGAGGTGAACCGCCGGGGTTCGCCGCTGTAGACCCGGATCGCTCCGACCGCCCGGCCCCGGTAGATCATGCCGCAGACCAAGGCGCTGACGATGCCCTCCTCGCGGGCCTCCTGGGGGTACAGCGTGCGCGGGTCGGAGGGCAGGTCGGCGATGTGCACCACGCGCCCGCCCATGGCCTCCTGGTCGATGGGGTTCTTCTCGACCGGCACCGGGCCTTTGTCCAGATAGCGGGGCGAGAGATTGTGCACCGCCTTGATGGTCAGCAGCCCGGTGGCTTCGTCGACCAGGCGGATGCTGCAGGACCTGGCGTCGAGCACGTCGCAGACCATGGCGGCGGTCTTGTCGAGAATCTGTTGCAGATCGAGCCGGCCGGCGAACATGCCCGCGACGCTGTAGACGGTGGTCAGCTCTTCGATCCGGCGCCGCAGGTCCTCGTCCTGGATGCACAGGTCGGCCATGAGCTCGACCAGCAGGGCGCCCATGTTGCGTGCCGCGGAGGCCTCGGCGGCGTCCCAGGGCGGCAGTTCGCGGGCGGCGCGGTGCAGGGCCTGGGGTTCCAGTCCGAGTTCCTCGGCCAGCCGGCGGACGAGTTCGGGATCCAGCGGTTCGCGGGGGCGGTCGCCGAGGGTCAGCGTGCCCTGCCGCCGCCCGCCGCGAAGCACGGGCACGGCCAGACGTTCCAGGGGCAACCGGCCGGCAGCGACCGGTGCGGCCGGGTGTTCCGTGCCGTTTTCGGCGGCCTGGCGGTGCAGGGCGACCACGGCTTCGCGCCCCGCGGGGCTGGCCAGCAGGAGGCGGGCAAAGTCGTTGCCGGGGATGGGGCCCACGGCCGGGGCGAGGTCATTGTCGAAGAGGACGACCGTGGCCAGGGTCGCATCGGCCAGAACCTGCAGCGCGTGTTCGAGGGCGCCGCCGGACAGCGCTCCGTGGTCGCCGTGGCCGCGCAGGGGCAAGCTGGTCATGAGGCCGATCGAACCTTTCCCGGTGCGAAAGCACGCGACATGGCCGGGATTATACGGCAGCCCGCCGGCGGTGTCATCGCGGTCCGGGCCGAAGCGGGAGAGGCCGACACGCAGGTGCGACGACATCCACGCGACCGCCGGATTGCCCGGTCGGCGATGATCGGCCCGGCGACGGAAGGCCGTTTCAGGCGGGTCGCGGCGGCGCCCGGATCGGCCACGGCTGAATCCCGGGCGCCGCCGGACGCCGGCTTGACGACAGCCAGTCTGCGCCCCGATGCTCCACGAGACGGTGCGGCTTCGACGACCGGTACCGGTACAACTGTGCCCGGCCGGTTCAGGAAGCAAGGCGGTGACCGGGCACCGACAGCGGTTGCAGCGGCGGTGCGGGACTCGAACCGGGCGGCGGCGCGAGGCAGGGGGCTGTGAACCCCGCCTGCCCGGCCGGGCCGGCGTGCAGAGGATTCGGCCGCGTCCGGCTTAGAAGCCCCTGGGGCCACAGGCCCGGCAGCACGGCCAGCACGCAGCAGGCGGCCAGGCCGAGGCGCACTCCCGGCGTTCCGGCTCGCAGGGTCAGCGGCGCCCGCTCGGGCGGCAGACAGCAGGCGGCGATGATCCGCAGGTAATAGGCTGCGGCCACGGCGGTGTTGATCACGCCGATGACGCCGAGCACGAGCATCGCGGTGCGGTGGGGGTGGGCCTGCGGAACCGAAAAGGCCGTGCCGAGCACCCACAGTTTGCCGACGAAGCCGGCGGTCGGAGGCATGCCCATCAGGCTGAACACGCAGACCACCAGGGCCAGGCCGGCCCGCGGGTGCCGCCGCGACAATCCGGCCAGGTCCTCCAGCGTCTCGGCGGACCGGCCGCCGGACTCCAGCAGTTCCAGCACCGCGAAAACCCCGAGATTGGCCGCCCCGTACACGGTTACATAGAACATCAGGGCCCACAGCCCGTCGCGCATCGGCCCGCCCTCGGCCTGCGGGCCGACCAGCAGGGCCACGAGCATGGTGCCGGCGTGGGCGACGCCGGACCACGCCAGGATCCGCTTGACGTTGCTCTCCATCAGGCCCAGGACGTTGCCGAGCGTCATGGTCGCGGCGGCGACCGCCCAGAGCATCGCGAACACCGGCCAGGGCGGAACCCAGCCGGCGTCCGATCCCTCGCCTGCCACCAGCATCAGCAGGCGGATGCCCGCCACCAGGCCGGCGAGTTTGGGCAGAAAGCCCAGCATGCCGGCCACCGCGGCGGAGGCGCCTTCATACACGTCGGCGACATACAGGTGGAAAGGCACCGCGGCCATCTTGAAAGCCGCGCCGGCGAAGGCCAGCAGCAGGCCAAGCCGCACGGCAGGGGTGTCGGCCTTCAGACTCATGGCTGACAGCACGGTCGTGCCGGCGGCGCCGTAGAGGAAGCTGAAGCCGTAGGCCATCAGGGCGGCCGAGAGGGCCCCGAGAAAGAAGTACTTGACCCCGGCCTCCTGAGCGCGGATGTCTCCCCGGCTGATGGCCACCAGCACGTAGGCCGGCACGCTGACCAGCTCGATGGCCAGAAACAACAGCACCAGATCGTCGGCCAGCCCCGTCAGCAGCAGGCCCGACAGGCTGTAGAGGATCATCGCCAGCCGTTCGCAGCGCTCCTCCGGGGCCGGGCCGTAGCCGTTGATCAGCACGATGAGCAGACCCACGGACAGACCGATCAGACGCACGCACCAGGTCAGCCCGGTGACCTGGATTTCCAGCAGGTTTCGCGGCGCCCCGGGCGGACCGTCCATCAGCACC
>CAZSYS010000359.1:0-4578 GCA_964611365.1 uncultured Planctomycetales bacterium
CCACCGAGCCGGACTTCCATCAGGAGTCGCCGGATGCGCGGCGCGTGGATTCGCCCGCGCCGGCGGAGGGTCTGGACGGCCGAGCCGCCGGTTCGCCGTCGCAGGAGGTACCGTCCGCTGCCCAGCCGGCTGCCCCGACCGCGGCCTGGGACGGTGGCGGCGCCCCGCAGGCAGGATCCGGGCCGCCGGAGGCCGAAGCCGTCGGGCAGTTCACAGGTGGGCGGCTCAGCGGCCCCGTCGGCGGCACCGTGCCGCAGGCCTCCCCGGCGGACGCGGGGTTTTCAGCGGTTTCCGCCGGGCCAACGGGTGCCCAGACGGCCGGCACGGGCGTCCGCCCGGCGCCCCAGGGCGGGGCCACGGCGTCCGGGGAGGCCGAGGCTGCGCCCCACCAGCCGGGGGAAGGTTCGCCGTTCCGGACGGTCATCGAGGCGTCGTCGCGAGCACGCGGCGGAGTCGGGCGTGCCGGCGGTTCCGCCCAACCCGAGGGCAAGGCCGCCGGTGAGGTGGACCTGCGCGAGAGCGAAGCCATCCAGCGCCTGGCCCGCCTGGTCGGCAGCCGGGCCGGTGCCCGAAACGGCAAGCTTGTGCTGCACCTGGATCCGCCCGAACTGGGACGTGTGCGGGTCGATGTGCGGCTCCGCGAAGGGGCGCTGAGCGTGACCCTGGAGGCCGAACGGGAAGCTGGCCTCCAGGCGGTGCGCGACCACCTGGACGAGCTGCGCCAGGCACTCGGGCGACAGGGTCTGCAGGTCGATCGCCTGGACGTCGAACTGCGGGCCCCGGCGACGCAGGACGGCTCGGACGCCGGCGGTTCGGGCGATCAGGGCACAGGCCGGCAGGGGCCGCCTCCCCAGGGGCATCCGGGAAGCCCGGACACCCGGGATTCCGCCGGCGGATCGCCGTCCGGGGAGCCGGGGGAACGAATCGGTCTCGGTCGGATGGAGAACGAGGTCGGCGGGTGGACGCGTCCGGCGGAGTCGGGCGTGGACCTCGTCGCGTGAAGAGAAATCGGCGGCGCCTGCCCCGGCGGAGCGCGGGGCGGGCGGTTCCGGGCCGGCCGGCAGGGAGCCGGAGCCCGCAGCGAACAGACAGGACTACAGCCATGGAAGCATCGGTCATCACTCCGGGTACGAATGTCAGCCTCAGTACCGGCGGCCCGCGCGGCATGGAGGGCATTACTTCAGGGGACTTCATGAACCTGCTGGTCCGGCAGCTGCAGTACCAGGATCCCTTCGAGCCCATGACCAACCAGGAGATGATCAACCAGGTGGCCGGGATCCGCGAGCTGGAGATGAATACCCGCCTGACCCGGCGGCTCGAGCAGCTGACCGACGAGCAGCGGTTCGGCTCGGCGGCGGCCCTGATCGGCCGGCGGGTCAGCGGCACGGTGACCGACGCCGACGGCCGGGCCTACACGCTCAGCGGCGTCGTCCGGGCGGTGCGCTTCACCTCCAGCGGCGAGGCGATGCTCGAGCTGGACACCGGCGAGGTTCTCCCGCTCTCGCGGCTGGAGGCGGTGACCGACGCCGCCTGAGGCCTGCGCCCCGACCGTTCGCGGCGTCTGAGCCGAATCCGTACCCCGTACCGAGGAGCGACCGCCCATGAGTCTGACATCCGCCATGTTCACGGGCCTGACCGGCCTGTATGCCAACCAGTTCATCATCGATACCTCCGGCGACAACATCGCCAACCTGAACACCACCGCCTTCAAGGGCAACCGGGCAACCTTCGAGAATCAGTTCGTCCACACCCTTTCGGGCGGAACGCCGCCGGGAGAGACGACCGGAGGCACGAACCCCAGACAGATCGGCAAGGGGGTCGCGCTGGCTGCCATCCAGCGCAACTTCACCCCCGGAGCGGTCGAGACCACCGGCGTGCCCACCGACCTGGCGATCGAGGGCGCCGGCTTCTTCGTGGTCGATTCGCCCAGCGAGGGGCAGCTCTACACCCGCGACGGAACGTTCCGGCTGGACGCCCTGAACACCCTGGTCACTTCCGACGGCTTCGAAGTGCTGGGATACGGCGTGGACGACAATTACCAGATCGACCGCAGCACGCTGACCCGCCTGCAGATCCCGCTGGGTTCGATGGGCATGGCCCAGGCCACGAGCAACGCCTTCTTCGACGGCAATCTCAACGCCAACGGGACGATCGCGACCCAGGGCAGCATCCTGCGCTCCCAGGAACTGCTCGGCGCCGGCGGCGTGCCGGCCACCGCGGCGACCCTGCTGACCGACCTGCAGGACGCCGCCAGCCCCGGCGTGCCGCTGTTCGCCGCCGGCGATGTCCTGACCTTCGCCAACGTGAAGAAAGGCGGCCGGCAGCTGCCGGAGCAGACGCTGACCGTGACCGCCGCGACCACGCTGAGCGATCTGGCCACCGCGATGCAGAACCACATGGGCATCTCCCAGGATCCGGCCGCCGGAGGCACCCCCGGCGTGACCATCGATGCCAACGGCCGGATCCTGATCGAAGGCAATTCCGGCGAGGACAACGCCCTGGAGCTGGATCTCTCGGCCATCCGCAGCAGCAATGTCGGTTTTCCGGCGCCTTTCATGTTCACCGAGACCCAGGCGGCCAACGGCGAGAGCGTACACACCAGTTTCATCGCGTTTGACTCGCTGGGGACGCCGGTGCAGGTGGGCCTGACCATGGTGCTGGTCAACAAGACCAACGCCGGCCAGACGTGGCGGTTCTACGCCGACAGCTACGACGACACCGACGCCAGCCCGGTCTTGGGAGACACCGGCACCATCAGCTTCAACAACGACGGCCAGGTGACCAACGTGACCAACAATCAGATCCGGATCGACCGTGCGGCCACCGGGGCCCTGACCCCGCTGGTCATCGACCTGGATTTCTCGCGGATGACCGGGCTGACCACCGAGGATTCCACGGCCGTCATGACCCTCCAGGACGGATTCACCACCGGTTCGCTGACCAGCTTCTCGGTCGGGTCCGATGGGGTGATCACCGGCACCTACAGCAACGGGCTGACCCGTTCGCTGGGCCAGGTGGCCGTGGCCACCTTCACCAACCCCGAGGGGCTCCTGCTGGGGGCCAACAACATGTACTACGTGGGGGCGAATTCCGGCCAGCCCCAGATCACCACCCCGGAGTCCTTCGGGGCCGGTCGGATCGTCGCCGGCAGCCTGGAAATGAGCAATGTGGACCTGACGCGCGAGTTTATCGGACTTATCACCGCGACGGCGGGCTTTTCGGCCTCCGGGCGGGTGATCTCGACCTCCAATGATCTGCTCAACGAATTGCTGCTCATAGCCCGATAAGACATGGGGCGGCGCGCGGCGGAAGGCCGATCGGAAGCGCAGCCGGGACGGGCTTTGCGTCCGGGAAAGGGTCCACGGGGGTGTGGGCTTCTTGATCAAGCTGACGCGGCTCAACGGCAACCGGTTCGTGGTCAACGCGGAGCTGATCCGCACGATCGAGGAGCGTCCGGACACGACGCTGGTGCTGGTCAACGGCGAGACGCTGATCGTCCGGGAGAGCCTGGATGAGGTGGTGGCCCGGGCCGTGGAATACGGGCGGATGATCCGGGCCTTCAGCCCCTGACGGGTTTTCGGACCTCAAGGGGCCACAAACACGTGAACAGCCCCGGTGCAAGGGTCGATGAGAGCACCGGGGCCGGACCCTGCGCGGATCGAACGGGGTTTGAGGGTGCATGGAGGCGTGGTGATTGATCGCATGATGCTGCTCGTCGGGGCCGCGGTGGGGGGGCTCCTGGCCTGGCTGATGGTCGGGGGCGCCGGCAGGTCGGCGGACGTGTTCTGGCAGACCCCCGCGGCGCTGTTCGTGCTGGCCGGAGCCGGGCTGGTGTCGCTGGCGTCGTGCCCCACGCTGACCTGGCGTTCGGCCATGGGCGTGCTGCGGCGGGCTCTGGCTCCGCGGCGGGACCGGGTCCGCACGACGGTGCTGACGATGATCGCCCTGGCGGACATCGCCCGCCGGGACGGCCTGCTGGCGGTGGAGCGGCATGTCCGGACGATGGACGACCGCTTCCTGCGCCGGGCCATGCTGATGGCCATCGACGGCACCGACCCGCGGGTGATCGATTCGGTCATGCGGGCGGAGATGGAGGCCATGGACCTGCGGCACACCTGCGGACGGGCCTGGCTGGAGTCGATGGGCCGGGTAGCGCCGGCCTTCGGGATGATCGGGACGCTGATCGGGCTGGTGGTGATGCTCGGGCGGCTGGAAGACCCCGGGCGGATCGGGCCGGGCATGGCCGTGGCCCTGCTGACCACCCTTTACGGGCTGATCGCCTCGCACCTGTTGTGCTACCCGCTGGCCAGGCGGCTGGCGCACCACAACAGCGACGAGCTGCTGGACCGCACCGTCGCCCTGCAGGGCGTGCTGGCCCTGCAGGCCGGAGACAGCCCCCGGCTGGTGGCCGAAAAACTGAGCGTGTACCTGCCGGCTTCGACCGGGACCGACGAGTTCGTTCCGTCGCCGCCGCCGGAGCAAGCCTCCCGGGAGGATGTGCCGGCCATGGCCGGGGCCGACAGGCCGGAGACCGCCGCGGTCGAGATCGCCTACTTCTTCCCGGCCAGCGAGATCTAC
>CAZSYS010000360.1:0-4524 GCA_964611365.1 uncultured Planctomycetales bacterium
GCCGCGGATGCGGATCTGCCGGATACGCAGGACGCCCCGGCCTCGCGGCCGGCCGCATCCCCGGATGAGGCCGAACTGGAGGACATCGACCTGCTGACGCTGGAGGTGCCGGTGGTGGTCACGGCCGCGCGTCACCACCAGCCGATCACCGCCGTGCCCTATGCCGTCAGCGTGATCACCGCCGAGGATATCCGCCGCGCCGGCGCGGACACGGTGGCCGACGCCCTGCGGCTGGTTCCGGGCATCGATGTCGCCGGGCTGGGCGCCGGCGTGCCGGCGGTGTCGCCGCGGGGGTTTCACGGCTTCTTCAACAGCCGGGCCCTGGTGCTGGTCGACGGCCGGACCCTCTCGGACGCCCTGATCGGGGGAATGGGCATCACCTGGCCCTTCCGTCTGGAGGACATCGAGCGCATCGAGGTGATCCGCGGGCCGGCGGGAGTCAGCTGGGGCAGCGCCGCGGTGAACGGCGTGATCAACATCATCACGAAGGATCCCGCCGATCAGATCGGGCTTACGTTGCGCGGACAGGGCGGCTCGCGCGGCTCCCACCGCGAATACGCCGGGTATGCCTTCGCCGCCGACAAGCTGCGGCTCCGGGTCTCCGGGGAGCACCACCGCACGGAGGGCTTCTCGGAGGGAGGTTCCTGGCTCAGGCGTCTGGAGGACGAGTACCAGGCCGGCGAGGCGGCGGTCCATGCGGTCTACGAACCGGCCGCAGACAGCCGGCTGACGCTCTCAGGCGGCAGCAGCCTGGTCGGCCCCTGGGCCGCGCCGCCGCCGATCGCCCTGTTCGGGCAGACCCGCAGCGGAGGGCAGGCCAACTTCCTGATGGCCCGCTGGGACCGCGGCCTGGCCTCCGACAACGCCCTTCAGGTCATCGGCTACGTCAATGATACGCAGCTGACCACCGCGCTGCCCGCGATCGACTACCGGTTTCAGCAGCTGGCCCTGCAGGTCTCGCACACTTTCGCCCCGGCCGAGGAGCACACCTTCACCTGGGGGCTGGACGGCCGGGCCGACCTGGTGGACGCCGGCAACGCCGACCCGTACCTGCTGACCGACGATCACGTCAACAGCGGGATCATCGGACTGTACGCCCAGGACCAGTGGCGCCTGGCCCCGAAATGGACGCTCAACCTCGGTGTCCGCGCCGACTATGACACCTACGGGGGCCTGCAGCCCAGCGGGCGCGCCAGCCTGACCTACGATCTCACCGACCACTCCAGCGTCTGGGCCGCGGTGTCCCGGGCGTTCCAGATGCTGCCGGGGGCGGCCCGGCACGTGGACATTCCCCTGGCCACCGAGCTGGTGCGGGCCCGGTGCGACCCCGAGATCGGCGCCACGCAGCTGGTGGCCTGGGAGATCGGGCACCGGGGGCGCTACTTGGATCGGCTGAACACCGCGGTGAGCCTGTACTGGCATGAGTACGACGACCTGACGGCCTTCAAGCCGATGCCCGGCCCGCCGGGGCTGCTGCGCCTGGATTACGACAACCGGGCGGCGGCCTCGACCTGCGGCGTGGAGCTGGAGGCCGACTGGCGGGTCACCGACGCGCTGACCCTGCTGGGGAACTACACGTTCGAGCGCCTGGACTGGAGGTCCTCGGTCGGCTTTGTGAGCGGCACCGACCTGATCACCCCGCCGAAGCACAAGTTCATGCTCGCCGCGCGCTACGATCTCACCGCCGACCTGCACCTGTCGGCCCACCTGTACTACGTGGACGCGGTCCAGGCGCCCGACCCGGCCAACCCCATCCTGCCGCAGCGCATCGATCCATACTTCCGTCTGGACCTGCGGGCCGAGTACGAGCTCTGGGAGGACCGGGTCTCGATCGCCGCCGGCGTGCGGAACCTGCTGGACCGCGATCACCCCGAGGGCGGCACCATGTTCCTCAACAGCGCCGAGGTGCCCCGGATGGTGTATGCCGAGGTCCGCATGCGGCTGCCTTAGGGCCCAAACGGCCGTCGGCTCCCTGAAGAACAGGCGGCCTTGCGGGCGAAAGAGGAGGGGGCGGCCCGCCGCGCGGATGGCATCGCTGGCCGGTTGCATCGGCGGCGGTGATCGAACGAGGCGACGGGGGGCCGAGATGCCCCGGCCGGCGAGCCAGTACCCGTTTGGCCCGCAAACCGCAGTCTTACGGCCGCACAAGCCATTGCCTGCCGCAGCCAGGCCGGTTGGGCCCGCTGCAACGCAAGATCGCCCCGGCGAGGCACAACCACCCCGGGCGGCGCCTGCGAGGGGCCGCGGCGATTCAAGGGAAGGAAAGCCCCGTCGCCCGACCGCCGGTGCGGCGGGCAGGGCGGAGAAGGCCTGAAAGCCGGGGCGACACCGCCCGGTCAGGTGCCCAGCAGCAGGCCCTGGAGCAGCGACAGAGCCACGCTGGTGGCCAGGCCGCCCAGCAACTCCGGCAGCAGGGTCTCGCAGCCGGCCGCCTGGAAGAGGGTTCCGCCACAAACCGCCGCCAGTGCCGCCCAGCGCAAACGCCGCATGAACATGAACAGCTCCTTAGATAGTGTTTCCGGCCCGGCCCCGGTCGGACCGCGGCCTGTTCGGCATTACCAGCTTCCCTGCCGGGCGACCGCACTGCGGCTGCCGCCGGGTTCGTCGTCGCGTCGGCGACCTGAAGGCACTCACTGCGTCGTCGTGGTCGTCCCGCCGCCGCCGCCGGGATAGGGGAAGACTCCGCCGCACATCGATGGGATCGTGCAGGTCGGGTCGGTGTCCCAGTCGGGGAACTTGTCCTCCCAGATGAAGTCATACTCTTTGGGATCGCAGTTCAGGATCGTCCCGCAGGGGTTCACGTTCCTGACGACCTTCCCGATGCACTCCACCTGCAGGAGCGTTCCGCCGGAGAGCCCCGCCGCCATCAGGCCGGCCACGAATCGTCGATATGCTGAAGCCTTCACGTTTGCCGCCTTCGCTGTCGGGCCCGCCGGCCGGTCTGAACTGAACAGCCGTCGCGGGCGATGCCGCCCCGCCGGATCTCTCCGGACCGGCGCGTCTTGATCGCGTTATTGCGTCTCTTCCGTTTCCGTCGTTCCGCAATCCACGAACAGCGGATCCCCGCCGGTGCCGCCGTCTCCGCACGGCTGAACGGCTCCGCCCAGGAAGCCGTTCTGGCAGTCGAAGACCTGGCAGAAGTCGATGGAGGTCAGAACGCCGTTGGTCGCAAACCGCACGCACCCCGGGCCGTAGATGCCGTTGGTGCTGGTGATCGGATAGGCACCCTGGAAGACCGTCGCACCGCCGAACGCCATCGCCAGCCACACGAGCCAGCGGGACCGATGCTGTTTCATAGATGTACTCCCCACCGACGTGCCGGCCGTCGGTGTGCTCAAGGGCAGGCCGATACGGTGTGCCCGTCGATCGCCGCGCGTTGACCACATCTCGTGCAGCGACGCCGGCAGTATAGGGACTGCCAGGCGTCTCTGCAACAGGACGCAGGCGGGTTCCTCCGTTCGCCATCGAGGCTAGTCGGGACCGGGACCGCGGCGGACGGCCTTGTCATCCAGCCCGGCACCGGCCCGGGGAGCAAGGGGTCGATCCACTGTGCGGACTGCTCTTAGTTTATGTTTGGAAGAGAGTTATGGATTGACTCGGGCGTGCGGCTCTCCGATGACGGTCACCACCACCTCCCGGTTTCTGGGCTTGACGTCGCATTCAATCAGGAAGACCTGCTGCCAGGTACCCAACAACGGCTTGCCCAGCCGGACGGGAATGGTCAGGTCGGGCCCCAGCCAGGAGGCCTGGAGGTGGGAGTGCCCGTTGCCGTCGGCCCAGGCCCGTTCGTGCCCATAGTCGCGCCCGGGCGGAATCAGTTTGTCGAGTATGGCCGGAAGGTCCTCGCACAGGCCGGGCTCGAACTCGATCGTGCCCACGGCCGCAGTGCTTCCGACCACGAAGACCTGCACCAGGCCGGTACTCACGCCGGATGCGGCCACCACCCTGGCGACCGGGTCGGTCAGGTCGTGCATGTCCCGGTGACCGGACGTCCGGACGCTGATGGATTCCTGGTGGGTCATGACGTGCTGCTCCAGGAGCGGAGGGCACGCCCGGCCCGTCGGCTCCGACCCGGGCGGGGGGCGGGCCAGTGCCCTGGGGCGACCAGGAGAGTCGCAGCCGGCTGTCAGACCAGGCCGAAGGCCGTCTGGATGATCGCCGAGACGATGCCGGAGAGGAACTGGATCACGAGTTCTCCGGCGAGGGTCTTGAACTCATCGCTCTTGAACCAGTCCGGGATCTCACTGATGGAGAAGTCCATCAGCGGTAACAGTGCCAGTGGGGCGAAGCCGTAAAGGCGCACCTGCAGGGATCGCATCGAGGTTCTCCCGGCGTCGGGCCCTTGCGGGGAGGTCCTGTTCATGCGGACCCTCGAACCCGACGGCGGAGATTATATCGGCCCGGGGGCCGGGTTCAAGCCCATGTTCTTTTCCGGGGCGCCGCCGCCCGGGGCACAGGGTGCCGCCCGCCGGGGGCGGGCGAACCGCGCGGAGGGCGGTTTCTGGGGTTGGCCGACCCTGGCGG
>CAZSYS010000361.1:0-4506 GCA_964611365.1 uncultured Planctomycetales bacterium
GTGGCCGTCGAAGTCGCCGGGGTGCTGTTGCTGGCGGCCATGGCCGGGGCGCTGACCGTCGCCCGCAAGCGGATCGAGCCGGCCGACCTGACCGAGGCCGAACGGCACGTGTCGATGGAGGATCCCCGCCGGCGCGGGCGGGAAGCGGCGCCGTTCTGAGAACCAAAGGCTGCGGCGCCGCCGGCCCGGTCCGGCGGCAGGAAAAGGCGGAGAGCATTCAATGACCGACCTGACCGGCGCGTGCATTCTGACCGGAGCACTGCTGTTTGCTCTCGGGCTCGCCGGCTTTCTCGCCCGGCGCAACCTGATCACCATGTTCCTGGCCACGGAGGTGATGTTCCAGGGCGTGATCCTGAACCTCGTGGGATTCGGCCTGCGGCACGGGCAGCTGACCGGCCAGGCCTTCGCCCTGTTCCTGATCGTCATCGCTGCGGTCGAGGCCGGGCTGGCCCTGGGGCTGGTGGTGCTGCTGTTCCGCCGGTCGGGCACGCTGGACGCCGAGGCGTGGAGTCGGATGCGCGGATGATCGCGACGCTGCAACAGTCCGGTCTGCCGGAGGCCGTGCGGATCGCCCCGCTGATCCCGCTGCTGCCGCTGACGGCGGCCGTGGTGATCGGGCTGCTGGGCCCGCGCCTGCTCCGGGGCGCCAGCCACTGGCCGGCCATCCTGGGCGTGGCCGGAGCCCTGGGCGCGGCCCTGATCGTGGCCGCCGGCATCCTCGGGGCGCCCGACCCGGCGGTGTTCAGCCGCACCTGGCAGCTGTACTCCTGGATCGTCCCGGCGGAGGGGCTGTCGTTCAACGTGAGCTTCCGGATCGACCCCCTGACTGCGGTGATGCTCGCCGCCGTCTGCGGCATCGCCCTGACGATCATCGTGTACTCCCGCGACTACATGCGCGACCACGGCCGGCCGGCGCGCGGCTACGAGCGGTTCTTCGCCTTCCTGTGCCTGTTCGTCTTCAGCATGTGCCTGCTGGTGCTGTCGGGCAACTTCCTGCTGCTCTACCTGGGCTGGGAGGCCGTCGGCCTGTGCAGCTACCTGCTGATCGGCTTCTATTACGACCGGCCGTCCGCGGCGGCGGCCGCGACCAAGGCCTTCCTGGTCAACCGCGTCGGCGACTTCGGCTTCGGCCTGGGCATCCTGTTCATCTACCTGTGGATCGCCCCGCAGGCGCCCGGGGCCCGCGACGTGCTGGACTACGCCGTGGTTTTCGAGAACATCGGCCGGCTGGAGCCCTGGCAGACCACCACCATCGCCCTGCTGCTGTTCTGCGGGGCCGCTGGCAAGAGCGCCCAGCTACCCCTGCACGTCTGGCTGCCGGATGCCATGGAGGGCCCCTCGCCGGTTTCGGCCCTGATTCACGCGGCCACCATGGTCACCGCCGGGGTCTACATGGTGGTCCGTTGCGGGGCGGTGTTCGCCGCCTCGCCGACGGCGATGAAGGTCGTGACCGCCGTGGGCATAACCACGGCCCTTTTCGCGGCCACCGTGGCCGTCGCCCAGTACGACATGAAACGGATCCTGGCCTGGTCCACCATCAGCCAGCTGGGGCTGATGTTCCTGGCCGTCGGACTGGGGGCCGCCGACACCGCCATCTACCACCTGTGGACCCACGCCTTCTTCAAGGCCCTGCTGTTCCTGGGCGCCGGCAGCGTGATGCACGCCCTCGGCGGCGTGATCGACGTGCGGCAGCTCGGCGGGCTGCGCCGGGTCATGCCCTGGACCTGGGGCCTGTTCCTGATCGGGGCACTCTCGCTGGGCGGATTCCCGCTGCTGAGCGGCTTCTACAGCAAGGACGAGATTCTGCACGCCGCCTGGGGCCGGCACCGGGTGCTCGGCGCGGCGGCCACGCTGACCGCGATGCTCACGGCCTTCTACGCCTTCCGCATGGTCTTCCTGGCGTTCCACGGCCGGCGGCGGCTTCCGCCGGAGGTCCACCCCCACGAATCCGGCCCGTGGATGCTGCTGCCGATGGGCGTGCTGGCCCTGGGTGCGGTTTTCGCCGGCTACCTCGGCGTGGCCCGCGATCCGCACGGCTTCCTGGGGCTGGTCCGCCCGCACGACGGGTTCATGCAGCGGTTTCTGCTGCCGGTCATGGCCCCCTTCGAGGGGCTGCACCCGCACGGCGTGCCCGTCGAGAAGCACGAAGCCGGCCACCTGCTCATGTACGTGTCCGCCGGTCTGTCGATGCTGTCCATCCTGGCGGCCTTCATGCTGTACCGGCTGTGGCCCTGGTGGGCCGAGGCGGTCCGCAGCAGCTTCGCCGAGCTGCACGCCCTGCTGCACCGGCGTTACGGCATCGACGAACTCTACGAGCGGATGCTGGTCCGGCCGCTGCGGAGGCTGGCCGAAGGATGCCGGGCGTCCGACGCGGGCATCGACATCCTGGTCTGGCTGACGGCCTCGGTGCCCCGCGGCGCCGGAGCCGTCCTGCGGCCTTTCCTGGACGGTTCGCTGCAGAGCTATGCCCTGACCATGACCGCCGGGCTCGTGCTCCTGGCGGCGATTGTGCGGCTGGTGGGATGACCCGATGATCCAACAGCTGTCCGCATCCATCCTGACGGTGCTGATCGCCCTGCCGCTGGTCGGAGCGCTCGCGGTGGCCGCGGCGCGCCCGGCGCACGATCCGGCCGGCTGCGTCCGCCTGGGGCGGCAGGCCCTGGCCTGGTCGCTGGGGGCACTGGCCGCGGCCGTGCTGGGCGCGGGCCTGTTCCTGGCGACCGCAAGCCCGGGCTCGCCGGGTCTGGTCCTGGAGGTTCCCTGGGTCGGCGGGCCCGGCGGGCCGATCGACATCCGCTACCACGTGGCCGTCGACGGGCTGAGCCTGTGGCTGGTGCTGCTGTCGGCCGGACTGCTGCCGCTGTGCATCTGGAGCAGCTTCACCGCCGTCGGCGACCGGGCGCGGGCCTACTACGCCCTCCTGCTGCTGCTGGAAGGCGGCATGATCGGCGTGTTCTGCGCCCGCGACCTCCTGCTGTTCTACGTGTTCTTCGAGTTCACGCTGGTGCCGCTGTTTCTGCTGATCGGCATGTGGGGCGGACCGCGGCGGCACGAGGCCGCGGCCATGTTCTTCATCTACACCATGGCCGGCAGCGTGCTGACCTTCGCCGGCGTCCTCGTCCTGGCCTGGCTGGCCTCGCAGACGCCGGAGGCCGGCGGCGTCGGGCGTTTCACCTTCGACCTGCAGACGCTCTACGGGCTGCGGATCGACCCGGCCACGCAGTGGTGGCTCTTCATCGCCCTGGCGGCGGGCTTCGCGATCAAGGTGCCGCTGTTCCCCTTCCACACCTGGCTGCCGCTGGCCCACACCGAGGCCCCCACCGCCGGAAGCGTCCTGCTGGCCGGCGTGCTGCTCAAACTTGGCACCTACGGCTTCCTGCGGCTCAGCCTGCCGATGCTGCCGCAGGCCTCGGCGGCGCTGGCCCCCCTGGCCGCCGGACTGGCGGTCGTGGGCATCCTCTACGGGGCCCTGGCCGCCTGGGTGCAGGGCGACGTCAAGAAGCTGATCGCCTACTCCTCGGTGTCGCACCTGGGGTTCTGCATCCTGGGGATGTTCAGCCTCCGGCCGGCGGGGCTGACCGGCTCGGTGCTGTACATGATCAACCACGGGCTGTCGACCGGGGCGCTGTTCCTGGTCGTCGGCATGGTCTACGAGCGCTACCATACCCGCGCGTTCGACCGGCTCGGCGGACTGGCCCGGCCCATGCCGTGGATGGCGTTCTTCATGGTGCTGTTCACCCTCAGCAGCATCGGCCTGCCGGGGCTCAACGGCTTCGTCAGCGAGTTTCTGGTGCTGCTGGGCGCCTTCACCTCCGCCGATCCGGGCCACGGCGCCCCCGCCGGTCCACTGGGCGTCGCCTACGCGGCTTTCGCCGCCCTGGGCATCGTGCTCAGCGCCCTGTACATGCTCTCGATGTGCCGCAGGCTGCTGTTCGGTCCGCTGCGGGAGCCGCCGCACACGCCGGACCGGTCTGCGGGACTCTCACCGGACCTCACCGGGCGTGAGATCGGCGTGCTGGCCCCGCTGGCCCTGGCCTGCGTCCTGCTGGGGGTATACCCCCGGCCGGTGATCCAGACCATTCACCCGGCCGTCGAACACCAGGTGCTCGCCTGGATGCGCGATCCGCCGCGCGCCCAGGCCCCGGGCCCCGGGGAGCCGACGGACGCGACATCGTGCAGCGTTGCGGCCGGCGATCGGCCGGGCGGGACGGTCATCGCGTCGCGTGCGACGGCCGGCGCGCTGCCGGAGGACGCACCGTGATCCTCGATCTGGCGTGCACTTCTCGATCGCTGCATTTCACAGGAGCAGCCCTTCGAGTCGGAACGGTGCGACGCCGTTCATGGAAGCTGTGCGTGCAGCGGGCATCGAGCTCGACGTGATTCCCGAGCGGCGGCGTTTCGACACCGCTGTTTTGCAGGGATTACGGGAGGTGATAGCCCGACGCCGGGGCGACGTCATTCAGACCCACGCAGTCAAGTCGCACTTCCTGGTGCGGTACTCGGGAC
>CAZSYS010000362.1:0-4500 GCA_964611365.1 uncultured Planctomycetales bacterium
GAGCCGCGTCGGCCAGCCGGGCCGTAGCGGGGGCGGCAGCAGCATAAACCCGACGACCAGCAGCTGGATCCCGGCGACGACGAAAACCACGCCGGCGGCGTTGGCGGCCAGCAGCAGCAGGTTGAGCGGATCGCCCAGCCCCAGCAACAGGCCGGTCCAGGCCGTCAGCGCCAGCAGCAGCGCGTAGTACACCCTGCGGATGTCGCCCCCGCATCGCTCCCGGACCCGGGGGGTCGTGTGCCAGAGCAGTTCGGTAGCCTGCCGGACGAAGGCGTCGGTGCAGTTCAGCTGGCTGGCGAACAGCATCCAGGCTCCGATCCCCAGCACGAAGACCCAGCCGGCCGGGCCCATCACCCGCCCCACGGCCTGGCCCTGATAGGCGGCGATACGCCAGGATTCCATGACCGACCCTTCCGGCAGCAGTCCCACGGCCAGGAGCACGCAGAAGTACATCCCCAGGAGGGCTCCCAGGCCGAAGAGGATCCACTGGTCGAGGCGGACGTACCAGAGCCAGTCCCGCCAGTGTCTCAGCGACTCCGGATGGATGGGAAAGACGCATCCGCCGGCCCCGAAGTTCACCTTGTGTCCGCCCACCAGGGCGGGAATGAAGCCGACGACCTTGCCCATGCCGTAGCCCTTGTCCCGGAACCAGTTGGACACCGCGGTGTTGAAGATCCCCCCGGCGGCCGAGAAGGCGGCGAAGCCGGCCAGCAGAACCCGGTCGGCGCCGGCCGGCACATGTCCGAAGGCCAGGAACCCTCCGGCCGTCTCAGCCCACCTGCCGGCGGGAACGAATCGGACGACCAGCAGGAGCAGTCCGCCGAAGGTCACCGGCACGGCGATCCGGGCGAAGCGTTCCAGCGAGCCCTGAACGCTGCGTCCGAACGACAGCAGGGCCAGGACCAGCATCATGTTGCCCAGTCCGCAGGCCAGCACCACCCATCGTTCATTGTCGCCGGGCAGATGGCCGAGCAGGACGGCCGCCAGGGCGGTGGCGGACCCCAGGGCCCAGCCCGGTCCGATGGAGACGAACAGCAGTCCCAGCCAGACGGTCCGCCAAAAGGCCGGTCCGGGAGACAGCCGGGTGAAGCCCACGAGAATCGGCTCGCCGCAGTACAGCGCGTAGCGCGCGCACTCGATGTTGAAGACCGTCTGCAGAACGACCGCGACGGTGGTGATCCACAGGAGCCGGACGCCGTGTTCGACGGCGGTCTTGGGACCCAGCAGCCACTCGCCGCTGCCGATGGACAGGGCCAGAATGATCGCTCCCGGGCCGACCAGCGCCACGACGCTGGAGAGGGTGCGTTCCGGGGGCGGCGGAAGCTCGGCTAGCTTCCAGGGGGTTCCCCACCCGGCGGGGACGCAGCCGGCGGGTTCGGCGTCCTGGAGGGAAGACATGGCGTTCCCGGCTCCCTTCGACGGCCCGGTGGCGGCGCGCGGTCGGCAGCGACGCCCCTGCATCGGCCGCAACGGGGCTCCGCGGCGTGCCGACCTGGTGCCGACTTGTCCGCCGGTGCGCGGCGGCGAGTCTAGCCCGGGCGCGCCGGCCCGGCAAGCGAACCGGATCATGGCCCGGCCACGATGCGGATCAGCTCGGAGACGCGCCAGGGTTTCAGCAGGAAGTCATGGATGCCGTCGGCCGCATAACCGGCGGCGTCGGCGGCGTTCTCGCTGTTGGCGATGATCCGGACCTGCGGGCGGTTCCTGGCGGTCCAGTCCACCAGTTCGGCGATGTCGGGCTCACCGGCGGGCCGGCCGAGGAGGACGAACCGGATTTCGGAGTCGGAATCCAGCAGGCGCCGGGCCTCCGCGCAGCCGCTGACGGCGTAGCACGATGTCCCGGCGGCCTCGAGGGCCGAGGCGATGAATCGGCGGTACAGCTCGGTGGGCTCGATCACCAGCAGCGGTCCGGCGTAGGGCCAGCGGCTCTTGCGGGGCTCATCGACGCCCAGCAGCATCTCGATCAGCTGCTGGTTGGGATGATGCGGGTCCTCCGGCAGCATCAGCACCACCAGCCGGCTCTGCTCCCGGCATCGGGGCTGGGCCCGCACGTGCCAGCTGATCCGCCCCCGGGCCCGGGGCGAGGCCGCGTGCCAGCCGGAGGCGGCGGCGTCGAGGTCGGGGACGCGATCCTCGCCGAACAGATCGGCCAGCGAGGCGGCCCGGCTCCCGGCCCGGGTCCGGGCGAACATCTCCCGCGCCCGGGGATTGGCGTAGAGGATGCCGCCGCCGTGATCGACTTCCATGACCGCCAGCGGACTGGCAGTGCTGGTCGCCGGCCGGCTCAGGACCCGCTCGACGGCCGCCTCGATGTCGTCCAGGCCGAAGGGTTTCTGAATGAACTCGGCCACCTGGGCCTCGTCGGCCTGGCGTCTGAGCTCAGGCGTGGGAAAGCCGGTGATCAGGATGGTCGCGGTCGCGGGATGGACCGCCCGGATGACCCGGGAAACGTGCAGGCCGTGCATCTGGCCGCGGAGCATCCAGTCGGCGATGAGCACATCCGGGCGAAGGCGGCTCCCGACGGCGACAGCCTCGACGCCGCTCTCGGCACCGTGGACCTCGTGACCGGCCAGGCTCAGGCTTCGCCGGATGTAGTCGCGGTAGCCGGCTTCATCATCGACGACCAGCACCTTAGCCATCGGTTCTCTCTCCCGCCGGCGGGACCGGAAGTTCCACGACCACCGTGGTGCCCCGGCCGGGCTGGCTGTCGACGGCGATCTCCCCGTGATGCTGCTGGACGATGCCGTGGGAGACGCTCATGCCCAGGCCGACCGCTCCCTGGTGGCGCTGGGTGGTGAAGAACGGGTCGAACACGCGCTGCTGCTCCTGGCGGCTCATTCCCCGGCCGTTGTCGCGCACGACGATGTGGACGCGGTCGCCCTCGGCCGCCGTCGAGACATGGACATCGACCCCGCCCTCGCCGGCCTCCACGGCGTTGCGCAGCAGGTTGACCACCACCTGCTCGATGCCCGTGGCGTTGAGGTTCACCGCCGGCAGGCCTTCGGCCAGTTCGACCCGGAACCGGGCCTGATGCTCGTCGGCGTAAGCCCGGGTGGCGGCGACGGCCCGGAGCACCGGCTCGTTGACATCGCCGGGGGCCAGTTCCAGCGGTTCGCGCCGCGCGAACTGGAGCACGTTGCGGACGATGCCGCTGCAGCGGGCGGCGTCGCGGATGATGTCCTGCAGGCAGCGGGCCATGACCTCCGCCGCCTCGGGCCCCCCGCGATGCCGGAGGCCGAACTGCGCGGCCAGCAGAACGGACCCGATGGGGTTGCTGATCTCATGGGCGATGCCCGCGGCCAGCGTGCCGATCGACGCCAGCCGTTCGGAGGAGCGGAGCCTCTCCTCCGAGGCCCGCAGGGCCTGCTCGGTGCGTTTGCGTTCGGTGATCTCCTGCTGGAGCCACCGGTTGGCGGCCTTGAGGTGCTCGGTTCGCTCCTCGACCTGGATCTCGAGGTCGTCGTGCATCTCCCGCAGCTGCTGCTCGGTGCGCTTGAGCTTGTGGAGATGCCCCAGGGCTCCGGCGAAGCGCCAGAGCAGTTCGGCGTCCTCGACGACCATCGGCCGGTGGTGAATCAGGTTGTCGGCAACGACGAATCCGGTGACGCACGCCCCCTCGGTGATCGCCGCGAAGGCCTGATCCCCCTCTCCGACGACCTGGTCGCGGTCGTTGTAGAGCGGAACCCCGCGGCGCAGGGCATGGAACGGCGGCGAACCGATCTGTTCAACAACGAAGTGCGCCACCGGGCCGGACCGCCCGCGCTCGTCGCGGACGCGGCCCTGCTCATCGGTGCCGAACGACCCTGTCATCCGGGCCATCGCGTCTTCCAGGAACCAGACCCCGAGCCGCTCGAAGCCGAGGCGCTGCAGGCCCATCTCGACCGCCCGGCGGCAGAGTTCATCGACCGACGGGGCGAGGCTGAGCTCGTTGGTCAGCTCGATCAGCGACGCCTGCCGCCGGCGGAAAGCCCGCTCGCACTCCCGACTGCGGCGCAGGTCTTCGTCGCTGCGCACCCGGGCGGCCAGGTGACCGACCACGGCGGCATACAGCTCGAGCACCTCCACGTCGTCGCGGGTGAAGGGCCGGCCGCCGAGCAGGTTGTCCGCGCACAAAAGCCCCTGGCAGCCGACGCCGTCCCACATCGGGGCCCGCAGGAGCTGCCCGCTCCCGACCACCCGGCCGGCGTCGTCGAGCAGGTCGGCCCCGCGGACCAGCTGGACCCCGGATCGCCTGGAGGCCAGGAGATGAGCCACCGGCCCGGTGGGGCATTGCCGGCCGTGCTCGTCGCGTGTCCTTCCGGTCTCGTCGGTGCCGTACGTGCCGATCATGACGTCGCGATCGCGGTCCAGGAACCACAGGCCGAGCCGGTCGAAGCCCAGCCGGCGCCGGCCAAGCTCGACCGCGCGTCGGCAGAGCAGGTCAAACGACGCGGCGCGGGCCAGCACGACACCGGCGTTCAGCAGCGCCTTCTGCCGGGCGCGGAACCGCCGGGCGTCTTT
>CAZSYS010000363.1:0-4455 GCA_964611365.1 uncultured Planctomycetales bacterium
CCGGGCGGGTCCGGCGGCCGGATCGCCTCCGGGGTCACGTCCGGGAAACCCGGCGGTCAGACCGTCGCGGGCATGGCCGCCGGCGGGACCGGGGGCGCGGCCTGGGCCGGGGCGGCCGGGCGCCGGGGGGTGTGCGGGGCCAGATCCAGGTTCTCGCCGAAGCGCACCAGCCGGGCGGAGTTGAAGATCACAAAGCCGCCGGCCACGGTGTGCAGGAAAGCGGCGATCATGGGGTTGATCTTGCCCATGGCCCCCAGGGCCAGCAGCAGCACGATGAAGGCCACGCCGAACAGCAGGTTCTGCCAGATGACCCCGGTGGTCGCCCGCGACAGCCGGATCAGGAACGGGATCCGCCGCAGGTCGTTGTTCATCAGCGCGATGCTGGCCGAGTGGATGGCCACGTCGCTGCCGGCGGCGCCCATGGCGATGCCCAGGTCGCCGGCGGCCAGGGCCGGGGCGTCGTTCACTCCGTCGCCGATGACCGCCACGGTGTGCCCCCGTCGCCGGAGCTGATCGACGATGTCCAGCTTCTGCGCCGGCAGCACCTCGGCGTACACGTCGCTGCACCCCATCTCGCCGGCGACGCGGCGGGCGACCGACCACTTGTCGCCGGTCACCATGGTCAGCGCCCGGACGCCCAGGGCGTGCAGCTCCTCGATGGCCCCGCGGGCCTCGTCGCGGGTGCGGTCCTCCAGGCCGATCCAGCCGATGAGCCGGCCGTCGCGGGCGACGTGCAGCACGCTGAGCCCCTCGGGCTCGCGGAACCCGGGGTCCTGCAGCAGGTCCAGGTTGACGCCCCGGTCGGCCAGCCAGGTCGCCCGTCCGACCAGGATCTCGCGCCCGCCGACGACCGCGGCCACGCCCTTGCCCGAGACCTCCTCGAACTTCTCGGGCTGCTGAAGCGCCAGCCGGGCCCGCCGGGCCACCGCGGTCAGGGCCTTGGCGGTCGGGTGCCGGGACATCTGGTCGGCGCAGGCCGCGGACTGCAGCAGGTCCGAGCCGTCCACCCCGGGGGCGGGCTTCATCTGGGTGACGCTGAGCTCGCCGGTGGTCAGGGTGCCGGTCTTGTCGAACATCACCGCGCTGATGTTGCGCGCCGCCTCCAGGGTCACCACGTTCTTGACCAGGATGCCCAGCCGGGCGGCGCAGGACAGGGCCGCGACCATGGCCGTCGGCGTGGCCAGCACCAGGGCGCACGGGCAGGCGACCACCAGCATGGTGATGGCCCGCTCCATGCCGTCGCTGTTGGCCTTGAAGAACAGCACGATCCCGGCCAGCATCAGGATGGTCGGCGTGTACCAGGCGGAATACTGGTCGATCAGCCGCATCAGCGGGATGCGGGTGTGCTCGGCGTCGAGGATCAGGTCGCGGACGCGCCCGAGGGTGGTGTCGGCCCCAGCGCGGGTCACCCGGATGGTCAGCACCCCGGTCAGGTTCACGGTGCCGTTGAAGACCTCGTCGTTGACCCCCTTGTCGGCGGGGATCGATTCGCCGGTGATGTTGGCCTGGTTGACCGTCGATTCGCCGCTGAGCACCACGCCGTCGGCGGCGATGTTGTCGCCGGGGCGGACCCGGATGATGTCGCCGGGCTTGAGAAGCCCGGCATCGACCTCCACCTCGTGCCCGTCGGGCTCCACCCGGTGAGCCCGGGTGGGCGTCAGGCGGATCAGCGACTCGATCGAGGCCCGGGCCCCCAGGGCGGTGCGGGTCTCGATCAGCGTCGAGATGGTCATGAAGAAGGCGATGACCCCGGCCTCCTTGTAGTCCCCGATGGCGATGGCCGCCAGGATGGCCATGGCCACCAGCTCGTCCATGTGCATGTGGCCCGTGATCAGGTGTTTGATCGCATGGACGAACAGCGGTGCCCCGAGCATCACCGCCCCGATCAGGGCGAAGATGTCGCTGTGCTGCGGCGAGTCGAACACGTACCGGGCGATGAAGGCGTTGACCACCAGCAGCCCGCCCATCAGCGTGCCGATCAGCAGCAGGGTCGAGCGTCCGGTCTGGGCTTCGATGGAATCGCGAATGTGGGAATGGGCCATGGGTGCGTTAGGCTCCCTGAGGCGCCTGGCCTCGGTGTCGGTGGATGCTCCGGCCGCGGCGCGGATTCCGGGCCGCGCCGGCGGGGCTGCGGCCCGCAGGCCCTCCGCGGGCCTCGCGCGGATCCTCACGCCCTCCCGGGAATCCGCTTCCGCCGCCGGCGATCCGCTCATCCGGCCGCCCCGATCCCGGGCACGGGGCGGACATATTAACCGATACGCCGGAAAAAGTCCCCCGGTTCCGCCTCTCCCGAACCCCATCCGCGGGGCTCAGGACCCCAGGACCCGCACCGCCGGCCAGCCGGCCTGGAGGCGGCGGAGCACGCTTTCGCCGATCCGCACCTCCATCTCCACGGCGTGGTCCCGGTAGCGGCGGTCGAGGACCTCGGCGTGCCGCTCGAGGAAGTGGATCGCCCGGCCCTCGGCGGCCGGCAGCCTCAGGACCGTCTGCAGCGGCGGTCCGGCCACCATCCGCCGCACGGCCTGGACCAGATCCTCCAGGCCGGCACCGGTCCGGGCCGAGACGCACATCGCCTCCGGCAGGCGGTGGCGGAGCACCTGCAGTTCGGCCGGGGCGTCCACCGCGTCGGTCTTGTTCAGCAGCACCAGGGTGCGGTGCCCGGCGCAGCCGAGCTCGTCGAGCACCGCGCTGACGGCCGCGTACTGCTCCCAGGCGGCCGGGGAGGACGCGTCGACCACGTGGAGCAGCAGGTCGGCGTGGATGGCCTCCTCGAGCGTCGCCCGGAACGAGGCCACCAGATGGTGCGGCAGACGGCGGATGAACCCGACGGTGTCGCTGAGCAGCGCGTGCAGGCCGTCGCCCAGCGGCCACTTGCGGGTCCGCGTGTCCAGCGTGGCGAACAGCCGGTCTTCGGCCGGCACGCCGGCGCCGGTGAGCGTGTTCATCAGCGTGCTCTTGCCGGCGTTGGTGTAGCCGACCAGGGAAATGTTGAAATGCTCGTGGCGGGCGCGGACGGCGCGGACCTTGCGGCGGTCGATCCCGGCGATCTCGCGCCTGAGCTGGCTGACGCGGCGGGCGACGATCCGCCGGTCGATCTCGATCTGGCGCTCGCCCGGTCCGCGGGTACCGATGCCGCCGACCGCGCCGACCCCGGTCCCGCCGCCGGCCCCGGCGATCCGCTCCAGGTGGGTCCACATGCCGCGCAGGCGCGGCGCGGTGTACTCCAGCTGGGCCAGCTCGACCTGCAGCCGGGCCTCGTGCGTCCGGGCCCGGCCGGCGAAGATGTCCAGGATGAGCTCGCTGCGGTCGATGACCTTGCGCCCGCAGGCTTCCTCCAGCTCGCGGATCTGGGCGGGCGAGAGATCGTCGTCGAAGATGACCACGTCGGCGGCGTTGTCCTCGACCCGGCGGCAGAGCTCCTGGACCTTCCCCCGCCCGATGTAGGTGCGGGCGTCGATCCGCTCGCGCCGCTGCAGCATGATCGAGACCACCTTCGCGCCGGCGGACTCGGCCAAGGCCCGCAGCTCGGCCAGCGAATCGGCCGCGTCCATGTCCGCACCCGGCAGGCCGACGCCCACCAGGACCGCGTTCTCACGATAGACCGATAGCCTGGTTCGCTGGTCTGTTTCCAACCGACGGATGCCCCGTGAAGCTGCCCGGGTCGAAGGGTGGCCGGCGGCCGGGGGGCGCGAACCGCGCCCTGCGACGACCACGACCGTCATTCTAGCCGCCCGGGAGCTCGAAACGCAAACGACCCGGCCGAATCCCTCATTCCCCGGGAAGCCGGCTGGCAGGTCCCGCGCCCGGAGCGTCCCCGGCCGCCGTCAACGGGGCGAGCACCGGATACCGTTCCAGCAGCGGCTCCAGGTCGTGGTACAGGGCGGCGCGCCGGCGGAGGAACGCCGCCTCGACGTCCCGCCCGAGCCTCCGGCAGGCCTCGGCCAGCAGGGCGTGGACCAGGGCGGCCCCGGCGGAATCCAGCAGCTCGGCCAGCCGGACCTGCTCGGGCAGCTCCCGGGCGGCGGACACGGCGTCGCCGGCGGCCAGCTGGCAGCGCAGCCGGATGGGCAGCAGCTTCATCCGCTCCACCAGCGAAAGCCGCCGGCGGTCCACCGGGCCCAGGACTTCGCGGGCCTCGACCGGCCGGTCCCTCAGCAGCAATGCGTCGGCCAGCAGCAGACGGGCGTTGAGGGCCTGGCGGCCGGTCCCGCCGGGACGGCGGCGCAGCAGCTCGCGGCACAGGTCGATGGTCGCGTCGTACGACCCGCGGGTGAACATCAGCGAGGCCAGCTGCTGTCCGGCGAGGTACTTGCCCCGCACCGAGAAGGTGAACTGCCCGACCGCGCGGCGCAGCCAGATTTCAGCGTTGTCCAGCTGGCCCAGGCCCATCAGCGCCGTGCCCAGCCGGACGCAGCGCACGATCCGCAGCGCGTGCAGCCCGGCCAGCACCCAGAT
>CAZSYS010000364.1:0-4451 GCA_964611365.1 uncultured Planctomycetales bacterium
CCCGGCCGGCGCCGCCCGCCCCCCGCACGGAGGCCCATGGAACCGACACCCCCGACACCCCCGGAAGGCCCCGGCCCGGCGACCGCAGGCCGGCCGGCGTCCGCGGCGGTCCGCGTGGAGCGCGGCACCGCCTACGTGTACTTCGCCCACGACATCGGCCTGTCCGTGGATCTCGACAAGGCCGAGCAGCGCATCACCTCGACCAAGCAGCGCGGCACCATCAAGCACAAGCGCCGGGCCCCGCGCTACTTCGAGTACGACCCGCCGCCCCTGCGCCTGACGCAGGGCGTGGTTCCGCTGCTGCTGGGGGGGTTCCCGACCACCGACACCGTGGAGGTGATGATCTATGACTTCGGGGCGGCCTCGGTGATGTACACCATCCCGCTGGCCGGCCCGCTGGACCGGCTGCTGGCGCTGAGCGACGAACTCTATGACAACGCCCAGCTGCTGGCCGACTCGCGCGGCCGCGTCGAGCAGATTCTGGCCATGATTGCCCCGGCGGTGAACAAGGCGAACATCGCCGACGTGGTCGAAGATTACGCGGTCTACCAGATCGAATCGTTTTCGCCGCCGGCACCGGCCGCCGAGGTGTTCGCGGACCACCGGCGGCTGCTCGCTCAGGTCCTCCGGGCCGAGGTGGAGCCGCTGTCCGACCAGGAGGCCGACGAGGCCCTCAGCAGCCGGCTGAGCTTCCGCGGCGACGACCTGCTGATCATCGACTGGAACGCGGCCCTGCTGATGGACACCGACGCCGACGACGTCCGGGCGGTGCTCGAGTACGCCAACGTCGAACTTGTGGAGATGCGCTACCTCGACGGCCAGCTCGACCAGGCCCTGGCCGCCAGCTACGAGGCCCTGGTCCGGCGAGGCTGGAGGCCGCGGCTGCTGGCCGGCTCGCGACCGGACGACCTGCGCCGCGTGGCCGAGCTGCGGGTGGACGGCGCCCTGCTGTTCGAGGGCGTCAACAACGCCCTCAAGCTCTTCGGCGATCAGTACCTGGCCCGCGTCTACCGGCTGGCGTCCGAGAAGTTCCACTCCAACGACTGGGACACGGTGATCCTCCGCAAGCTGCAGACCCTGGAGAGCATCTACGAGAAGATCGCCGATCGCCATGCCAACCGTCGCATGGAGATCCTGGAGTGGATCATCATCATCCTCATCGCCATCTCGATCCTGGTGCCGTTTCTCCCCGGGCTGACCGGCCACTGACGGGGGATTTCGGCCCGTCAACGGCCTGCGCCGCCCCGGCCGCGGCGGTCAGTCCAGGCTCCACGGCTTGCGCATCGGGCGCAGGCCGCACATCGCGTTGGCCTCGTCGTCGCCGATGAACACCTCGGCACGCGGATCCCATCGCAGCCGCCGGCCGGTCTGGATGGCGATGTTGCCCAGGTGGCAGACCGTGGACACGCGGTGGCCGATGTCCACCGGGAAGTAGGGGTCCTTGCGGCTGCGGACGCAGTCGAGGAAATCGCGGTGCTCCCCGGCCGGGTTGGCCGTGACGTGGAACTCGTCGGGGCCGATGCGCGTCTCCAGCAGTCCCGGCGGATCGGCTTTCAGCGGCGCGTCCCAGCCCTCGTTGCCGACCCAGCCGTCCGTGCCGATGAACCTGAGGCTCGGCGTGCCCGGTTTGCAGGTCATCACCACCCCGTCGGCGTAGCGGTAGGTCAGGTCGTAGTCCTTGAGCGTGTTGAACAGCCCCCCGCTCCAGAAGGTGCCGGTGCCCTCCACCTCCACCGGCCCGCCGTGCTCCACGTCCAGGGCATACTGCACGGTGTCGAAAAGGTGGGTTCCCCAGTCGCAGAGAATGCCGCCGGAATAGTCCCGGATCCAGCGGAAGGTGTAGTGCACGCGGTCCTTCGTGTAAGGAGCCTCCGGGGCCGGCCCCAGCCACATGTCGTAGTCCAGCTCCGGCGGCACCGGCTGGGGCGTCGGATTGCCCGGCACCTCCGGCTGCCGGGGCAGGATCACCTCCACCCGCCGGACTTTGCCGATCCGGCCGTTGCGCACCAGCTCGACCATCCGCCGGTAAACCCCCAGGGACCGGTCCTCGGTGCTGGTCTGAAAGACCCGGCCGTGCCTGCGCACCTCGCGGACGAGGATCCTGCCCTCGTCGATGGTCAGCGTCGGCTTCTCGCACTGCACATCCTTGCCCGCCCGCACGGCCATCACGCTCATCAGCGTATGCCAGTGGTCCGGCGTCGAGATCATCACCGCGTCGATGTCCCTGCGGGCCAGGATCTCGCGAAAGTCGCCGGTCACCGCGCAGTCGGTGTTGCCGTAACAGGCGTCCACCCGTTCCTTGGCCTGCCGCGCACGATTGGCGTCCACGTCGCACACCACCAGCACCCGCGCGTCGGGCTGCTGGAGGTAGCGACTCAGGTTGTGCCCCAGCCCGTGCGAACCCGTGCCGATGAAGCCAACGGTGATCCGGTTGCTCGGAGCCTCGGCCCCCTGGAGCCGCACCGTCACGACATAAGGCGCCGCCAGCGCCGCCGCGCCCGCCCCGAGCATCCTTCGACGCGAAATCCGCCCGTTCATCATCGCCCTCCGTTGCCGATCCGACGCACGGCCGTCCGGATCCCCGCGGGACCACCCCCCGCTCGGATCCCGCCGCAGGCCTTCTCGCCCGGAACGTCACCCCTGACCGTCCCCCGACATCGCGGGGAACCGCCGCCTATCCTGCCTTCCCCGGCGGGTCGTGGCAAGCGCCCGGGCCGAGACGCTCCGCCTGAGGCCGGCAGGCTGCCCGATGAAGACCCTCTCCTTGCCTGAGCCGCAGGGTATTCAGCGGCCCCGGCCATCCTGCCGATGGATACCTGCGGCCGCGCCCCCGCGGCCGGCGGAGGCCGTCATGTTCTCAAGAGGCGCAGCCTGGCGACTGCTCCTGACCGCGGCGGTGGCCGCCGCGGCAGTCTTCCTCTGCCTGGGTTTCTGGTTCACGCACAGTCCATGGGATGCGACCGTTCTGGGCCGCTACAGCCTGTCGTGGTTCCTGGGGGCCCTGCTGGCCAACGCCGGCATCGCAGCCGTGACCCTGGTTGTGCTGAGGGCGGTATGGAGCCGCAGGACCCGCCACGGGCGCCTGCCGGCGGGCAAACGCCTGCTGTTTTCGGCGGTCCCGACCGCGGCGCTGCTGGCCGGCCTGGAGGTGGCCGTGCGATTCGGCCAGCCGTCGCCGACGGTTGGCCGCTCGTTCCGCGACTTCCACGCCTTTCTGCAGCACGTGGAGCGGTCCGAGCACGACGGCGCGTGGGTGCGGTCCTACGGCGGGCGGCTCTACGAGCGGCGCAAGACCGCGCGGCTGCGCATCGTCTGCCTGGGAGGTTCGACCACCCAGAGCCTGGGACTGGAACCGCAGGACCAGTGGCCCGCCCGGATGGAGCGGCTGCTGCGCGACCGCGGGGAGGACGTCGAGGTGATCAACGCCGGATGGCCCTGGTACACCACGGCCCACTCCCTGGTCAACTATGTGCTCCGGATCAGGCATTTCTCTCCGGACATCGTGGTCGTCATGCATGGCATCAACGATCTGGCCCGGAGCTTTCCGGCCGCCGGCGAGCTGCCCTTCGAACCCGACTACGGCACCTATGCCGGTCCGATCCGGCCGCTGCTGAACCTCAAGGACGCGGTCGACGCCGGCCGGGGCGCGGGCTCGCGGCTGCTGCAGTGCAGCGCCCTGTGGCGGCTGCTGTGCCGCCGCACCGCGCTGGACCGGATGTTCTACGCCGACCTGCGCCGCGGACGGGACCCGGACTACCACGCCGAGGGCCGGGACGTCCCGCCGGAGGCCTTCGTCAGTCTCGCGTCGTACGCGGAGAACCTGGATTGCCTGGTGCGCGTGTGCCTCATGGACGGCCGCCGCGTGGTGCTGGCGACTCAGCCCAGCGTCTACAGCCGCGAGCCGGCGCCCGGCGGGCCGGAGCCGCCAAACGCCATGCGGGTCCTCAATCTCACCGGCCCCGGGGGACCGGTCTCGCGTCGAAGCGTCGCCGAGGCCGTGCGCCGGATCCGGGGGATTGTCTCGGCCGCCGCCGCCCGCCACGGGGTCCGGATCGCGGATCTGGAGGCGGCGATCGACGCCCGGCCCGAGCTCTTCCGCGACGACTTCCATCTCAACCGCGCCGGCTGCGAAATCGCGGCCGAAGCCTGTGCCCGGACGATTCAGGCGATCCTCCAGGAGGGCGCCGCCTCGCAGCCTGTCGGCGGCTGAGGACCATCGGCGGCTGTCCGGCGAGTGAATCAGTCGGCACCGGCTGTCGGCGGGGCCGGCGTCCGGGCCGGCAAGCCGCGCAGCGCATCGGCGAGAGCCTCGGCCATGCATGCGTTGGCCCGGGCGTCGTAGTGGCCGTCGAAGGCCAGTATGGGCAGCCGGCCGAGGCGGCGGTACAGCTCGCGCAGGGGCGGCTCCAGATCCACCGCGGCCATGCCGTGCCGGCGGGCCAGCACGCGGG
>CAZSYS010000365.1:0-4433 GCA_964611365.1 uncultured Planctomycetales bacterium
TCAATTCGGGCCTCAGAATCCCGGACAGCATTGGCAGGGGCGCCGGCCGCTACGGTGCTTCGCAAGACCTGTGCGCGGTCAGTGGTCGCATCGGCGGCCGGCGGGGCGTTGGCCGCTACGGCGCCTCGCGTAGCAGGACGCGGATGCGGATGTCGCGGAACTCAACCGGCGTGCCGTGGTTCTGCAGGCCGATGTAGCCCTCGTCGGGCACCCGGCTCATCGGCGGATCGTCGCCCTGGGCGGGCACGGTGTCGATGTCGGTGTCGCTGACCAGCCGGCCGTTGAGCTCGATCCGCAGCCGCCGTCCGCGGCAGAGGATGCGAAAGTCGTTCCACTGGCCGATCGGGCGGGCATAGCGCCCGGACGCCGGAATGCGGCGGAAGACCGCCCCGCTGACATCCGACAGATCCGGATCCTTGCGGTCGTCCTTGATCTGCACCTCCATGCCCAGCATGGAGATCCGCCCCTGGTGTCCAGGGGCCCGCAGGAAGATCCCGGCATTGGCGCCCTCGGGAATCCGCCAGCGGCAGGTCAGCTCGAAGTCGCGGCAGGTGCTGTCGCTGCAGAGCCAGGCGTAGCCGTCCCTGCTCCCGTCGCACCGTAGCACGCCGTCCTGCACGGTCCACGCTCCGCGGCTGGCGATTTCGGTCCAGCCGGACAGGTCCCGCCCGTTGAACATTGGCTCGCCGGTGTGGCAGCCTCCTGCGGCGACCAGCAGTCCGCCGCACAGGGCGGCGTGCATGACGTTCACTGTGCACCTCCCGGCCCGGTCTTTCCCGACCGATCCGCCGATGGCCTGAAGTCGCGGGCGGCATCCCGTCGCCTGATTCCAGGCGTCGCCACTGCGACACCGGATGGTCGCCGGTCGCGGCGCGTCCGTCAACCGCTCCCGGAGCCTTCCGGGGCCGGCGGCCACAGGGCGGTTCCCGCGGAGTTGCGCGTCCGGCCGGGGCTCGGGTCGTTCGACGGCCGGCGACCCGGGCGTTTGAGGGTCATGGGGGCAGTCCGGGGCCCCGCAAGGCCCATACCGCTTGCAAAACGCCGGCCGGGGCGCCATCATGGCAGCCCGTCTGTGGAGTGGACCGCATGTCGGCGGGCCCGTCCGCGGGGCGCGGCCGGGCGGCATGCCGGCGCCGGAGTCGGCCGCCGCCGGACCCCATCCGCCCGTCCCGGCGCCGCGACGAGGAGATCCAGGTGGTCGTCAACGGAGGCACGACACCGGGGCCAGCGACAGCCGCCGGGCGCCGTGAGAACTGGACCACCCGGCTGGGCGCGATCCTGGCGGTGGCCGGTTCGGCGGTCGGGCTGGGCAACTTCCTGCGCTTCCCCGGCAACGCGGCCATGAACGGCGGCGGGATCTTCATGATCCCGTACTTCATCTCCCTGCTGCTGCTGGGCATTCCGATCTGCTGGATGGAGTGGACCATGGGCCGCTACGGCGGCTCGCGCGGCTTCAACAGCGCCCCGGGCATCTTTTCGGTGATGTGGCGGAACCCGATCAGCAAGTACTTCGGCGCCCTGGCCCTGATCGTGCCCGTCGGGATCTACATGTACTACGTCTACATCGAGGCCTGGTGCCTGGCCTATGCCTGGGACTACCTGTCGGGGGCGATGGCCCGCCATGGGGCCGACGTGGAGGCCTGCAAGGAGCATTTTGCCGAATTCGTGGGCACAGGCTACAACGGCTTCCTGCTCCGGAGCACCGGCGGGCTTCAGGAGAGTGTTCTTTTTCTGATCATCGTCTTCATCGCCAACTTCGTGCTCATCTACCGCGGCCTGACCCGGGGGATCGAGGTCTTCTGCAAGTTCGCCATGCCGGTGCTCATGCTGTTCGCGGGCATCGTGCTGGTGCGCGTACTGACGCTGGGCACGCCCGACCCGGCGCGGCCGGAGGCCAACGTGCTCAACGCCCTGGGCTTCATGTGGACGCCGACCATTCCGGTCCGCCATGCCTGGGAGCAGACCGCCGGACCTGAGCCGGAGGGCTTCCGGCCGGCCGGAGAAACCGCCGAAGTCGGGATTCCGCAGGGCCTGGCGGTTCCGCAGGAGCTGGTCTTCGCGGCCATCAGCCGCGGCGGCCTGAAGTCCGTCCGGCAGGAGTTCCGGGTGCGGGTCTCGGCCGAGGGCACCGGCGGCCCGGCCAGGGACCGCGGGGTCATCGCCGCCCGGCCGGGCCAGACCGTGCGACTGACGGTCGATCCGGCGTCGCTGGCCGCGATCCGCGCCCAGCCGCTGTGGACCGGCCTGGCGGACGCCCAGCTGTGGCTGGCGGCGGCCGGGCAGATCTTCTTTACCCTGTCGGTCGGTTTCGGGATCATCCTCAACTACGCCAGCTATCTGCGCCGCAACGACGACGTGGTGCTTTCCGGCCTGACCGCCTCGAGCACCAACGAGTTCTGCGAGGTGTGCCTCGGCGGGCTGATCACGATTCCGGCGGCTTTTCTGTTCCTGACGGCCGCGGATCTCACCCCGGCGGTGCTGCAGTCGGGTTTCAAGCTGGGCTTCGTCGCCCTGCCGGCGGTGTTCGCCCGCATGCCGGCCGGCAGCCTGTTCGGGGCCGTCTGGTTCTTCATGCTTTTTGTGGCCGCGATCACCAGCTCACTGAGCATGCTCCAGCCGGCGATCGCTTTTCTCGAGGAGGGCTTCGGCATGGGCCGCAGGCTCTCGGTCACCTGTCTGGGCATGCTGACGGCCATCGGCTCGCTGCTGGTGGTCTATTTCTCCAAGGACCTGATCGCCCTGAGCGTGATGGACTTCTGGATCGGCACGGTCTGCATCTTTCTGCTGGCGATGGTTCAGTCCATCGTGGTCGGCTGGCTGTTCGGCATCGAGCGGGTCAAGGAGGAGTGCCGGCGCGGGGCGGCGATGCGGGTTCCGGGGTTTGTGTGGTTCCTGATGAAGTACGTCACGCCCACCTACCTGCTGATCGTCTTCGTCTGCTGGTGCTACAACAACATTCCGGCCGAAATCGCGGGAATCCGGGCGATGAACGCCGGGGACCGCGGGACGGTGCTGCTGATGCTGGCGTTCATCGGCGTGCTGCTGGTGTTTTTCGGCCTGCTGGTGAACCTCGCGGCGGCGCGGTGGCGGGCGCTGGGCCGCCTGCCGGCCGGCGATGGTTCCGGCCCGCCGGTCGCGGACCTGGAGGCACGGCGATGAACCTGTACGGCTGGTTGTTCATGCTGGCCTCGTGCGGCTTCGTGGTCGCGCTGACCGCCTTCTGCTACTGGCGGGTGCTGCGGACCCCGGGCACCATTGAACACATGCACGCGCCGCTGGACATCGACACGCACGACGCGGACACGTGATCGCCGGCGGTCTCCCGCACGGGCGCGGGGGCTGGGGCTCAGACCACGGAAGGGTCGGGACCGGCGGGCTCCTTCCAGGCGGCGGCGTACTTGCCGAGGGACAGGCGGAAGGCGTCGCGGATCTTCTCGGTGCGGGCGTTGCGGCGCGGGGTGAAGCCGAAGCGTTCCTCGTCCCGCGGCAGCTGCAGGCGGGCCATGCGTTTCCAGCCCTTGTTCATGCCGTGGATGAAGATGGCGCTGGTCAGGCTGCGGGTCATCCACAGGGTGCGGAGCGTGCGCAGCCAGACCCAGGAGGTCTCGGCGGCCGCGTGGCGCAGCTCGTAGATCACCTCGTCGAGCTTCTCGGCCGAGATCCGTCGGGGGTGGTAGACGGTCTCCACGAACGTGTAGCGCTCCCAGTCCTGGGGGTAGTTGGTCGCGAACAGGCGGCCTTCCTCCAGGAACCGCTCGTACATCCGCGTTCCCGGAAGCGGCGTCAGGTTGGTGATCTGGATGGTGTCGATGCCCAGCTTCACCGCCTGGACGGCCGTTTCGGCCACCGTCTCCTCGTCGTCCTGGTCGGCGCCGATGATGAACGCCCCGAACACCGAGATGCCCGCGCGGTGGAAGCCGTCGACCAGCTCCTTGTACCGGTGGACGTTGTTACGATTGATGCCCTTGTGGTAGTCCTTGAGCGACTCGCGGTTGAGCGTCTCGAAGCCGATGAGCATGCCGCGGCAGCCGGCCTTGTAGGCCAGCCGCAGGCCCTCCTGGTCCTCCCCCATGTTGATCGTCGTCTGGCTGAACCACAGCCGCCGCCGCCCCCGGCGGATGATCTGCCGGAGCAGCTCCTTGGCCCAGGCGGCGTGCTGGGGGCCGACGCCGAAGAAGTTGTCGTCCACCACGAAGACGAACGGCCGGGTGGTGGCGTTCCACTCATCGACGATCTCGTCGATCGAGCGGCGGCGGATCGGCGCCCCGTTGAAGCGGGTGACGCTGCAGTATTCGCAGCCCACCGGGCAGCCGCGCGAGGTCTGCAGGCCGGCCACGTCGTAGCGTACGTTCACCGGCTGGAGATCCTGGGCCGCCCGCCCTCCGCCGGGGCCGTCGATGGGCGTCAGGCCGCCCTGATACCGCGCCCGCAGG
>CAZSYS010000366.1:0-4387 GCA_964611365.1 uncultured Planctomycetales bacterium
GCGATGCGGATCTGCATGCCGCTGCCGACGTGCTGGTTGTAGGTGATGGTGTCCCGCTGGAAGCGTCCGGCGGCGGGGTCCCAGAGGTAGCGGAACAGGCCGACCGGCTCGGCGGCCCCGGGGTCGCCGTCCTTGTGGGCCCGCCACCGCTTGCCGGTGATGAGTTCCCTGCGGCCGTCGCCGTCGAGATCCTCCCAGACCAGGCAGTGGGCCTGGGACCAGGTGCGGTCGATCTCGTGGGGTGTCCAGGTGATCCGGCCGTCCCTGACCGGCCCCTGCTCGAACCACCGCAGCAGGTAATCGTGCGCCTGGCCGATGATCAGGTCGTTGCGGCCGTCGCCGTTGACGTCCACGATCAGGCACGGCAGGCTCAGGTGGCGCAGGTCGAAGCCCGGATGCAGCTGCCAGGGCTTTCCCAGGCAGCCTTCGCCGGGGTTTTCGTACCAGCCGCCCCCGGTGAGGATGTCCGGGCGGCCGTCGCCGTTGATGTCGCCGACCCCCAGGCCGTGGCCGAATCCCGGCGTGCCGATGATCACCTTCTCGAAGGCCGGCGGGGCGCTGCCGGTGCCGGGCGTGATGCGGACCACGGTGAGGGGGCGCTGGCGGTCCCAGCTGTTGACCACCAGCTCGTCACGTCCGTCGCCGTCGAGGTCGGCCGGCAGCGTGCCCTCGCAGGAGTGCTGCCCATCGACCACCAGGTGCTGCTTCCACGGCACGCCGGCCTCGAGCCCGTCCCGGCCGGGGTTCTCCAGCCACAGGATCCTGTCGGAGAACCAGGATGCGGTGATGATATCTAGCCATCCGTCGCCGTTGAGGTCCATGAGGTGTTCGCCGTTGGAGGTGAAGAACTCCTCGTTGTCGACCTCCAGGCAGCGGATCGGGCGCGGCTTGAAGTCCGGGCCCTGGTACCATTTTTCGCCGGCGGTCAGATCGACCACGCCGTCGTTGTTCACGTCGCCGACGGCGATGCCCTCGTTCAGATCGCCGGTCAATCGCCGGATATCGAACTTGATGCGCCCGGTCTTTGCCGAAGGCGGCTCCGGGCCGGCCGGCTGGGCGCAAGCCGACGCGGCGGCCAGAAGTCCGGCCAGCAGCGCCGCGGCCGGCGCGGCCCGGCCGGTCCGCCGGAGGCGCTCCTGCCGGAAGCCCGGCACAAGCCCATGCATCCGCCTGCTGGTGCGATTCTTCATGGCCGTCGTCGTATCGGTGGTCATATCGGTGAACCTGTCCTGATTGAAAGCGGGGTCTGCGCCCGGAAACCGCCCCCGGAACGTGCCCTCATGTTCGTCTTGGCCTGCCGGGCGGTCAAGCTCCAGGCTCGCGGGAGCGGGCGGGCGACGGCCGGACATCCCGGTCGCCCGTCCCGGCGAGGCACTGTCGCAAGCGGGCGGGTTCGGAGCTGCAGGAACGGTCACCACCGGCCGCGGCGCGGGCCGCGTCGGGCGCTTGACGACCGCCGGCCGGGTCCGTACTTTGGCCGCTTTCCGCGGGTTGGATCAGTCCGAGGGATCGCGACCGTGCAGCAGGCCATCGAGAAAGCCGGCGTTCTGATCGAAGCCCTGCCCTACATCCGCTCGTACCAGGGCCGCATCATCGTGGTCAAGCTGGGCGGCTCGGTCATGGACCAGCCCGAGGCGGAGCGCGAGCTGCTGCGGGACGTCGTGTTCATGCACTCCGTGGGCATGCAGCCGGTGATCGTCCACGGCGGCGGCAAGGAGATCAACAAGGCGATGGACGAGGCCGGGCTCGAACCGGTTTTCGTTCAGGGGCTGCGCTACACCGACGAGCGCACGCTGGCCATCGCCGAGAACGTCCTGTCCGGCCGGATCAACCGCCGGCTGGTGGAGACGATCGAGGCTTTCGGCGTGGAGTCCATCGGGCTGACCAGCCTGACCAGCTGTGTGCTGTTTGCCGACCGGATGTACCTGGACGGTCCGGACGGCCGGCGGCTGGACATCGGCTTCGTGGGGCGGGTGCAGTCGGTCAACGCCAAGGTGGTGCGTCTGCTGTGCGCTGCCGACACCATTCCGGTCATCGCCCCCATCGCCCGCGACCGCAGCGGCGGCAAGCTCAACGTCAACGCCGACAGCGCCGCCGGCGAGGTGGCCGCCGCCCTGGCGGCCGAGAAGCTGGTCATGATCTCCGACACCCACGGCGTGCGGCGCGACCCGAAGGATCCCGGGACGATGTGCCCGTCGCTGAGCCGCGCGGAGATTCACCGGCTCATGGAGGACGGCGTCATCGACCGCGGCATGATCCCCAAGGTGCAGGCCTGCCTGCGGGCCCTGGAGGCCGGCTGCCGGAAGGCCCACATCATCGACGGGCGGATTCCCCACTCCCTGCTGCTGGAGATCTTCACCGATAAGGGCGTGGGCACGCAGATCATCCACGAGTAGGCCGCCGGCCGGCCGCGGCTGCAGCGGGCCGTCGCCTTCCGGGGCAGCCCAGGCCCGCAGACATCGCCCAGGCAAGCGTGCCGCCTGCGACCGCCTGAACCGCGCCCAGACCACAGAAGCCCCACAGGGGTGCCGGGCCTGGGATTTCGTCCGCGCAGGCCGTGCCGGCCGACGGGTCGGTCTGCTCCAGAAAGTCGTTGATCCACGCGCACAGAGCCGGCGAGATGTAGACCCCGACGTTGTAGACATCGACCAGCTGCCCGCCGATGAATTCCTCGACCTCGCCGGTGTACACCGCCACGACCGTCGGTCGCCCGGAGCCCTCGTCCACCCAGATCGGCCCCCCGCTCTGGCCGTGCCCCCCGTCGATGCGGTGTACCACCAGGCTGTCCTGGACGCGCCGGACCTCGCCGGCGGCGGCATAGAGCCGGTCGTCCGGGCTGAGGTCGGAAGGGTAGCCGGCCATGTTCAGAACGCGGCCGTCGAAGAAGGACGGCGGCCTGGCGGCGGCATCGAAACGGCCGGTCAGACTGCCCACGGCGGCGCCGAGGTCCAGCAGCGCGATGTCGTAGCGGTCGTCGCCTCCGGAGAGCCATTCCTCGCGGAGCGAGACCGAGGCGGCGGCGAACCGCCCGAACGGCTCGGAGGGGCCGTTCTTGCCGGGGATGAACACCACCGAACGGGGGGTTCCCAGGGCCGGGTCGTGGACGACATGACCGCAGGTCAGGACCACGCGGTCGCTGATCATGACGCCGGTGCCGCTGAGCACGCTGAGGTCGTAGTAGGCCAGCACCAGCCCGATCGCCGACCAGGGAAACTGTGTCGTGTCGGCCACGGCGGCGCGGTCATCCGGGCCGAAGACCCTCATCCGCCCGGCGGGGTCCGCGGCGGGCGCCGCCTGGCAGGTTGCGACCGCCATCAGCAGCCCCAGCGGCAGGGACAGGCGACGTCCGGCGACGGGGGCGTGTGCCGCCCGGCGGGAGCCTGCGGGTCGAAAGCTGCCTGATGCGGTCGTCATGCGGGATCTCCGACGGGCATTCGCCGCCCGGACCTGCATACTATAGTACGCCGCCGGGGTTTTCTCATCCCGCCGGGGGCGGGCGGAGTTGAACCGGCGCGCCCGCGGCTCGCCTCCGCCCGACCGGTCTGCTACACTGACCCGCGAGGAGTGCTGTCGATGTCCAATCCCGCGATGAGCCATCAGACCGCGTCGGAGGAAACCTGGCGGATCTTCCGCATCATGGCGGAATTCGTGGAGGGCATCGACATCATGACCCGGGTGGGGCCGGCGGTATCGGTGCTCGGTTCGGCGCGAACGTCTCCCGAGGCCCCGGCGTACCGGCAGGCGCTGGAGGTGGGCCGCAGGCTCGCCGAGGCCGGCCTGGCGGTCATCACCGGCGGCGGACCGGGGATCATGGAGGCCGCCAACCGCGGGGCGTTCGAGGCCGGCGGCACCAGCGTGGGGCTGAACATTGTCCTCCCGCAGGAGCAGAAACCCAACCGTTTCCAGAACGTCAGCCTGCACTTCGACTATTTCTTCGCCCGCAAGGTGATGTTCGTGAAGTACTCGACCGGCCTGATCTGCTTCCCCGGAGGCTTCGGCACGCTGGACGAAGTCTTCGAGACCCTGACGCTCATGCAGACCGCCCGGACACCGCCCTCGCCGGTGGTGCTCATGGGGTCGGGCTTCTGGAAGCCGCTGGTGGACTGGATGGAGCAGACCCTGGCCGGAGACTTCCGCACCATCAGCCCGGAGGACCTCAACCTGTTCGTGGTGACCGACGATTCGCAGGAGGCCGTGGAGCACATTCTGGCCCGCTGCCCGCACTGCGGGCCGGTCTGGGAGTATCCTGCCCGTCCGATGCGGTCCCGCTCGATCAACGGAGGGCTCAGCTGAGCCGTCGCCGATGCCCGCCCCCCCCGCCATCGCCCCTGCCGCCGGCCGGAGCCGCCTTGCCGCCGCATCGGCGCTGATTTTGGCGGCGCTGGCC
>CAZSYS010000367.1:0-4342 GCA_964611365.1 uncultured Planctomycetales bacterium
CGTCGCCGTCGCGGCCGCTTTGAGCCAGGATGTCGCCCAGAAGCAGATGGGCCCGGGCGTCCGGCTCGAGCCTCAGACCTTCCTCGATGTGCCCGATTCCCTCCGGCTCCCGCCCGAGAGCGACCAGCGTGAAGCCCAGGTTCTTATGTGCGTCCGCCAGGCCGGGATCCAGTTCAATTGCCCGCCGGAAGTGCGGCTCAGCCTCGGCGAAGGCGCCGGTTCTGGACAGCGCAAACCCCAGCCCGTTGCGGGCGGAGGCATCGTCCGGTGCGAGTCGGACGGCTTCCTCCAGACGCGAAATACCCTCGGCAACCAGGCCCCGCCCGGTCATTTCCCTGCCGGCGGCCGTCAGCGTCCGGACCAGCAGTGTTCGGGCGGCCGCGTAGTCCGGCCTGTTCCGCAGTGCCGTCCTGAGGCTGTCGATGGCCTGGATCCATTGCCCGCGCTCCGCATACGTGTTGCCGAGCCCGGCAAGCGCCGGCGGATGGCCGGGGCAGATGTCCAGGGCCGCCCTGAATTCCCGCTCGGCTTCCTCAGGCCTTCCGTTTTCGCCCAGCGCCACCCCCAGGTTGGTCCTCGCGCGGACATCACCGGGACGTTTGGCCACGGCGTCTTCCCACAGGCGCAGCCCCGACCGGTAATCCCGGTTGCGGTCGGCGGTGGCCAGCGTGCATGAAGTGACGATCCCGGCCAGCAGGACGCCGGCGGCCGTTCGTCGCCAAACCCCCGGCCAGGCGGCGCCGATCCTGTTCAGTGCGCTCCGGGCGGCCAGCACGGCGGCGATCACGATCGTCGCCAGCGGCAGGTACATCCTTCATTCCGCGGCGATTTCCGTGACGATCGGCACGAAACTCGAGGTGGGGGCCAGGATCAGGAAGAAGCAGGCGCCCGGGAAGCCTGCAGCCGGGCGGAGGCGCAGCATCACCGCCGTCGCGGTCAGCAGGCCGACGATCAGCAGACCGGCAGGCCAGACGTCGGCCGGCGAGTGGGCAATCGGCCAGTCGCCGTAGGAGATCACCAGCGGATGAGGGAAAAACGCCAGCCTCAGGTAGTGGGCGAGCACGCCGGCCTGGGTGAGCAGGTATTGCCAGGCCGTGATCCCGAGGCCGAAACCGACCGAGTCGCTCCGAGCTCCGAAGGCGATGATTGCGGCCAGGATCACCCAGGTGGCTCCCAGGCCAAGATAGAGCCTCCAGCAGCGTCGCAGGGCCCGGGCAAACGTGCCGGACACGAATGCCCGGTCGTACAGCAACGCCGCCACGGGCGCCGAGACCATGACCTCCTTGGAAAGCATCCCCAACCCGCAGGCCGTCACCGCCCCGACCCCCCAGCCGGCCGACCCACAGGATTGCCACCCTCGCACGCAGCAGTACAGCGTCAGGAGATAGAACAGCCCGACCAGCAGTTCCGTCCGCTGGATGACGTAGGTCACCGATTCGGTCTGGAGTGGATGCACGGTCCAGATCAGGGATGCCGCCAGCGCCGTCCACCGGGCGGATGCCGGCGACAGGTTCATCGCCGTCGGCATGCCCAGGGTCCGCCGGACGATCCCGTACAGTACCAGCGCCGCCAGCAAGTGGATCCCCAGGTTGACCGCGTGATAGCTCCATGGATTCAGGCCGCTGATGGTGTAGTTGAGCGCCAGCGACAGGCAGACGATCGGGCGGCCGGCCGCTGTCGACTGCGGCGGCCCCCAGAGCACGTCTTTCAGCGGTTGAAAGTCGTGGAGTTGATCGGCCGACACGATCGCCCCCAGATCGTCGAAGATGAACACGCCCCGGAAGCTGTTGCCAAAAGCCAGGAGGCCGGCACCGGCGATGAGGACAACCGGCAGGAGCCCCCGTGCTCTTTCCGTTGGACGCTCTCCCGACGAAGCAGGTGCCGCCGGAGATGGGCCTGCAGGGTTTTCGGGCATCATCCGCTCAGTTTAGTGGCCGGCTCGCTTTCTGCGAAGCAGCCCGTGCCCGTATGATGGCGTCCATGGGATCGAGACGCCGGGACAGGCAGCGCGGCCATCCGGCCGAAGACGGCCGGCCCAGCCTCACGGCGGGCGCCGGGCCGGTGCTCGCCCAGGCCGCGGTTCTGGTCGTCCTTGTCTGCGCGATGTTCCTCGGCACGCTGCGGTACGAGTTCATCAACTACGACGTCTACGACCAGGTGATCGACAACCCCCTGATTCGCAGCCTCGGGCCAGCCAACCTGCTGCGGATCTTCACCTCGCTGTCGACGACCAGCTACTACCCGATCCGCGTCCTGTCCTTCGCGGTCGACTACGCGGTCTGGGAACTCAACCCCCGCGGCTACCACCTGACCAATCTCCTGCTGCACCTGGCCAACGTGCTGCTGGTTTACGCTCTGATCCGGCGGCTCTGCCGCTTCGCCGCGCATGCCGCGCCCGGGCCGGCCCCGCTGCTCGGCGCGGCCCTGTTCGCCGTGCATCCGGTCGTGGTCGAGCCGGTCTGCTGGCAGGGTGCCCGGGAAGAACTCCTGATGACGTTCTTCATGCTCGCCGGCGTCCACTGCCACATCCTGGCCAGGAGGGTCGCGGCGGAAGACCTGCCTCCCGCGAAGCGCCGGCGGCGACTGGGTGTCGGGCTGCACGTCCTGACCGCGATCTTCTGCGCGTTCTCCTGCATGAGCAGTGCCATGGGCGCCGCCACGCCTCTGGTCGTGACCGCCTGCGAGGTGGTCCTGCTGGGCTCGCGCCGCCCGGGTCGAATCCTGGCCGGCACCGGCGCCCTCTGGCTGATCGGGGCCGCCACGGTCGTGGGCAAGTGGCTCTGCCACGCCGCAGACCTGGCTTACACTGGTCCGAAGATCTCGCTTGCCCAGCGGCCGCTGGTCGTGCTCAGCGTCTATGCCCTCAACCTGCGGACGATCGTCTGGCCCCGGACGCTTACCCTGCTCTATCCTCACAAGGTCCCGGCCGGCTTTCAGCAGCCCGATGTCCTGGCCGGCGCGGTGCTCATCCTCATGACACTGATCGTGTTGTGGCTGATCCGCCGCAACCGCCCCGCGCTCTTCGCCGCGCTGTGGTTCATCCTGGCCCTGTCGCCCAGCGCCCAGGTCATCCCGCACCAGCACTTCCGGGCAGACCGCTTTCTCTATGCTCCTCTGGTGGGCGCGGCCCTCGCGGCGGGCCTGATTGCCGCGCAGGCCTGGAAGCGGCCCGGGACGAGGCTGGCCGGTGCCTGCCTGGCGGCAATCGTGATCGCGACACTGGCGACGCGGACGCGGCTGCAACTGCCGGTGTGGAAAGATAACATCGCGTTGTTCACCCACTGCATCGCGGTGAACCCCACCCCTCTGGCCTACAACAACCGCGGCACAACCTACGGCAGGATGGGCAGGAACGAGGAGGCGATTGCGGACTTCACCGAATCGCTCCGCCTGCAGCCCGGGGTTCCGGAGATCCATTTCAACCTTGCCAGGGCCTGCTGGCAGGCCGGCCGGCGCGAGCAGGCCCTCACGGAATTCAGGCGGGTTGCGGAACTGGATCCGCAAGGCCGGGCCGGCGAACTCGCCCGGCGCGTCCTGACGGCCACCCGGACGCCGGCATCCGACCACCCTTCAACCGGGCCGTGACTCGGCGGATCGTCACGTGCCGGGATGTCTGCGTCCCCGGAGCAGCCGGCGGTGCCGGTCGAAGCGGCTGCCTTGGGGTTATCGGACCGCGGAGGCAGGATTCTCGGACAGTTCCGCGGCGCGGGTGCCGATGAAAGAGGCGTGCGGACCGCCGGAGCCGGGGCCGCCGCGGGGTCATCGTCCCGCGCCGCCGCGCCGCAGGCGCCGCCGACTTTGCCGAGGACGCACCGGATGGCCAGGAACGTCATGACCCCCGCCGAGTGGGCTGCCGGATGGCAGGACCGCTGGTGGGTCTCAGGCCGCATGGAGGCTCAGGAGACGACCGGACGCGTCGGGCCGGCTTATGCCGCCCTGGCACGGCTGGCGGACGTGCTGGTCGGCGTCGTGCTTCTGCTGACCGCGCTGCCGGCGGCCTGGGTGCTGATGCTCGTGCGGCGCGGTCGTGGCGGGACCGGCGATGCAGCCGCGGAAACGGTGGTGGGCCGCGACGGCCGGCCGATGGAACTCTACCGGCCGCTGCGGATCGGTTCGCATCGGCCGGGCGGCCGGGCACCGCTGGGCCGCTGGTCGTGGGTGCTCAACGCGCCGCATCTGATCCTCGGGCGGGTCGCACTGGTCGGCCCCGCGCCGCTGCTTCCGGCCGAGCGGGACACCTGGCAGTACCTCAGCCGCAGCCGCCGCCGGGCCCGGCCCGGCCGGGTCGGTGTGGCGGGCATCGGCGGTCGGCCGGGGGCCGGGCCCCCCGCACGGGGTCAAC
>CAZSYS010000368.1:0-4290 GCA_964611365.1 uncultured Planctomycetales bacterium
GCCCGCGTTCCTGTCCCCCCCCGACCATCAGCGGCTCGAGCCGCACGCCGCGTCGCACGATCAGCGCGCCGACCCCCCTGGGGCCGTGCAGCTTGTGGGCCGAGAGGCTCAATGCCGCCACATCGAGCTGCGAGAAGTCGATCGGCAGACGTCCGACGGCCTGGACGGCATCGACGTGCAGGGGCACACCCCGGGCGGCGGCGGCCCGGGCCAGCTGCTGGATCGGGAAGACGACGCCGGTCTCGTTGTTTGCCCACATCACGCTGGCCAGGGCGGTGTCCTCATCCAGGGCGGCCTCGAACTGTGCGGGGTCCAGCCGGCCGGCCGCGTCCACGCCCAGGCGGGTCACGCGATATCCCCGGGCCTCGAGCATGCGCACCGGGCCAAGGACCGCTTCATGTTCCACGGCCGTCGTGATGACGTGGCGGTGTTGCGGTCGGGCGCCCGCCAGGCCGAGGATCGCCAGATGGTTGGATTCGGTGGCCCCGCCGGTGAAGACCACCTCCCGCGGGCGGGCGCCCAGCAGGCCGGCGATCCGCTCCCGGGCCGACTCGACGGCGTGGCGTGCCTGCTGGCCCGGAAAATGCAGGCTGGACGGATTCGCATAGCAGTCGTGGTAGTACGGCAGCATGGCCTCGACCACTCGCGGGTCCGGCATGGTCGTCGCGTTGTTGTCGAGGTAGACGGGCATGGCGGATCAGGGCCGGGCGAGGCGCCGGCCGGCGGGAATGGGCTCACGCCCCGGGCTCGGCCGGATCGACGTCCGCGTGCGGCTCGGGCACCAGCGTGCCGTTCTCGTCGATGCGGAGCTGGTGCACCTTGGCCTCGGCCCGGGCAAGGATCGCGCGGCAATGCCGGATCAGCCGCGTGCCCCGCTCATACTGGGCGATGGCGTCCTCCAGCCCGATCCGGCCGTCGTCCACGGCCTCGGCGATGGCCTCGAGTTCGGCCATGGCCTCCTCGAAGGTGGGTTCCCTGTCGTCGGCTGGGGTTGGGGGTTCCTGGCGGGTCATCGAAATCAAAGCCTCCACCGGTGCCCGGCCGGCCCGGCTGCCCGGCCGGCGCGGCCCGGGCGTCGAAGCGTCGCCACGGCCGAGGCCTGGTCGGACCGCGGATTCTCCCGGAGCATTCTAGCGGCCGATGGCCGGAACCGCCACGTCGCCGGCGAGTGCCGCACGGCGGGGTTCTCCGGTCGCAGCGGCCCGCCGCGGCGCGTTTGCAGCCCCGGGGCCCGGCTCGTAGGCTATGGGGAAACGGCGCCGGCGGCCCGGGCATCATCTACGGGTCCGGCGAGCTTCAAGGCCCGGCGCCTGAGCCACAGGTTTTCGAAGGAGTTGGATCCGATGCCCAACAAGGAACCGAAGCAACCTCGCCAGCGATGGAGCCGCCGCCACTTTCTGAACGCCGCCGCCGGGGCCGGGGCCCTGGCCATGGCCGGTCGGGCCTTGGCCGGCGAAGCCGCCGCCGCTCCCTACGGCCAGGCCGTCGCCCCGCGGCCGGGGGCCCGCGTGCTGGGAGCCAACGACCGCATCCTGCTGGGGATCATCGGGGCCGGCGGCATGGGCCGTTATCACATCCGCAGCATCCTGGACAACCATAAGGATGTCGAGTTTGTCGCCGTCTGCGACATCTACGAGCTTAACCGCAACGGCGGAGCCAAGGACTGCGCCGACCGCGGCAGCACCAACGTCAAGCTCTTCAACGAGCACGAGAAGCTGCTGGAGATGAAGGAGATCGACGGGGTGGTCGTCGGCAGCCCCGACCACTGGCACGAGCGGCACCTGATCGACTCGGTGATGGCCGGCAAGGACGTCTACTGCGAGAAGCCGATGTCCTGGTCCATCGCCCAGGGGGCCAATATGGTCCGCCAGGTGCGCCGGACCGACCGGATCGTTCAGATCGGCATGCAGCGCCGCAGCACGCCGTCGGTCATCGAAGCCAAGAAGATCATCGACGACGGCTTCCTCGGCGAAGTGAGCCTGGTGCGGGCGGAGTGGTACTGGAGCGTAGAACACCTGCCGAAGCCCGAGGACATCAAGCTGGGCGGAGCTCTGGACTGGGAGCGGTTCCAGGCCCCGCTGCCCCCGGAGAAGCGACATCCGCTGAATCCCCTGAAGTTCAAGGCCTGGCGCTACTTCTGGGAGTATTCCGGCGGCAACATGACCGACCAGGGCACTCACCTGATGGATGTCATCCAGTGGTATTTCAACGACAGCAAACCGCCGCGGGCGGCCCAGGAACACGGGGCGGTCTACCAGATCCGGGGCTACGAGACGCCTGACACCTTCTGCGCGGTCTTCGAGTACCCGCGGTTCCTGGCCACCTGGACGCTGACCTACACCAACAACTGGCACAACGGCTGGACGATCTGGGCCCAGGGGCGCAACGGCACGCTCAAGCTGGACGACGGCGGCGCGGAATTCTACGAGAACATCTGGCCCGACGGATGGCGCGAGAAGCACCCTGAGCCCAGGCACAAGCTGCCCAGCGCGCTGCGCGTGGACCTGCACGAGACCAACTGGCTGGAGTGCATGCGCACCCGCAGGGAACCCAACGCCCCGGTGGAGATCGGCCACCAGGCGGTTTCGGCGCTGCACCTGGCTAACGCCGCCCACCACGCCAGGCGGCGCGCGGTGCTCAAGGACGACGGACTGACGATCGAGACGCCCTGCTGAGTGAGAGGCCCCGGCGGTCGCGCGCGGAGGCTGCGCCGGCCGCCTGAGGCCGGGCGCGGCGTTCCGGGCGGCTCCGGCCGGGAGCCGGCCCGCGGGGCCCGAGAGGAAGGATCAGCCCACATGCCGGAGGCCAGCGGCGCCGAATCGCGAATCGCCGGGGAACGCCCGCGCGATGCGACCTGGATTTATCCACTGGCCCTGGCCGTGCTGGCCGGCACGTTCCTGCTGATCCTGGCCGGCGGCAACGTCACCAGCAAGGACGCCGGTCTGGCGGTGCCGGACTGGCCGCTGTCCTTCGGCTCGGTCAATCCCCGGGGCTGGACGCGTCAGCCCTACGTCCGCGACGAGCACGGGCACCGGCTCATCGGCGCGGCCGTGGGGCTGCTGGTCACCGCCCTGCTTGCGGGCGTGCTGATCCGAGATTCCCGGGGCCCGGCGAAGGCCCTGGCTGTGGCCTTGTGGCTGGGAATCGCGCTGCAGGGGTTGATGGGCGGCCTGCGGGTCACGGAGAAGTCGGTGCACCTGGCCATGGCTCACGGGGTGTTCGCCCAGGTGGTCTTCTGCATGGTGACGGCCATGGCCACGATCACCTCGCCGCGCTGGCGGCGCATCGGGGCAGGCGTCGAACCGGCCTGGACGGCCTCACCGTCCCAGGACCGCGCCCTGCGGCTCCTGCCGCTGCTGATGACCGCCTGCCTGTTCGTGCAGCTTGTGCTGGGCGTCATCCTGCGGCACCGCGGATCCTCGTGGATCCCGCACGCCGCCTGGGCGATGGTGGTGATGCTCGCCTTGCTGGCCGGCAGCTACGCGATCATGTCCCACCCGCGGGCCCGCCACGAGCTGAGCTACGGGGCGGTGGCGCTGCTCCTGCTGGGCGGGGTGCAGCTGCTGCTGGGTCTGGTGACGCTGATGATCGTGGTCCACATGGCTGGCCCGGTGCCGGCCACGACCGCTCAGGCGGTGGTGCCGACGCTGCACCTGGGCGTCGGCGCGGTGCTGCTGGCAATGAGCGTGCACGTCGTCCTGGTGGCCTGGCGCCTGGCGTCGGCCCCGGCGGGCCCCGCGGAGTCCCGGACGTGAATCGTCTGCATCCGGCTCCGTCCCGCGACGCCTCACCCCGCCAGGGCGTGCCGGCCGACCTGGCCGCCCTGGCCAAGCTGCCGCTGGTGGCCATGGTCATGCTCACGGTGGCCGTCGGGTACCTCCTGGGTCACCCGGGAGCCGGTGGAGCCGCCGGCTGGGCGCGACTGGCTCACACCCTGGCCGGCAGCTTCCTGGCAGCCTGCGGGGCGATGATCCTCAATCAGGTCTTCGAAAGGTCGTCCGACGCGCGGATGCGCCGGACGTTCGCTCGCCCGCTGCCTGCCGGACGGATTGGCGTGCCGGAAGCGGTGCTGACCGGGACCTGTGCGGCCGCCTGCGGGCTGGCGTGGCTGAGCGTGGCGGTCGGCCCTCTCCCGGCCACGGTGGCGGCGGGGACGGCGGCGATCTACCTGCTGATCTACACGCCGATGAAGACCCGGACCAGCCTGTGCACCGTGGTTGGAGCGGTTTCGGGCGCCCTGCCCCCGCTGATTGGATTCGCGGCTTCGGCCGCGGGGCTGCCGGCGCGGGC
>CAZSYS010000369.1:0-4272 GCA_964611365.1 uncultured Planctomycetales bacterium
CTCCACGGCCGGCCGGGTCGCGGACGCCTCGGCCACCTGCAGGCACGCCATCACCGACGCCGCCGCACGCAGCCGGACCAGCTCCCCGTCCGGCACGTACGGCGCCGGCGAGGTCGCCGCCGCCGGGGACACGAACATCCCCACCTCCCGCTGCTCCAGCAGGGCCATGGGGTCGGCCTTGCCCCCCAGTCGCGGAATCGGCCGGACGTTGATCTGCTGGGCCAGCGACGGCGAGGCGAACCGCTGGAACTGCGAAACCACCTTCCCCGGATCGCTCACCCGGTAGACCCGCACCATCGTCTTGACCGGGGGAGGATTCTGCTCGTACTTCTTGAGCATGTCCTCCACCAGCCCGAACTGCTTGGGCTCGCCGGTGACAATGATCTGGTTGGTGTACGGGAAGCTCTTGACGTAAGGCGCATCCCAGCCCAGCAGGGCATACAGGGCCTCGTCCAGGTACTCGGCCACCTCCTTGGCCGGCTGCCGCACGTCGTACAGCTTGGTCGTGCCGTACTTGGTCTGGCCGATGACCGTCCCGCCGCCTCCGGCCAGCGTCGGATCGGCCTTCTTCTCCCGGGCGATCTCCTCCATCTGCCCGACGATCTGCTCGACCACCGGGAACTTCTCCGCCGGGGCGGCCACGATGATCTGGTTGGTCTGATAGTCGGTCTTGACGGTCAGAGACCCTCCTCCGCCGCCCCGCGAACCCGACGAGGACCCCAGCGAGCTGCTCCGCCCGCCGCCGACGATGTCCTCGATCATTCCCGAGACCTCGTACAGGTCGGCGTACTGGAGCTTGTAGACCTTGAACATCCCTTCCGGCCGCGCGCTGCCGTCCAGCGTGCGGACCAGCTGCTCGGCCTCGTGGACCTTCTCCTCCGGCCCGCGGAGAATCACCGAATTGCTGGACTCCACCGCCGTGACCGACACCTCGTTGGCGTCGTCCGAACCGCCGCCGCCGGAGTAGTCCGAGTAGAAGCTCCACCTGGAGTGGCGGCGCGAGCGCCCGCCCGGAGAGCCGCCCCGCGAACGGACCTGCTCCTCCACGATCGGGGCGATCTCCTCCGCCCGGGCCATGGTCAGGGCCACGATCCGCGTCGTCGACGGCGCCGCCGGCTGGTCGAACTCGCGGATCAGCTCCTCGGCCACCGCCATCAGCGGTTCGGGAGCCATGACCATCAGCCGGCCGGCCGTCCGGTGGGCCGTGACCCGCGGCTCGTCGCCCCACCACCTATAGCCGCCACCCCCGCTCTGCTCGGCCAGCTCCCGGTACTTGGTCTCCAGGATCGGCTCGATCATGTCGGCCACGTCCGCCGGCCTGGCCTGGCGCACGTCGAAGTGGCGGATGGTCATGGTCAGGTCGGCCGCCTGCCGGGCCTCCAGAACCTGCTTCACCTGCCGATCCACCTCCTCCATCTTCGAGGCCGGCGCCGCCACGAACAGCAGGTCGCTGTTGGACTGCCCGATGAAACGCACGTCCGAACGCTCCGTGCCGCGCCCGTATCCGCCGGTCGAGGCGGCCTGACCCTGCCCGGCCTCGTAGAGCTCCTGCAGGCTGCGGGCGATCTCCGCGGTGCCGCGGTAGTCCGAGCCCTTCACCCGGTAGGTGCGCATCTCGATCCCCGCGCTCCGGTCGGTGTCGAGTTCGGCGATGAAGGCCTCGATCTCGGTCATCTTGTCCTTGGGGGCCTGCACGATCAGGCCGCCGCTGATCTCCGAGATGGTGATGCCCTCCGGCCCCGTCGAGGAGCCCCCGCCGCCGTAATACCCGCGGAAGCCCACCGCCCGCCCGGTGCGCTGCTCGAAGACCGTGCCCAGGACCTCCTTGACCTCCCAGGGCTGGGCGTGCTGCAGGATGAAGGTCTTGCGCACCGAAGCCTTGGCCTCGTAGTCCCGGTCGATCCGGGCCGCCAGCTCCTCGGCACGCTTGAAGTCCTCCGCGGTGCACTTGATCAGCACGCGGTTGCTGACCCGCTCGGCCACCACCACGTTGCCGGCGTCCTCGCCGCCGCCGTAGTACCGCCGGCCGCGGTACCCCCCGTAGCCTCCTCCGCCGCCGCCCAGCAGCTCTTCAATCTTCTCGGCCACGTACTCGGCGTCGGCGTGCTGCAGCTCGATCGACCGGAATTCCGATTCGCCGGCCGGGCCGGGGCTGTCCAGCTCGACCAGCAGCTCGGCGATCCTGCGATGGTCGTTCTCGTTGGCCGTCACCACGACCGCGTCGCCGCTGTAGTCATAGCTGATCTGCGGAGCCGACGGGTCGCCCCAGCGCCGCCCTCCGCCCGACGTGGCCTCCTGCAGGATCGAAGCCACCGACGACGGCTCGGCGTGCTTGAGGCGGTAGACCTTCGAGCTCTTGGCCACCTCGCTGCCCTCGTCGATCTCCCGGATCAGCCGGTCGATGTCCTCCCACATCCCGTCCCGGCAGGTCACCACCAGCGTCTTGGACTCATCGTCGGGGATGAACTGCGGCAGACCCCCCGTGGAACCGCCGTAGGAGTAGCCCCGCCGCCCGTAGCCGCCGTAGCCGCCCCCCCCTCCGTCCCTGGAGAACCGCGTGGAGAGCATCTCGGCCAGCGTCGAGGGCGTGGAGTTCTTGAGGTGAACCAGGTGGGTGTTGGCGTCCGCCTCGCTGTCGATGTCCAGCTCCTTGATCAGCCTGTCGGCGTCCTCCAGGTCCTGCCGCGAGCCGGTCAGCACGATGCTCCGGTCGTCGCCCGTGTCCGCCACCGCCCGGAACGCGGTCTGCGGCAGACCCGCCTGGGCGCGGAACCGGGAGGTCCGCGAGCCCAGAATCTCCGTCAGCGTCTGGGCGACCGTCGCGGCACTGGCGTGTTTCAGCCGCACCAGCTTGAACTTGCTCTCCTCCGAAGGAACGTCCAGCATCTCCACCAGCTGCTTGATCTTGGCCATCTCGTCCGCGTTGGCCTTGACCAGAAAGCTCGGCGAGCTGGTCAGCGGCGTCATCACCGCCGTGCTGCCCTTGGTGATCGTCACCGGCGGGGGCATCTGCGGCGGCTGCTGCGGCTGCTGCGGCTCGCCCGGACGCGGCTGGCGCTGCGGCGGCGGGGGCGGCTGATAAACCTCCACCCGGCCCAGCATCGGCCGGATCAGCTCCACCACCTCGTTGGGGTCCGTGTACTTGAGGGTGATCACCTCCGTCTTCATGCCCTCGACCAGCGGAACGTCGATGTACTTCTCCAGGTACTCCTTCACCAGCCGGTGCTTGGCCGGCGTCGCCTTGATCATCAGCCGGTTCTGGCGCATGTCCTGCTGGATCTCGACCTGGTCGGAGGTCCCCGGACCGCTGATGGAAACCTCCGGCGGCGGCTGGGGCTGCGGCTGCGGCGGCTGGCCGGGACGCGGACGGGGCATCGGCGCCGGCCGCGGCGGGCTCACCGTCGGAACCCCCGAGGAATGCGGCAGGAGGTTGTTCAGCAGCTCGGTCGCGTCCTCCGGGGCCGCGTACTTCAGCTCATACACCTGCAGCACCCGACCGTCGTCCGCGGGCACGTCGCTGCCGGTCACGAAATCCAGCGTCCGCTCGATGTACTGCACGAAACCCTTGATCTCGATCAGGTTGGTGTCCGGAATCACCGTCAGCCGCACGGTGTTGTCCGGAATGGTGTCCATCGCCCGGGCGGCCAGCATCTCCGGCATCGCCTCCTTCGGCGCGTACACCAGCGAGGCGATCTCCCAGGGAGGCAGCGCCGCCGCCCGGTAGGCCTCCAGCGACTTGAACATCCGCTCCGGCGGGATGTGCCGGTACCAGTCGGTCATCGCCCGGACCTGCAGGTAACCCTCCCGCCGGATCATCCACAGACTCAGCCCCGGCTCGGCCAGGATCGAGTTGAACGTCGCCAGGGCCTCGTCGAAGGTCATGATCTTGACGCTCTGGAACGTGATCGGCTGGGTCTTGAGGCTCGCGTCCGTGCCGGTCAGCCCGATCAGCGTCAGACCCGACATCTCCGCCATGTCCTGGCAGGCCTTCTCCAGCGGCACGTCCTTCCAGGCAAAGAAGTAAGGCCGCTCCTCCGGCGGCAGCTTCCACCAGCCCGGCTGCTGCCTGGTGTCCGGAAGCCCGGTCGCCGGATTCACCAGATTCGCCGGAACCGCCTGCGGCGAGGTCGTCAGACCCGGCGGCGGCTGACCCGGACGACCCGCCGCCGCAGGCGGCGCGTGCGGAACCCCCGGCATCACCGGAACCGGCCCGGGCCCGCCCGGCAACCCCGAAGCCGGCTGCGTCCCCGGCTCCGGCGGCCCGGCCGTCCC
>CAZSYS010000370.1:0-4251 GCA_964611365.1 uncultured Planctomycetales bacterium
CGCCTGCACCGCCTGCAGCCCGCGGACGTGCCAGAGAGCCTCCTGAATGTCCCGGCGGTCGGCGTTCAATCGCTCCTGCCCGCCGGCGAAGGCCGACGGCAGAAGCTCGCGCAGGACCTCATCGCCGGCCGCCGCCGGACGGGTCGCCAGGTAATGTGCGACCAGCTTTCGCCCCGCCTGCCGCTTGGCCCCGGCCAGCACGCGGTTCACTTGGTCGACCGACAGCCCCAACCGGCCGGCGATCTGCCCGGCGTCCAGGGCGAAATCCCGCTCCAGCACCGCCGCGACGGTCGCCGCCAGCGCGGATTCCCCGCCGGGCGCGACCGCTTCGGGTTCCTCGTAGTACATCCCCGGGAAAACGTTGCCGGCCGCGGCAATGGCCCCGCGCAGCTCGTCGTCCCCGTATACCACGTTGCCCGCGGACAACTGGCCGACCTGCTCGATCGCCTCTTCCGCCCGGGCCCACGGATCCGATTCGGGAACCCGGATCTCCGGGCCCTTCGGTTCGCTCCACACCAGGTCCACCAGGATCCGCTCGGCTCCCAGTTCATGCAGGATGGCGATCAGCGCGGCCTGGAGGTCTCGCGGCCAGGGCCAGCTGGAGACCCGTTTGAGGGCGTCGTCGTTGATGTCGATGTGGACGATGTCCGGCGAGGCCGGCATCCGGCTGAAATGCCGCACGGCGTGGTCGTAGGCCAGCCACTCCAGCGGTTCGGTGAGCCTCAGACCGTGCAGGCCGGTGATGGCCAGAACCACCGCCAGCCCGGCGCCCAGACTGAATCTTTGCCTCTGCAGCCAGCCGCCCAGCATGTCCGGCGTCCGAAGGCCCCCGGAATCCGCAGCACTGCGCGCCGGCCGCACCAGACCCCCGGGCGCAACCGGCACCCGGAAGCCGGACCGCGCCCTGCCACCGGGCCCCGTCGGCCGGCGGGCGCGGCGGCGGCGGCGGCAGCAGTCCGGTCCCGAAATTGCCTTCCGGACGGTACAGCGCGCCGGCCGGGGGCGTGGGCGAAGCAGGGCGAAACGTCGAGAAATCCGTTCCGCCGGTGCCGCCCTGGCCTGTGGGACGGACGCCGCCGAACGTGCCCGCCCCGGAACCGGGGGCCACGCCGCCCAGGCCGGTCCCCGAGCGGACCTCTAGCGCAAACTCGCCCTCGGTCACGCCGAAGCGGTCCTGGATCGAGGTGAAGCGGATCCGCTGGGCGGTGTCCACCCAGCGCAGCATCGCCGCGGTGACGAACTCGCCCGGCCGGACCGCCCGCCGCTGGCCGGTCAGGAACTGCAGGGCTTCAATCAGCCCCTCTTCGTTCAGAAAGACCGTGAACTGGCCGGTTCCGGCCTCATAATGCATGCCGAAGTCGATGGTGCCGCGCTTGCTGAGCGTGGCGGTGGGCGACTCGATGGTCATGTCGCTGCGCAGCGTGGCCTCGCGCACCGCCGCCCGGACCGTGCCGTATCCCAGGCCGATCTTCATCCGCTTGGTGTCGCCGCTGCGGTGGAAGTCCTCGATGGCCGCCAGCGTGACCCGGTCGATGCCCACCACCGTGTCATCCCCGAACTGCAGGACCACCGACGAGCGCAGGCGGGTGCGGATCTTCGTGCCCGGCGGCAGGGCGTCGCCGACCTGGGAGGGCTGCCAGGCCTCCGGGGCGTCGGGCGAGCCGGGAGGCAGGTGGCTGACGCTGCCGGTGACCTTGATTACCCGGGCGGCCATGGGTTCGCCGGGCGAGGCCGGCCGCGTGGACTCCGGCGCCGGATTGGACTGACCCCACGCCGACGGACCGGCCGCCAGGGCGAGGATCACGGACAACAGAGTTCTGCTGATGCCAGGCATGCAACCACCCCCCGAACGCGGACCGCGCCTTCCGCAGGCGGCCGGGACACGCATCCGGATTATACGCCCCGACCGGGCGTCGCGGGCGGGCTTTCCGGAAACCTCATGGCCGGTCCGCCGGCCCGGCGGGCCGGGTCCCGGTGACCGGGCTGACCACATCCAGCGGCGACGCCGGGTAGCGGCCCTTCGCGGCCAGGTACGCGTCGGCCTTGCCCAGCAGGTCCACCAGCTCCGCCCCGCTCATGTACCGATAGGACGGCGTGGAGTTCAGCAGTTGCCGGTAGTACAGCTCGCGGACCGCGTATCGACGGTCCCCGGGGCCCCAGGAGCCCAGCAGCCGCATGTTCACGCCGCCGTCGATGTCCAGGATCCGGCAGACCATCCAGGCCACGCTGCCGCGGTCGATGCACTCGTCGCGCTGCAGCTGCCACTGCCGGCGGGTGATGCCGCGATCCAGCAGCGTCCCGGCCCGCTCCTCGAAGTCGCGACAGTCGTCCCGGCCGTCGGCCAGCAGGATCATCGCCCGGTAGGCCTCGGCCGTGGTCACCATCGGCTGGGCGGGCAGGTGCTCGTGCAGGAACGTCTCCTCGTCCAGCTGCTCGGCCCGGTCGGCCTGGGCGGTGCGCACCGTCCGGGAGCAGCCGGCCAGCAGGGCTGCGGCCGTCATCGCCACGGCCGGCAGCCAGATCGGTCTTGGGATCATCAGGCCCCGGGCCATCAGAAGCTCCAGGTCACGCCGGTCAGGAAGAAGGTCCGCGTCGTCCGGTCGCTGAACGCCGAACCCGGGAAGAACGTGCCCAGACGGGCGGTCCAGGCCAGGTCGGACGTCAGCCGCCAGTTCACGAAGTAATCCATCTCCCAGCCCAGGTAGTTGGAGGTCCGGTCGGCGGTGGGGTCCGATACCGCGCCGTCGCCGTGATTCCTGCAGTAGAGGAACCAGTCGGTGCCGACCTCCAGGTTCTCCAGCCCCTCGAGGTCCTCCAGCGGGTGAACCCCCGTGCCCAGCCGCCAGACGTGGACGTTGCTCAGCCGCGGTCCGAACGCCAGGCCGGTGTCGCGATAGCCGAAGCCCGAGAAGCCGGTGTCCTTCCCGCGGGTGTTGCCGCCGACCGCGTTGGTGGGACTGCCGAAGCGGTCGCCGTCGCCCCCGGCGAACATGTAGGCGCCGGAGAACCGCGGCTTCCAGGCCCGCCGGGGGAGGTAGTCCAGCTCCAGGTCGTACGCCCAGGCGCAGATCCGGTCGTCGGTCAGCCAGCGCCGGTGGCCATAGCTCGAACCGCCCTCGAAGACCAGCTCGGTGGCATAACGCAGGTCCTTGACCACCTCGCCGGTCGAGCCGATCCCGAGGTACCAGCTGTTGTAGTCGTACTCCTGGAACAGAACCCGCCGGGCCTCCTCGTTGTGATCCTCTTGGATGAAGCCGTAGAAGAATGGTTCGTGGCGTTCCAGGCCCTTGTACTTCACCTGCCCGCCCCAGAAGCACCGCTCCATGCGCCCGCTGCCGGGGCGGCTGCGCTCGATGTCGTCGGTGCTGCCGACGCTCTGGCCGGCCAGGCCCTGGACCTCAACATCCGCGGCCTCGAGGGTCAGCAGCACGTGGTCCATCGGCAGCGACAGGGCGTAGCCGGTGCCCAGCTCGACGTAGTCGCGCCCGGCCTTGACCCTGAGGTTCCAGTCCATCGGCTCGCGACGCGCCGCCTGGACCGCCCGCCGGAGGTCGAACTGGTAGAAGCCGCGGTCGAGGTTGGGCCCCTCGGTGTCGTCATCGTTGCCGTCGTAGGCGTCGCCGCTGTTGAAGTCGTGAAACAGCAGCCGGCCCCGGACATAGAACTGGTGCGCGCCCTGGTCGAGGCTCAGCGACGTCCATCCGCGGACGTCGTGCCGGCGGTAGGTCCGGGAGCTCTCGATGCCGTCATCCCAGAGGTAGGTGTAGAAGCTGTACCACCCGCCGGCGTCCCAGTCGATCTTCTGGTCGGCCGGCAGCTCGCGGTTCAGCGTCAGGCGGACGTCCTCCTCGACGGCCCGCTGCTGCCGGAGAAACGCCCCGCCGGGCTCCTGGCCCGCCGCGGGCGGGAGCGGCGCCGGGGGCAGGAATCCCAGCACGGTCAGCACCGCCGGCAGCCATGCCGCAAGGCCGCCGGGTCTGCGGAAGCCGGCAGGCGACGCTGGACTGGTCTGAGTACCGTTCATCCGGCCCGCGCACCTGCGAGAGAGAAGTGCCGGCCGCCGACCGCCGTTCCTTCGACGGCCGACCGCCTCGGCGGATGGAACGGGCGTATCATGAACCGCCGATCGGGGAAAAGCAAGTCGCCTCCGGGAACCCTGCGACAGGTCCGGAGGCGTGCTTCCGCTTCAGGGTGGGGGACGGCCGGCCGGGGGCCGGCCCGACCGCCGCTCACCGCCCCCCCCCCCCGGCC
>CAZSYS010000371.1:0-4248 GCA_964611365.1 uncultured Planctomycetales bacterium
GCCTTCGCCCGCCGCGGTGTGCCCGCCGTCATCGCCACCGATGACGGCTCGCTGGGAGCCCGCGGGCGCCTGCCGGACGTCCTGGCCGACTGGCTTGAGCAACACCTCCCGGACGCCCCCCGGCCGGCCGTCTTCACCTGCGGGCCCGAACCGATGATGCAGGCCGTCGCCGAAATCTGCCGCCGCCGCAATCTGCCCTGCCAGGTCTGCCTGGAACGCATGATGGCCTGCGGCATGGGCACGTGCCAGTCCTGCGTCGTCCCGGTCCGGGACGCCTCGGCCGCAGACGGCTGGCGCTACCGGCTGTGCTGCACCGACGGACCGGTCTTCCCCGCCGAACAGGTCATCTGGGAGTCAGCGGCCGACTCGTCCGCTGTGGACGCCGGCTGATTAACAGCAGGGACGCGCGCCGCTTCCAGGAACAGCGGGCCAGGTTGGATGGACGCTGATACCGCGGACACCGGACGCCTTCGTGTGATTCTCCGGAATCGGGCCTGGCCCTTTCTTCTGCGGGGCTGAAAGCCCTGCGGCAGCCGGAGCTGGATCATCTCCCGTCATGCAGCCCTCGCGCTCGGCGCTGTGATCGCCGGCCGCGCGTGCGTCACGCGAAGCGCCGTGCCAGCCGGCGCTCCTGCCGGCCGTCGAGGGCGGTGTGGCATGATTTCCAGTCGTACCTCGCGCCGATTCGTTACCCATGCGTTCTTCAATCGCGCTCGGCGCCGCGAAGCAACGCCATGGTCTGGCATTGGCATCGCGCAGCACCGTAGCGGCCGGCCACCGTGCCGGCCGGGCGCATGTGTCCGCGGCTTGGATACCGGCTGTGCCGTGCTGCCCCTCTGCCGGCCGCCGGGGGCGGTGCGGCGTAATCTCTGGTCGTGCCCGGGCGGTTCGTTATTCAGACGGACTGTCACCGCTGCGGGGCTTGATCGGCGCGGGGGCTTACGATTCGAGGGGCCCAGGCGTTCCAGGGGCTCTCGTCCCCGGCCTGGGCTCCAGCGTTTTGGAAGCCCGCGGGCATTGCGTCGGCAGGTCTTGCTCTGCGGTTTTTTCACCCGCCGGCTGTATACAGCATCACCGGGACGGCCGACCAGCGGCGTTCCGGGGACTTCGCGACCTTCTGGGCGGCGGTCACTTGCGCGGCTTGGGTCTGGCCGGCGGCGGGGCCTTGGCCGGCGGCCGGACGGTTGCAGACCTGGCGGCCGGCTCGGATGCGGTTACGACGGAGGTCTTGCCGTCGGAGGTCTTGCCGTCGTGGTTACCGCCGGAGGAGGCCTTCGGGTCCACCAGGGCCGGGCAGCGGATGGTCAGGATCTTGCGCCGCAGCTCCTCCATCAGGTCGGGGTTGTCGCGCAGGAACTGGCGGGTGTTCTCGCGCCCCTGCCCCAGCCGGACGTCGCCGTAGCTGAACCAGGCGCCGGTCTTGTCGATGAGGTTTTCGGCGATGGCCAGATCCAGCAGGTCGCCCTCGGTGCTGATGCCTCCGGAGAACATGATGTCGAACTCGGCGCTCTTGAACGGCGCGGCCACCTTGTTCTTGACCACCTTGGCCTTGACGTGGTTCCCGATCGCCAGCTCGCCTTCCTTGATGGTCGTGACCCGGCGCACGTCCAGCCGGATCGAGGCGTAGAACTTCAGGGCCCGTCCGCCCGGCGTGGTTTCCGGATTGCCGAACATCACCCCGATCTTCTCGCGAATCTGGTTGATGAAGATCACGATGCAGCGGGTCTTGGCCACGATGCCGGTGAGCTTGCGCAGCGACTGGCTCATCAGCCGGGCCTGCAGTCCGACATGCGACTGCCCCATCTCGCCCTCCAGTTCGGCCTTGGGCACCAGTGCCGCCACCGAGTCCACCACGATGCAGTCCACCGCGTTGGACCGCACCAGCATCTCCACGATGTCCAGGGCCTGCTCGCCGGTGTCCGGCTGGCTGACCAGCAGCTCCTCCAGGCGCACGCCGCACTTGCGGGCCCAGGTGGGATCCAGGGCATGTTCGGCGTCCACGATGGCCGCGACCCCCCCGGCCTTCTGGGCGTTGGCGACCACATGCAGCGCCAGGGTGGTCTTGCCGCTGGACTCCGGACCGAACAGCTCCACAATCCTGCCGCGCGGCAGGCCGTACCCGCCCAGGGCCAGGTCCAGGGACAGCGCCCCGGTGCTCACGCCGTCGCGGATCACCGACTGGTCGCCGTCGAGCTTGATGATCGCGCCCTTGCCGAAGCTCTTCTCGATCTGGGACAGCGCTCGATCCAGGGCCTGACTCCGCGGGGTGTTCTTGTCGGGACTCATGGTTGCATCCTGTCTCCGGGCGGCCGGCGTTGCGGGCCGCGATACGCTGCGGGCCGCGATACACTGCCTGCGGCGGCCATGCGACTCAGGCCGCGGGCCTGCGGGGCGGCCGTCCGCCCCGCGCTGCCGCAGAGTATACCTCAGATCGGAAGTTTGGCAAATGTTTGGTGAACAAAAACCTTTCTGGACGACGCCAGAAGACCATAAATGATTTATTGGAATGAGTTTACGTTGACACTAAGCCTCGGAAAGGTCTTGTCGGCCGATCTCATGAGCTCACGGCCTGACCGGCCGTGGATGCCTGGCCGGGCACAGGCGGCCCAGGAACGAACGGTTCTGCGGACGACCGCGCCGGCCGGCGGCGACCTGCCGACGGACGGGCCCGGACGCCGCTGAGCCTGGAAGTTTGCACCGCGACCCGGCGACGCGCGCGGACCGCCCGGCCGGATCAGCGGCAGGTCGGCCTCGCCGGGGTCAGCGTGATCTTGCGGTAGGAGACCTGGGTGTGGTCGCCCTGCAGGTAGATCGCCCCGGGGTCGTTCTCGCGGCCGTCGATCATCCCCCCGGTCACGCCCTCGATCTCGATCCGGTCGTGGATGGTCCTGCCGTTGTGCACCACGGTCAGGCAGCGGTCGATCAGCGTGATGTCGTATGTCTGCCACTCTCCGGCCGGCCGGGCGGCGTTGACCGCCGGCGGCACCCGGCCGTACAGGGCTCCGCCCATGTGCACGCTGAGGTCATGGCCGAAGGTGTCGGCCACCTGGATCTCGTGCCGGCCGCGGAGGTAGACGCCGCTGTTGCCGCCGGGGGGGACCCTGAACTCGACGTGCAGCCTGAAGTCCCCGAACGCCTTCTCGTGCACGATGTTGGCCCCGTGCATGGCGGTGTTCTCGAGGATGCCGTCGATCACCTTCCAGTGGTTGCGGGCGGGGTCGTCGGTCATGGGCTTCCATCCGTCGAGATTCCGGCCGTTGAACAGCTCGACCGGCTCGGCCCACTCGCGGCGGCGCTTACCCTCGACCCGTCCTTCGACCTGGCCGTCGGGCCGCGAGACCGTTCCTTCGAAGTCATCCCCCCGGAGCCGGCCGGAAAACGTCTGTGGGCCGACCTTGAAGCTCAGCACGCCGGATTCCGCGTCCAGGGCGAGCTCCTGCAGATCCTGCCTGCGGCCGTCGCTCCGGAGGGTGCCGGCCAGGTCGTCGCCCTGCTGGGTGATCTCGACCACGACCTTGTCTCCGGAGGGCATGACCAGGTCCCAGGTGCCGCCGGCACAGCGTCGCGGCACGAAGCGGACGCCCTTGAAGGGCTGGCTGTTGCCGTCTTTGGAGACGGCGCGGCCCCTGATCGCGTCGGGGCCGTCCAGGGTGCACCGCCAGGTGCGGTCCCAGCCCTCGAAGACCAGTTCGGAGCCCTCGAGGCGCACCTGCTGCCCGTCGCCGGGGCTGCCGGACCCGTTGAGAAACGACACCGCCGGCCGGCCGTCGCGCTGGGAGACCCGCATCCAGGCCGGGTAACCCTCGGGCTCGCCGATGATCAGGTTCCAACGGCCGATCAGGCCCGGCTCGGCGGCGGACGCCGGGGCGGTCAGGGTTGCGGCCAGGCTCAGGGCGGCGATCGGACTCATCAAACACAGGGGGCGCATGCACTCGTCTCCGGAAATCGATTCAAACCGGTTCAACTCTACAGCACGACGATCGTGCAGCCGTCATTGTCGCCCCGGGGCCCCCCGGATGCAAGACCCGCGGCCGCCCGGAAACGGCCGTGGCCCGGCCGGGCATGGGCGCGGTCCGGGCGACCGGGGAGGCGGTCCGGCGGGGCAGGGGCTCAGCCCGGGGAGGCAGGGATACGGTCCGGCGCTGCCGGTCGGGGCGCCGACACCCGGTCCGCGACGCCGGCGCCGCGTCGGGCAGGCCGGTCCGGCCGTGCGTCCCCGGGTCGCCCGGGGCGTCAGAAGCCCTGGTT
>CAZSYS010000372.1:0-4226 GCA_964611365.1 uncultured Planctomycetales bacterium
ACCGGGCCCGTCCGCCCGGGGCGTACGCAGGGCGGACCAGCCTGGGATCCGCATGATCCCCGCCCGGGCCGGTGCGTTCAAGTCGCCCGGGCCGGCCGCCAGACCCGCCCGGAAAAAGTCGCAGCTCTCTCTCCCCCGAGCCCCAGCCCCGCCGGATCGGCTGACGGGTGCGTCCGGACGACCATGGGGCTTGCCCGGCCGGGTCCGGGTGAGCCTGCCGCGCCGCCCTTCGATCCGGTTCCTGTTCGCCGGGTCCGGGTCGGGCCCCGAGCTTGGTTGAAATACCGCCTCGCGACGTGCACCCTGCCCTCAGGGACGCGGTTGCGGCCGTCGGGCCCCGCAGAGGTCGGGCAACTCCGGGATTCACGGCATGCGGCGGGCAAAAAAAACCGATCCCGCCGGCCTGCGGGATCGGTCTGGAGGAGACTCTGAGTCGTATCGAGCCTTCACCGGCCCATGGCGGGCCGGGGCGGGCCCGGGGATCATCCGCCCAGCAGCGCCAGGGCGTTCTGGGGCAGCTGATTGGCGATGCCCAGGATCGAGGTGGTGCTCTGCACCAGGATCTGGGCCCGGGTCAGGGCCGCGACCTCGGCCGCGACGTCGGTGTCCCGGATCGCCGATTCGGCCGCCATCACGTTTTCCTTGGCGACGCGCTGGCTGTTGATGTTGGTCTCGATCTGGTTGCGCTGCAGCCCGCCGAGCCGGCCGCGAATGATGGCCACCTGGCTGATGGCCTCGGTGATGATCTTCTCGGCCTGCTGGGTCTGGCCGGCGTTGATTGCGTTGGACTCGCCGTTCTTGATCGTGTACAGATAGCCCAGCAGGGTGCTGCCGAGGTTGCTGCTGCCGACGGACGGCACGCCGATCGAAACCTGCCCGACGGGGTTGACCTCCGGTCCGATCTGGAACGTCGCCCCGCCGCCGGTGATCTGGAAGGAGGTGGTGCCCAGCGTCGTGCCGCGGTCGGAGGTCATGTTGACCACCAGGTCCAGCCCGTTGGACCGCAGCGAGGCCCGCAGCCCCTTGACCGCCGCCGTCCGGCCGTTGATCAGCACGCCGGCGTCGCGGCCGTAGTCCAGCTCGGTGTTGCCGGTGGTGGCGATGAAGTTGCCGTCGATCGGCTTGATCGACACGAAGGCGTCGTCGCCGTAGGCCCGGCTGTTGATGTAGATATGCCCGTCGGCGCTGTTGACCGCGGACACGCCGGTGGTGTAGGCCACGTCGTTGATCGCCGCCGCGATGTTGGTGGCCGTCGACCCGCTGGTCAGCGAGATGACCTCGGTTCCGTCCAGGCCCTTGATCTCGATGGTCACGTTCTCGGTGATGCCCGTGCCGCTGAAGACCACCTGGGCGGTCTGGGCGGAGGAGTACACCTCGAGGGTGACGTTCTGGAACGAGTTCGGGGGCACGCGGGCGCCGAACATGGTCACGTCGGTGATCGAGGAGGCCGCCACGCCCGACACCGTGTACTCGTAGTTGCCGTTCAGCAGCTTGCGGCCGCCGAACTGGGTGGTGTTGGCGATGCGGTCGATGGCCTCGATGAGGGAGTCGATCTGAAGCTGGTCCGCGTCGATCTCCTCCTCGCTGATGGCGCCGGTGTTGGCCGCGTGGTTCACCAGGGCCTGCATGTCCAGCAGCAGCGCGGAGATCTCGTTGAGCGCCCCCTCGGCGGTGGCGATGACGTTCATCGCCCGCGTCGAGTTCTCGATCGCCTGGCTGATGCCGCGGATTTCGCTGCGGAGCGTCTCCGAGGCGATCAGGCCGGCGGGGTCGTCGCGGCCGCGGTTGATGCGCAGACCGGTGCTCAGCCTCTCCAAGCGCACGCCGAGGTCGAAGTTGTTGGCCGCCAACTTGTGCTGGGCTTGGATCGAGGGGATATTGGTGTTGATACGACTCATGGTATCCTCCCTGACAATGAGGGCAAGGATCCGCCTTGCACCCCCCGGGACACAGCCTTGTATCCCGGCCGCCGGCCCCTCTGGGGCCCGGCTACAGATACCCGCGAGCCGCGGATTCCACCGCCGATCCTGCGGGCCGGGTTCGACGTGGCGGCCGGCTGTGCGGCCGTCCGAACCCGCCGTCTGAGCCGATCCTCCCGATCAGCCCCCACCGTCCCTGGTGAGTTGCCGCCGCCACCCGTTGCAGGTCGTCGACGGCCCTTCTGTGATTGTTTTCCCTTGTCCCTGGTCTTCCGGTCCGAACGCCGCGGCCATGAAAGGCGCTCGGCATCCGGCATTTCGACTGATTCGCGGGGCCGCCTTTAGATATAAATGACGGCTCCGGACCCGGCCCGATATATCGGACCTGCCTCCGGCGGCCCCGCCGCCGGTTAGCCTTTCCCCGCCCCGCGGAGGCCCCGTCCGGACCGCCTTCCGCCCGGCCGGACCGAACGGAGCGGGGCCGGACGCCCGCAGGTTGGCGAGTGCCGGCCCCGATCGGTTCATGTCTGGACCTCCGTGTCGCGCCCGGGGCCGGCCGGAATCCTGTGCTAACGTCGGCCGACCCGCAGGTGAACTGTACTTAAATCGTCCCCGCCGCGCCGTCCGTCAGCCGCCCAGCAGGGCCAGCACGTTCCTCGGAGCCGCGTTGGCCAGCTGGAGCACCGAGAAGCTCGACTGCACCAGGATCTGCGAACGCGTCAACTGGCTGGTCTCATGGGCGAAGTCCGCGTCGCGGATGGCGCTCTCGGCGGCGGTGGTGTTCTCGAACGCCACCTGTAGCGAGTTGATCGCCGACGCCAGGGTGTTCTTCTGGAAGGCCCCCAGCCGCCCGCGCATCGCCGACACCTGGCTGGCGGACTCCCGCACCACCCGCTGGGCGGTCTCGAAGTTCCCGGAACTCATCTGGTTGACCTGCCCGGTGCCGATCGACTGGAGGAACCCGATCGTCGATTTTCCGAGCGTTCCGGTGGAGACGCTCTGAATGCCCAGGCTGGCCAGCGAGTTGATGCCCAGCGTGGGCGCGATGCTGAAGTCGGCGCCCCCGCCGGTCACATAGAAGGTCTTGGTGTTCCCGACGGTGGTGCCGAACACCGCGGTCAGGGTCATGTCCGCCGAGAGGGCCGTGGTGCGGACCGAGAGGTCCAGCCCGCTGGCCACCGCCTGGACGCCGTTGATCTTGGCGGCCACGTCCTGGCCGCGGTCCATGGTCGGGGTGTCGCCCCCGCTCACCGTGAAGGTGCCGCTGACCGCCTGGACCGAGACGAAGGCATCGTCGCCGTACTCGGTGCTGTTGAACACCACGTCACCGCCGCTGAGCCGCGCGGATACGCCGGTCAGGGACTTGGAGGCGTTGACCGCCGCGATCACGTCCGTCACCGGCGAGGCCGAGGCGAACGAGAGCTGCTCGGTCCCGTAGCGGCCGGCGATCTGCAGCGTGGTGGTGCCCGGGCCGGTCGTCGCCCCGGAGTACACCAGGGCCGCCAGCTGGGCCGAGCCCGTGACCTCGACCACCACCGTGCGGTAGCCGTTGTTCGGAATGCGGGCGCTGTTGATCCGCAGGTCGGAAATCGCCGAGGCCGTCGTCCCGGTGGTCACGCCCGAGGTGGTGTAGTCCAGCTCGCCGTTGAGCAGCTTCTTGCCCTGGAACTCGGTGCTGGTCGCGATGCGGTTGAGGGACTCCAGGATCGAGTCGACCTGCAGCTGGTTGGCCGCCACCTCGTCGTCGCTCAGGCCGGCCTCGTTGGCCGTCTTGTCCACCAGGTTCTCCAGCTCGATCAGCAGGGCGCTGACCTCCTGGAGGCCGCCCTCGGCCACCGAAATGATGTTATCGGCCCTGCGGGCGTTTTCGATCGCCGCGCCGATGGCGGTGATCTCACTGCGCAGGGTTTCGGAGGCGATCAGGCCGGCGGGATCGTCCTTTCCGCGGTTGATCCGAAGGCCGGTGCTGAGCCTCTCCAGGGCGGTATTCAGCGAGTCGGTGTTCCTGCCCAGGATTCTGGACGCCACCAGCGAGGGAACGTTCGTGTTGATGCGAGTCATGGTCCACCGTGCCTCCAGACTGCCGAGATCGTGCCGCGCTCCGTCTCCGCGTCTTCGGACACGGCGTAAGCCTTGGACGGCAGCCGATCGTCGGAGTGGGCGGCCGGGGCCATCGGAGGCTCCCGTGCCCGCCCGGGCTCGTCTTTTTCGTCTGTCCCCGTGACGCGGAACGGAGGATGCTCCGTCCGGATCACGCCTCTTTACCTTCCACATCCCTGCTCCCCGGAGCGTGCATCGGCGGGGGGG
>CAZSYS010000373.1:0-4223 GCA_964611365.1 uncultured Planctomycetales bacterium
GCAGCGGCCCGGGCGAACCCCGTGCGAGGCCTCCATGCGCACGACCGTCCTGTTCTCCGGCCACGTCCAGGGAGTGGGGTTCCGCTACACCACCGCGCGGCTGGCCGGCCATCGCCGGGTGACCGGCTACGTGCGCAACCTGCCGGACGGCCGCGTCGAACTCGTGGCCGAAGGGTCTCCCGGGGAGATCGACGGCCTCATCGCCGACATCGAAGAGGCCATGTCCGGCTGCATCCGGGACCGTCAGGTTGCCCGGGGCCCCGAGACCGGGGAGTTTCACGGCTTCACCATCCGCCACTGAGGCCTTCGGCTACCTACAGCCGTCGGAGGCCGTGAGCCGCCCGGCACACGCCGGATCTCGTCCTTTTGGCGGGTTTCCGCCCGATGAAACGCTTTTATCGGGCTTTTCCGCATCCCGCGGGGTGTGCCGGACCAACCCTCGCGGCCGGCCGGTGTCCTATCAGGTGACCTGGCCGGTCCGGCACGGGGGACACGTCGGGTGCCGGACGGCCCCATCGAGGCCATCGTGCGCCGGGCCGGAGGTCAGACCGGCCGATGTCGGCCGATGGCAGGGAGTCACACATCGTGCTGATCATGCTGATATCTGTCGCCCTGGCGCAGAACGCGGCCGCGGGCACCCGGCCCGCGGATGAGCCCGTGATCGTCGAGGCCGGCGGCTATGCCCGGGCCCGGGCGGGGCTGACCGGCCCGCAGGCCCGGCTCATGGCCGAGCGCGGAGCCCAGGTCGTGGCCGCCCGCAATCTGCTGAACAAGCTGCACCGGCTCGGGGCCGACGACCGCGACCCGGCCCGCCGGGCCCTCCTGGACGGAGTTCTGGCCGGCCACCGCTACCTGCCGACGGATTTCATCGACGGGCGCACGGCGGTGGTGCGTGTGCAGGTGGAACTGACCCCCGAACAGATCGAGCGGCTTTTCGGCCACGCCGCGCGCCCCGTGGAGGTTCCTCCGGCCCAGAGTCGCGCCGATTCGCCCCAGACCCGTGCCGCAAACCTGACCGCGGTCACGGCGCCTGGTAGCGGAAGGTGAACCGCCCTTCCGGCGCGGCGTCGCCGTTGAGATACACGTCCATGATGTCCGGGGCGGGGCCGGGGGCATCCCACCACTTGAAGTCGATGGCCGCCGAGGTCTGCCCGGCCGTCAGGCCCAGCTGCTCCCGTTCCGCCGCCAGGTGCAGATCGCGGCCCTCGACCCGCAGGGCGACGTCGGCCACGGGCTCCCAGCGGCCCTGGGCGTACTTCTCCAGGCGGCCGGCACGCCGGTCACCGCCCGTGCGGTTCACCACGAAGTCAAAGCCGTGCCAGCCGGTGCGGACGTCCCGGTCGGCGTCGATCAGCAGCCACATCCAGCCGGAATCATGCCGCACGATCGGCTCGCGGGTGCGGACCTGGAAGTACAGCCGCCGGTCGTCGCGGGCCACGCGGCAGGAGACGATGTCGTTTCGGCCGGTGCGGTGGGTGTAATGCAGCCCGCCGGCCCCGTCGAAGTCGCGCGGCGCAGTTTCTCCCAGATGGTCGCGGTACTCCGGCCGCACGGACTCCCACTGCGACATGGGGCCATCGAGATCGATGGACGCCGGCGGCGAGGCGGCCGGCAGCGGCGGCGTGCCCTTGTAGCGCCGGACGCCGGCCACCATCTGCCAGTAATAGTCATCGCCGTGCCCGCCTTTCATGGGTTCGATGTCCCGGCTGTGCTCCTGGTCGAACTGATCGACGAAGATGATCGGCCCGCCCGGCTGCCCCCACCGGCCGGCGATCCACTCGTTCCATCCGGTAATCATGACGAAGGGCGGATCGAGCTGCAGGGCCCGTTCGAACTGCTCCTGGAAATTCAGCCCGCGGCGGACGGCCCCGGGCGTGCGGTCGGTGCGTCCCTGATGGAAACTGCGGCCGCGGGCCCGGCCTTCGCTCATGTTGACCGGCAGACCGGTGGCGATGTCCAGATTCTGGGCCACGGAGACGTTGACCTGCTCGGGCCTGCCGGGATCGTCGGTGTAGCCGTAAACCTGGGGATAGGCCGCCTCCCAGTGCCAGGCGTAAGCGGTGTTTTCGATGGTGTGCGGCCAGTGGGCCCGGCGCAGGGTAAAGAACCCGCGCAGCTCCTCGTCGGCCTGGGCCGGGTCGCAGATCATCAGCGGCCGGCCCTGCCAGCGGAACCACAGCTCCGGGTACAGGTTCGGGCGGTACAGGTCCTCGTAGATCTGCCGGGCCGTGCGGCCGGCGGCGGAGTTGACCATGAACGCGATCTGCGGCGTACGGTCGCCCTCGGCGCGGACGGCGGCGAAAACCTCGCAGAGAGCCATGTAGACCTCGCGGTAGGTCGGGCCGTTGGTGGTGTCGAAGATCAGCGTGTCGATGCCCGCGTCGGCCAGCAGGTGGGCGTGCCGCCGCAGCACCCATGGATCGCTGCTGAGGTAGTAGCCGTACAGCGGCTCGCCCCAGTAGTGAAACGCGCCGATCGGGCCCCACAGCGGGGAATCGGGTTTGCTCAGGGCGTGCGGATCGCGGGCCAGGATCCGCGAGACGTCCGGCGGGCCGTCGAAGTGCGGACTGCGGTTGGCACGCTCGTTGAGCCACAGGAAATAGAAGATCCCCACGAAGCGGTCCGGGCGCGGCGGACCGGTGAGGTCCGACAGCGGCAGGGCCCGCCCCGGATCGTCGGTGGCCGGCCAGGGCGTGCAGGGTACGCCGGCCGAGCCCGGGGAAGCCGGCCCGGATCCGGTCGCCGGCGCCGATCTCACCGCCGCGGTCGCCGTCAGGATCGTCAGGATCGCGATTCGACTCATGCCTGCGGTCCTCCGGTGCATCGGCCGCGGGGCGGCCGCCGGGCGGAAGTGTAAGCGGAACCCGTGAAGGGATCACGGCGCCGGCGAGGACCGCCCGGCGCAGGCGGTTGGACATGCCGACGCTTACTCGCCGGCCCAGGGAATACGCTGCCGGAAGTGGCGGTAGTACAGGCCGATGGCCCGCATGGCGACGATGAAACAGTAGACGTTCATCGCCACGTGGATGGCCTCCAGCCCCAGCCAGCCCTGGACCGGAAGCCGGCCGGCCAGCGTCACGAAGGCCGTCCAGAACGGGATCGTGGCCAGGAGCACGGAGGCGATCAGCGTCCCCCACAACGCCAGGTACGCCAGCGGCGAGGCCAGGACCGTGCCGATCACCAGGTGCGGCCAGAGCCCTCTGAACGTGCCGCCGATCGAAACCGCCAGCACCACGGCCGGCCAGCAGAACAGGCCGAAAACGGCCAGTCCCGCCGCCACGGTCCAGTCGACCTTGTCCCGGACCATCGATGAGCACAGGACCCACGTCCCGGCCGGGATGAGCACGAAAAGCCAGGAGCCGGCGAAGTGCAGCAGCGGAAAAAGTACATCGTCGACCGCGTCGTTGATCCACACCGTCGGCAGTTCGTCCTCGCCGGAGGCGGTTTCGCGGATGATGCTCAGAAGAAATGCCCAGCTGTAGGCCGACAGCACCGGGCCGATGAAAAGGCCGAACAGGGGAATCGGAATCAGCAAAGGGACGATCAGCATGGCCACCAGCGAGATGTAGTTGATGAAGTTGTTGGTCTCCAGCAGGAAGCCGAAAGACAGCAGCAGATCCGCCCAGAAGGAGCGTGTCGGCCCGCGAACGCCCTGGCGGTCGGCATCCAGCTCGCGCAGGTTCTCCGCCAGGCGCTCGCGGGGGGGCGTCTGGACCGGCGAGGCCAGAATATCCGGGGTGTCGGGGGCCATGACCAGCTCGGACGGCCTCTTGCTGCGGGATGACGGCTCCTCCTCGGCCTCGGCCAGAAGCAGCAGGCCGTCCAGCCCCTCCACCAGTTCGGGCGAACGACCGCCTGCCTCGGGTTGGGGCTCGCCGGCCGCCGCCTGCGCCGACCCTACGGCCACCGGCAGGGAACCCGCCGGGATGTCGGGCGAATCCGGGCCCTGCGGCTCGCCTGGTACGGTGAGCACGCGCCGGCAGGCTTTGCAGCGGGCTTTTCGCCCCGCGGCACTGGCCGGGAGGCGGATGTGCGCCCCGCAGACGCAGCTCAGGCGGATCGATGCTGGTTTGCCCGTCCCCATTCCCGAGGATTCTCCGACCGGCGGACATGCCTGTCCATTCCACAGAGAACTGGCGATTGGAACCCGGTTCCTGACATGGACGCAGCCGGCCCGGATGCGGTTCCGACGACCGCCGACACCGCGTCAGGCCGGTCTCCAC
>CAZSYS010000374.1:0-4207 GCA_964611365.1 uncultured Planctomycetales bacterium
CCGGCCGCCGGGGCCCCCGCGACCGCCGAAGGCTCCCAAGGCGCCGAAGGCTCCCAAGGCCGCCAAGGGCAAGAAAGGGGCGGCCGGCGCCCCTGAGGCAGGGTGATCTCCCGGGCCCCGGTCGGCCGGTTCTTGGCGCGGACGGTCGGCAGGGGTATAGATAGTCACGGCAGCTATCAGATCCGCATGGGTCACAGGACGCCTCGACGCGCCGGGCGCGGCGCGCGGGTCGGGGCCGCGGTGGACGGCGGTTTCGGCGACCGGGGCGCAGGGCGGGGGACGGATCTCCCGGCCCGGCAGACGAGATGACCAGTCGTCCACGATGGAACACGAAGGAGCTAAGGCCATGACGCGATACTGGGCGTGGGCGGGACTCGCGCTGATCCTGGCGGTCGGCAACCTGGGCTGCTATTACGACCAGTGGCAGGCCGCGGAGCGGGCCAACCGCGTGCTGCAGGAGAAGAACGCCGAGCTGCAGGACGACCTGCACGCCTGCGAGCTGCAGAACAAGCAGAAGGACACCATGATCGCCTCGCTGAACGATCAGATCGCGACCAAGGACAAGATGATCGCGAGCCTGACCGCCGAGGCTCAGAACCTGCGGGACGCCCTGGCCAAGGCCCAGGCGATCCTGGAGAAGAACATCAAGCTCGGGCCGGGCGAGACGGTCATTGTCAAGTCGGGGGTGAAGCTGCCCGAGCCGCTGCACCGGAAGCTGGAGGAGCTGGCGGGCAAGCACCCGAATGTCTTCGAGTATGACGCCGCCAAGGGCGCGGTGCGGTTCAAGGCCGACCTGCTGTTCCCGACGGGCAAGGACACGGTGGAGGGTCCCAGCGAGTCGGTGGAGGCCCTGAACCAGCTGGCCGAGATCCTGAACTCGCCGGAGGCCGCGGACTTCGACGCGGTGATCGTCGGGCACACCGACAACGTCCGCATCGTCCAGCCGCAGACGCTGGCCGAGCACAAGACCAACTGGCACCTGTCGGCCCACCGCGCGATCGCGATCATGAACCTGCTGGCCGGCCAGAAGGTGCCGATGACCAAGATGGGCGTGATGGGCTACGGCGAGTTCCGGCCGATCGCCGACAACTCCACCGTCGAGGGCAAGGCCCGCAACCGCCGGGTGGAGATCTACCTGGTGCAGAAGGACCAGGTGCCGTCGGTCGGCTGAAGCCCGGCTCGCCGGGACCGCGGACCGGATGAGCGGATCGGGATCCCGAGGCGCCTCGCCCCGCGCGAGGCGCCTCTTTTCTTTGCCGGGGCACGATGGGCATCCGCCGGGAGGCGCCATGCATCGGGAGAAGCGGGGCACACGGCGTTCGTTTCTGGTCCGCTCGGCCGGGGCGGCGGCGATGGCGGCGGGTGCGCGGCTGCGGGCCGGCCCGCCGACCACCCGCCGGGCCGCCCACCGCATCGCGGTCATGGGCTGCGGCGGGCGTTTCATGTTCCTGCTGAACGACTGCCTGGCGAAAATGCCCGGGATCGAGATCGCCGGGCTGTGCGACATCGACGCCGGACGGCTGGCGGCGGCGGCGAGGAGAGTCGAGGAGCTGACCGGCCGGGCCCCGCGCACGTTCAGCGATTTCCGGCAGATGCTGGACGAAAAGGACATGCCGCTGTTCTTCAACCTCACCCCGGACCACTGGCACGCCCTGCCCACGATCATGGCGTGCCGGGCGGGCAAGGACGTCTTCGTGGAGAAGCCCGCCTCGCACAACCCCTTCGAGGGCCGCAAGATGGTCGAGGCGGCCCGCAGGTACGGGCGGATCGTGCAGCTGGGAACCCAGACCCGCAGCGGGGCCTACACCCGGGCGGCGGCCGAGTACGTCCGCTCCGGGGCCCTGGGCGGGGTGCACTTCGTCCGCGTGGTCAACATGAAGCAGCGGGACCTCATCGGCCGCAAGCCCGACGGCGACCCTCCGCCGGGCGTGGACTACGACGCCTGGCTCGGGCCGGCGCCGGTGCGGCCGTTCAACCCCAACCGGTTCCATTACACCTGGCACTGGAACTGGGACTACTCCGGGGGAGACATCATCAACGACGGCGTCCACCAGATCGACGCCGCCCGATTCATCGTCGGCAGGGAGTACCCCCTGGCGGTCAGCTCCGGCGGCGGGCGATTCGGCATCGACGACGACCAGGAGACCCCCGACACGCAGGCGGTCACCTGGGAGTTCGACGACCTGACCATGGTCTTCGAGCTGACGCTCTGGACGCCGTACATGAAGAAGATGCCCTGGGAGCTGCGCGACACCGACGACTACCCCCACTGGCCGTTCGACGGGATGCGGGTGGAGATCTACGGCAGCCGGGGGGTGATGTTCTTCGAGCGTCACGGCGGCGGCTGGCAGGTGTTCGACGAGAGCGAGAAGGTGATCGCCCAGCAGAACGACCACCACCCGCATGTCACCCACATCCGCAACTTTCTGGAGTGCGTGGAGACGCGGGCGGTCCCCAACGCCGACATCCGTGAAGGCCACCTCTCCACGCTGCTCTGCCAGCTGGGCAACATCGCCTTTCGCCTGGGCCGGCGGCTGCGTTTCGATGCCGCGACCGAGCGGTTCGTGGACGACCCTCAGGCCGATGCCCTGCTGGTGCGCAAGGGCCGGCCGCCGTGGGTCATTCCCGATGAGGTCTGAGTCCGCCGTCGGGGGCTGTCTCCGCCCGGCCGTCCCCCGTCATTCTTCCGGCCGGCGGGGCGGCCGGGCACCAGGCCGTGCGCCCGCGGCCGGTCGACTGTGCGGCAGGCCGGTCCGCCTTGCGGCGTTCCGACCCGTCAGGGCCCCTCAGGGCAGGTCGGCCAGGCGTGCGGCCGGCGGAGCCAGGGGCGGCAGGCCGTTTTCGGGGGCGTCCATGTACCAGTAGGCCGTGGCGCAGTGGTCGTCGATCCGCTCCAAGACATCGGCGCGCTTCGGGTCGGCGGCCAGTTCCTCGCGGGTGAAGTACTCGCTGCCGTCGCCGGCCTTCATGAGCCGCATGGACGGGTTCTTCTCCAGCGTGTCCAGCAGGGCCTCGTAGCTGCTTCCGCCCATGACCTGGATGGTCACGCGGATGTCGCGGTGGAACCAGACCGGGTCGGGGATGTGCAGCCGGTAGAAACCGAAGGCCGCGTCTCCCGGCGCGACGTAGTGGTTGCCCTGGTAGCGGTGGTCGAACCGGTGCTGGCCGTAGCCGTCGCCGATGTAATCCTCGGTGCCGGTCCCGCACAGCGTGGGATACTCGTCGTCGCCGTCGAGGTAGACCTTGACCTCGCCCTCGCCCCACCAGAAGCCGCGCAGCACCGGATGCAGCCGCACGCCGAGGTGGCAGCCCAGGAAGCGTCCGCGCCCGCGGACCTGCGGCAGAATGGTCATGTCGCGGCGCAGGGTGGTCATGTTCTCGCGCCGCCAGTGGGCGTGGAAGTAGAGCATGTCCTGGTCATGGCGGTCGCCGAGGGTGGCGTCGATCTCGTAGTAGATGCCGTTATCGACGCCGGACTCGTTGGTCAGCACGATGCGGGCGGCCCTGCGGAAGGGCATGGGCACGACGCAGTTGAAGGAACGGCCCTCCGGCGACGAGAACAGGGCATTCTCGAAAGCGACCATGTGCCCGAAGCTCTGGCAGAAGAAGTCGCCGAAGGGGGCCTGGACCGCCGGCGTCGCGGCCCCGTCCCAGTACATCTCGATGCGCAGGCCGCGCAGGGCGGCCGGATCGCGGTTCCACAGCGTCGCCCACATGCGGCGGATCGTGCCGCCGCCAGAGATGTCGGCCAGGGTGAGGCTCTGGCCGGCGGGGATGCCCACGCAGGGGGCGCCCTTGCGCCCGTGACGCTGCCGGCCGGCCCGCCCTTTTTCGCCGGCGGGGTTCTCAAACGTGTACCAGCGGGTCTGGACGTCGGGGCCGGTCATGCGGTAGAGCGGCTCGGCGGCCTCCTGGGCGGCGGCCGGCCCGGCGAGCGCGGCGGCCAGCATCGCCAGGCACGCCGGCGACAGGCAACCTGCGGGTTGAAGGCGGATGGACATGGCAGCGGGTCTCCTTCCGGCGACGTTGATCGGCGGCCCGGGGCCCGCGGGCACGGCGGCGGCGGTCGACACCCCGGTCCGCCGGAGTATACCGGCATGCCGTCGGCGGGCCATCCCCGGGCGACCCGGCCGCGGCGGGCGAGAAACATCAAAGGCCCGGCCGGGCGGATCGGTGTGCGAAACGGGGACGGGTGTGCGAAACGGGG
>CAZSYS010000375.1:0-4165 GCA_964611365.1 uncultured Planctomycetales bacterium
ACAGTGGCCGCCATCGGGTTGCTGCGCGTCACCTGCACACGTTGATTGGCAGCGCGTCCAGCCTGGCCTTGCCCCTTATCCACGATGTGGGCCGGGAAGCTGAAGCAGCCTGCGAATCGGCGCAGGCGCAGGCCTTCACCGAGGCGCTGATCGAGGCCCACGGTCCGCGGGTCCTGGAGCAGTGGGTGCTGCTGGCGGCCGCGCGGGCGCGCCTCCGGGCGCTGGGTCTGGCGGTCTCCCGGGCGGACATCGAGAATGCCGGCGAGGAGGCTCTGAGCCGCATCGCCGAGCCGGCCGGCGACGGACCTCCGCTGGACCGCCGGACGGCCGCGCGCCTGCTGGAGGAGTTTCTGGAAGCCAGAAACATCGCGCCGCTGGAGTGGCGGCTGCGGGTCGAGCAGCGGGCCTGCCTCCGCAGGATCGCCGCCTGGGAGGTGGATCGCTCCGAGATCACCGAGGCGATGCTGCGGGAGGAGCACGAGTCGGTCTGCGGCGAACGTGTGCGGATCCGCCACATTCAGCTTCCCGACCTGGCTGCGGTCGAGCGTGCCCGGGCCCGGCTGGCGGCCGGGGCGCGCTTCGAGGATGTGGCCCGGGAGATGAGCGGCAATCCGCTGACCGCCGCCCGCGGCGGGCTGATGCCGCCGTTCGCCGGCCACGACCCGGCGGTTCCGCCGCTGCTTCGGCAGGCGGCTTTCGCCCTGAGCCCGGGGGAGATCCCGCCGGCGGTTTACGAGAACGGGCAGTACCACCTGATCACGCTGGCGGAGCGCATCCCGCCCTGCGCGGAGTCCTTTGAGCAGGCCGACCGCGCTGCCCTGCGCCGCCGGGTGGTCGCCCGGCTCGTCGAACGGCGCATGGAGGCCCTGGAGCAGGAGCTGTTTCGCGGAGCCCGCGTCGAAATCCGCGATCCGGGCCTGCAGCGGGCGTTCCGGGCCCGGCGCGGCAGGACGTCGCCCTGAACGAGGCCGCCGCAGCCGGGGCCTCGCACGGCCTGGCCCTCACAGCTCCAGGAGCGGGCCGACGTCGTAACGCGTCGCCACGTGCAGCGGGAGCCGCGGGCCGACGATCCGGCGACAGGTCTGCAGAGCCAGTCCCGGCTCGTTGTTCTCCTCGCTGAGATGCGCCAGCGCGACCCATTCCAGCCGGGCTCCGGACTCGCGGATCAGCCGCGCCGACTCCTCGTTGGAGATGTGGCCGGCCGCGCCGCGGATCCGCTCCTGCAGATGCAGCGGGTAGGGGCCGTTCTCGAGCATGAACGGGTCGTAGTTGCTCTCGAGGTAGACCGCCTGCAGCGAGACCAGGGTCTCGCGCAGCGCGGCAAAGGGGTGCCCCAGGTCGGTGAGGATGCCCAGCCGGCGGCCGTCGTGTTCGACCACGAAGCCGACCCCGTCGGCGGCGTCGTGGGGCGTCGGCAGGGTGTGAACGCGCACCGGGCCGAAGGACAGGGTCTGGCCGGCGTCAAAGTGGTGCAGGGCGGTGAAGCGGCCCAGATCCCGGGGAACGGCCGCCAGGGTCCGGCGGGTCATGTAGACCGGAATGTTGAACAGCCGGTGAAACACGCCGGCGCTGCGGACATGGTCGGCGTGGTCGTGCGAGATCAGCAGGGCGTCCACTTCCCGCATGTCGCGGCACCGCAGCCGCATGCGGCCTTGGGCACAGCGGCCGGAGATGCCGGCGTCGAACAGCAGGCGGACGCCTCCGGCCTCCACGAAGATGGCGTTGCCGTTCGAACCGCTCTGCAGCGAGAAGGTGATCATCGCCCCGACCGCCTCATCGGCCGGGCATTGTAGGCCCGGCGGTCCGGCACCGGCAAACCGGCGCCGTCCGCCGCCGGGCTGTCGCCCCGCGGAGATGCGGCTATACTCCATGCCAGCCGGGCGTCGGGCCGGGCCGACGTGCGTGTTCAGCGTGCCGGGTCCGGCTACGTTTCGCGGAAGGGGGCTGTTGGCCTGCCGTGGCGTCGGCCACGACCCGCCGGGGGCGGCCCGGCGATCCCCTCAGACCCGCGAAAAGGTGCCTGACCCGCTCTTCTGCACGCCGAACACGCGCGGGCCGACCGGCACCGGCCGGATCGAAAGGAGCCATTATGCCCGAACCCATCGCCCGCTTCCTCGGCCGGGAGCCGGCCCCCGACGATACCGCCTGCCGCGCGACCGATCCGGTGGCGATCGTCATCTTCGGCGCGACCGGCGACCTGACCGCCCGTAAGCTGATGCCGGCGCTGTTCAACCTGTACCGCCGGGGCCTGCTGCCGGATCAGCTGGCGATGCTGGCGGTTGCCCGGCGGCCGTTCACCGACGAGGCCTTCCGGGCGATGATGCTCGAGGCCGTGCAGACCCATTCGCACACCCCGCCCTCGCCGGATGCATGGGAGCGTTTCGCCGGCCGGCTGCGCTACCACACCCTGGTCTTCGACGAGGCCTCCGCCTATGCGGGTCTGGCCGCGACCCTGGCCGCCGACAGCGCTTACGGCTCGGCCGCCCGGCTCTTCTATCTGGCCTCCGACCCGGCCTTCTTCCTGCCGATCATCGAGAACCTCGGACGGGCCGGGCTGCTGGGCGGCGACGGCCAGCCGGCCGTGCGGGTGGTCATTGAGAAACCCTTCGGCCGCGACCTGGAGTCGGCGCTGGCCCTGAGCCGCGGGATCGCGGCGGTGCTGGACGAGGAGCAGGTCTACCGCATCGATCACTACCTGGGCAAGGAGACGGTGCTGAACATCCTGTCCTTCCGCTTCGGCAACGCGATCTTCGAAACGCTGTTCAACAGCCGCTACGTGGACCACGTGCAGATCACCGTCGCCGAGACGGTCGGCATGGAGGGGCGAAGGGGTCAGTATTACGACACAGCCGGGGCCCTGCGCGACGTGGTCCAGAACCACGCGCTGCAGTTGCTCGGTCTGGTGGCCATGGAGCCGCCGGCGGTCTTCGCCCCCAAGGAGATCCGGGACGAGAAGGTCAAGGTGCTGCGCTCTCTGCGGCCGATCGCGGCAGGCGCGGCGGGCCAGCAGGTGGTCCGGGGCCAGTACGTCGCCGGCACGGTCGATGACCAGCCGGCGCCGGCCTACCGGGCCGAGTACGGCGTGAATCCCCGCTCGACCACCGAAACCTACGTGGCCATGCGGCTGCTGATCGACAACTGGCGCTGGGCGGGCGTGCCCTTCCTCCTGCGCACCGGCAAGCGGATGGCCCGGCGGACGACCGAGATCGCGGTGCAGTTCAAGCAGCCGCCCCTGCACCTGTTCACCACCGTCGAGTGCGTGGGCGACGTCTGCGACATCAGCCAGGCCAAACCCAATGTGCTGGTCTTCCGCATCCAGCCCGACGAAGGCATCAGCCTGCTGTTCTCGGCCAAACGCCCGGGCATGCTCTTCCAGCTCCACCCCGTGCAGATGGACTTCTTCTACAACCAGGCCTTCCCCGTCGCCCTGCCGGAGGCCTACGAGCGGCTGCTGCTGGACGCGGTGCGGGGCGACTCGACGCTGTTCACGCGCAACGACGAGGTTCAGGCCGCCTGGGAGTTCCTCGACCCGATCCTGCGGTCCTGGAACGGGCCCAAGCCGCCGCCGCTGCACTTCTACGAGGCCGGCAGCTGGGGCCCGCCGGCGGCCGACAGCCTCCTGGAAGGCTGCGGGGCCCAGTGGAGGAACCGGTGACCCCGCCGCCGCCTGAGGTCCGCGTGCTGGACGACTTCGCCGGCCAGGCCGCCGGACTGTTTGCCCGCTGGGCCCGGGATGCCGCCGCCGGCGGACACCTGCCGGCCGTGGCCCTGGCCGGTGGACAGACGCCGCGGGAAATGTACGCCCGCCTGGCCGGACCACCCTGGCGCGACGTGATCCCCTGGCCGCGTCTGCGGTTCTTTCAGAGCGACGAGAGATCCGTCGGGCCCGAGGACCCCGATTCCAACTGGGGCATGGCCCGGCGGACGCTGCTGGATCACGTGCCGGTGCGCCGGGAACACCTGCACCGCATGGAGGGCGAGGCCGGCGACCTCGACGCCGCGGCCGACGCCTGTGCCCGGGTGCTTGCCGGGCATCTGCCGACCCCCGACGGCGTGCCGGTGTTCGATCTGATCCTCCTGGGGCTGGGAACCGACGGGCACACCGCCAGCCTGTTTCCCGGTACGCCGGCGCTGAGCGAGACCCGCCGTCCGGTGGCGGCCAATC
>CAZSYS010000376.1:0-4123 GCA_964611365.1 uncultured Planctomycetales bacterium
GGGGCATACGGCGCCCGCGGGACCGGCCCGGTCTTGCGGCCGCCCGGGCCCCTGGGCGCTACCGCGCCGCCCCCAGCAGGGCCCGCAGCGGAATCTCCGCCCGGCGCAGATCCCAGGTGTGAGCCTGCTCTTTGAACCCCATGCCGGAGCTGTAATACACCACGACGCGGCCGTCCTCGACCAGGATCTCGCCCACCGGGCTGGTCAGGAAACGCGGAAACAGCCGCGTGCGACAGGCCTGGCCGCGGGGATCAGGTGTGCCGATCTGCGGAAAAACCTCGCTCGGCCCGCCCACGTCGGCGTCGGCGGCGAACACGCCGCTGCTGGAGGCCAGCAGGCCCAGGCGGCCCTCTCCGTAGACCGGCCGGACTAGATAGAAGACCGGTCCGAGGTACTTGACGTCCATCTGGGCGAACCGGGCCACCGCCCCTTGCGGCACACCCTCCGCACCGGCCCGGGGGTTCAGTCGCTCGCGAAAGACCGTCGCACGCTCGAAGCGAGGGTTGTCGGCCTCCACCCGCACGACGAAATCGCCCCGGCCGGTGCACGAATCGACGTAGTGCAGGATGAACCGCCCGGCCCGCCAGCAGACCGAGGGCTGGCCCAGACCGTAGCGCTGCCGTTCCGGCCGGCGGTTGTCGTCCGGCGCCGGGATCACCGGCTGCGGATCGCGGTCGTCGGGATGCTTGTGCCAGGTCCGCCCGTCGGAGGATTCCGCGAGCATCACCTGGTTGTGGTACTCGTCGCCGACCACCGGCCTGCCGCCGGCCGGGTCCCGCCGTACGATGAACTCGCCGCAGGACTCGTAGTACATGTAGTAACGGTCCTGAACTCGGATGACCGAAGGCGAGCCGACATGCATGCGCTCGCCGGCCGACTCCGCCGGCCCGAGCACCATCAGGGGTCCGGCCGCATCGGGGCCGAAATCGTCGGGGCTGCCGCAGTAGTCCTCGCCGCCCAGGTTCCACGTCCGCCCGTCGCGGCTCTCGGCATAGTACACGCGGTCGCCGCGGTCCGGATAGGTGAACGAAAAGGCTTCCCCGTCCGGCAGGCTCGTGGCATACGGCCTCCGCTGCCGGGCGCCGCCGCCCAGGCGGACCCACCACATGCGGTAGAGCCCGCGGTCGCGCATCACGCAGGGACCCCAGTCGTAACGCGCCGCCTCGCCCGGTGCGTCCTCGACCTGGATGGCCTGCACCGCCTGCGCGGGGTACACCGGCCCGGGCGGCGCCTCGGCCGGGTGCGGGGCGGACGCGGCCGCGAGCCGGACGGCCATCAACCACGCAGCGATCACGCCTTGCCCTCGCCCCAGGTGCGGCCCAGACGCGGCTTGACCCGCCCGAGGATCAGCACCGCCAGCAGCAGACCCAGCCCCGCGACCGCCACGGGGAGCATGCCGCAGCGAGCCGCCGCGGCCCCGGCCAGGTCGGCCGGCTCGCCGCCCAGCGCCGCCTGCATGAGCCGCATCTGCCCGCGCATGTGCAGGTGCAGCATCGGCATGCCCGCCGCCAGCAGCAGGATTTTGAGCCGAAACCAGCGGCTCGGCAGCAGCGGCCGCCAGATCGGCGCCGCCAGCAGCACACCGCACAGCCCCGCGCCGGCTCCGCCTGGAATGATCAGGCACAGAAACATCCGGCGGAGCACATCGGACTCGCGCGACCAGCCCTCCGGAGTCGCCGGGGCGTCGGTCGGCAGAATCACCACCGCCAGCGACGCCAGCCCGCCGGCCATCGCGATGATGAACACCCACTTGCACACCAGCAGGATCGGGCGCGGACCTCGCCCCCAGCGACGGCCATGAATGTTGACCGGGTTGCGATCGGATGGGCTCATCGCGCGGCCATTCTCGGGGACCCTATCCGGCATCGCAAGCCCGCGGCGGCGTCCAGGCCGTGCCTGAGGCGCAAAGGCGCGGCTGTTGCCGACCTGGAGGAGCCGTGCGTTTCCGTGCGACGGCCCCCTGCGCCGCTGCCGGGCTGCGGCGTCATTTTTCCGTCAGCTCCAGGACGCCCCGCCAGGCATCCGGCGGCGGCGAGGCGGCCATCGCCCGGGCGACCTCAAGGTAACGGACTGCAGCCTTGTCGCCGGGCCGCGCCTGCAGGCAGGCCTCGAAGCCGCCGACCGCCGCCGCGAAATCCCCGCCGATGAAGGCCCCGACCGCCTCCCCGAACGCCCCGGCGTACCGGACGGTCCCGGTATCGACCCGGCCCGACCGCCCGAGCAGTTCGTGCACCCGCACCCCGACGCTCTGCCCGGCCACCTGCACGATGCCCAGGTCCCGGAAGACCAGCGAGCCGTCGGTCGCGGCCCGCGTGGCGTCGTCCACCATCACCACGGTGCCGAACTGCTTGTTGGCCGACTCCAGCCGGGCGGCCAGATTGACCACGTCACCGACGCAGGTGTAATCCAGCTTGTTCTCGCTGCCATAGTCGCCGACGAACACCGCCCCGGAGGCCGCGCCGATCCGCATCGCCAGCTTCCGGAAGTATGCGGCCAGCCGGTGGCCGGCGAAACGCCGTTTGAGCTCTTCCAGCGAGTCCAGGCAGTCCAGCGCCGCCTCGCAGCAGGCCTGTTCGTGCCCGGGACACGGCAGAATGGGCGGATTGAAGAACGCGAACACGCCGTCGCCCATGAACTTGTTGATCAGCGCCCCGCGGGCGTGAAGGGCCCGGGACATCGCCTCGAGGTACGGATTCAGCACCGTTCGGGTGCCCTCGGGGCCCAGCTGTTCGGAAACCGCGGTGAACCCGGCCAGGTCGCTGAAAAAGCAGGACACCACGCTTCGCGACGGCGAGAAGTCCAGCTGCCCGGCCGATTCCGCCAGCCGCCGGGCCATGGCCGGCGAGACGTACTGGGCCACGGCCCGCGAAAAACGCCGACGCTGACGCTCCACCACCAGGTAACGCGTCAGCACGATCACCGCCCAGGTCACGAACGCCTGCACGCAGACGGTGACCGGCGGCATCCAGAAATCCAGGTGGCTGAACAGCACCACCCCGTCGATCCAGAGCCAGCCGGCGATCAGCAGCCCCAGCACCACCGGCGAGAACCGCAGGTCCAGCCGGGCACTGCCGGCCATGACCGCCAGCCCCACCAGCAGCACCACCAGCACCTGCCCGCCCAGCGGCATCCAGCGGAGAAAACGCCCCTGCAGGAAGCTGTTGAGCAGGTTGGAGTGAATCATGACGCCCGGCGTGCGCCCGAACGCCGGCGTGGCGACCATGTCGGCCACGGCGGTGGCGGTGTAGCCGACCAGGCAGGTCCGGCCCCGCATCAGCGGGCGCAGCTCCTCCAGCAGGCCGGGCTCCTGGGCGGCCATCGCCGCGTTGGCCTCCTCCAGGGCCCGCACCTCGCCGCTGATCAGCCGGTGGGCCGACTGAAAGCGACGGTATTCGGCGGCCAGCGCGGGGTCCTGCGGATCAGGCTCTCCGGCAAGCTCCGCCCAGGTCTGGCGGATCAGATCGACGGCCTCCTGCTGCCGCCGTCGGACGGCTTCGACCAGCTCCTGCACGCGCCGCTCCGCCTGCTCCAGTTGCCCGGGGGTCAGTGAGCCGCGAATCCGGCCCAGGTGAAGGGCCCGCTGCTCCCGGAGCATCTGCGCCACCGCCGCACGGTAGGCCTCGAATCCCGCAGGCTCACTGACCGCCTCGACGGCCTGCGCCAGGCGGATCTGCCGGAGCACCTCGTTTTCGCGGATCCGCTCGCGGAGGTCCCAGAGCCGCAGGATGCGGGCGACGGGCACGTGGATGAACGCGTTCGGCCAGCCCCCGGCTGCCGCGTGCCAGTGGAGCAGGATCCGCCCCTGGCCGTCCAGCTGCAGCCGCATCTCCGGACGCCCGGGCGCAGGCGCCACGATGAGCGTGCCTCCACGGATCTCCAGGTCCTCCAGGCGGATGCCCAGGGCGTCCCTGGCCGCGGCGAAGCCCAGCTGCTCGATCACCCTGCCGTCCCACTCGACCAGCAGCGGCAGGTGACGCAGCATGCCGTCGGCGTCCGCCTGGAAGTTCACGAAACCGGTGCCGCGGGCCGCCCGGGTCAGGGCCTCCAGCGGCGGCACCAGGGATGTCCGCCGCGGCAGCCGCCCCTTGAGCCTCTCGGGCACCGGCGGGGCACCCGCCTGCAC
>CAZSYS010000377.1:0-4118 GCA_964611365.1 uncultured Planctomycetales bacterium
GTTCTGGGGTATCGTCGCCAACTGCTTCACCGAAACCATCCGGCAGCCGATCTTCGGCGTTCTCCTGCTGGTCACCACCGGGTTGCTGGTCCTCAACGTCGGAATCGCCGGCTACACCCTCGACGACGACAACAAGCTCCTCAAGGACCTGGGGCTTTCTACGCTCCTGCTGACCGGATTGTTCCTGGCGGCCTTCAGCGCCGCCGGGGTCCTCTCCCGGGAAATCGAGAACAAGACCGTCCTGACGGTCATCAGCAAACCGGTCAGCCGGCCGGTCTTCCTGGCCGGCAAGTTCGCCGGACTGGCCGGAGCCCTGGCCGTGGCGTTCTACCTGACCGGCATCGTCTTCCTCCTGACCATGCGCCACAAGGTCCTGGAGCGGGCCAGCCAGCACTTCGACATGCCCGTGATCATCTTCGGCGGATCGGCCCTGATGGGGGCCATCCTGATCGCCGCCTTCTGCAACTACATGTACGACATGCAGTTTCCTTCGCTGGCGGTGGCCCTGGCCGTCCCCCTGATGACCCTGGCCCTGATCATGGTCGCGCTGATCGATCCGGAATGGAAAATCCAGTCGTTCGGCAAGGATTTCATCGACGGTCAGCTCATCGGAGCGGCGGTGCTGGTCTTCGCGATGATCATGATCCTCACCGCCGCGGCCGTGGCCGCTTCCACCCGGACCGGCCAGGTGGCCACCCTGGTCCTCTGCACGGTCCTGCTGCTGGTGGGCCTGGTCTCCGACGCCTGGTTCGGCCAGTACCGCGACACCAGCCTCCTCGCCCGCCTGGCCTACTGGCTCACGCCCAACCTGGCCTTCCTGTGGGTTACAGACGCCCTCACTCAGGACAACCGCATCACCCTGGGGTACGTCGGCCTGGGCCTGGGCTACGCCGGGGTGATCGTCCTGGCCTGGCTGCTTGTGGGCGTGGCCCTGTTCCAGAAACGCGAGGTCGGCTGACCCGCGGGAGACGGCAGAGCGCAGCCCGCAAACCCATCGCCCGCCTGTTCCCGGGAGATGCCCCAGGCCAAAGGACGCCCGCCAGGTTCCGCCTGCGTTCCGGCTTGAGCCGGCGGAGATCCCCCGGGCCGACGGACGCCCGTCCGACCGGTCGCCGCCGGCGGACAGGCCGATTCTTTCAGCCCGCCGGCTACCGCTCGCCCAGCACCCGCTTGCGCACCGCGTGATAGGCCGTCACCACCGGGTTGTTGCGCACGAACATCGTCTCGAGGATACGCTGCGGGGGCAGGAAACGCACCGACTCGTTCTCCAGCACGCCGAGCTCGGTGCGGACCAGCGCCGTCTTGGTGAACAGCGGAATCCGGCCCTGCCCGCTGTCGGCCCAGTAGCGGCTGTCGAAATCCGCCAGGAAATCCAGCCCCACCTCGTACTGCATCTGCCGGTCCTTCGGTCCGGCCTCCGGCGCCGTGGCCGGCTCGTTGAAGCCGATCATGTAGAGGTTGTAGTAGCGGCCCTGGAAGATCATCTGGTGAGTCTGCCGGCCGCTGGGCAGCTTGTCGAACCAGGCGTGCATGAAGGTGAAATCGAAGCTCGCCAGGTCCAGCCCCGGAAACACCTGCGTCAGCCACTTGGGGGCCGCCCGGCCGGAGATCGTTCCGCCTGCAATCATGAACTCACCCCGGCCACTCTCGTAGTTCGGGTCGCCCGGCGACGGCTGGAGCCGCTGGTAGGTTTCGTCGATCAGCGTCAGCGGCCCGGTGGCTTTCATGCCGACGAAGTTCCCGGCCAGGTAGGCATCGACCAGGGCCCCCGGCCGGATGTCCCGGGCCTCGTAGGCCAGGTAAAGCATGGGATCGTCCACGTCCAGGTGGGTCTGAAGCTCGCCGGTCACGACGCCGCCGTCGATCAGGCCGGCGAACGTCAGGTTCAGCGAGCCATACTCCGCGGTCACCCGCGTGGTCAGGGCGTCGATCGTGGCCTCCACGCCCCCGGGCAGCGGCGTCCGCACCCGGCCGGCGAAACTGTCCAGTGTCAGGCTCGAGCCGGCCAGCCCGCGCAGCGCGCCGACCAGCGCGTCGCCGTCCCCGGACGCCCCCGCGGCCCGCCCGGCCCCGGCCGCGCCCGCGATGATCGCCTCCCGGATCCGGAGCAGATCGGGCACGTCGATTCGATCCGCGTTGACCCCCACCCGAGCCCGGGGCATGCCCGCGTCCGTCCGCACATCGCCCGAGACGGCCACGGATGAACTCCCCAGGCGGCAAGCCATCTGCTCCACCGCCGCCTGCCCCGGGCCGATCTCAAGATCGCCGTCCAGGCAGACCGGCTCGCCGGCAAGCAGGAAACGCAGCTCGTCGGCCCGGCATGTCAGGCCGTCCACCACCACCTTCCCGGCCTCGGCGAGCACCCGGGCTTCGACCTCCAGGCACCCCTCCTGCGGCTGCAGCGGGGAGTTCTCCAAGACCGACGCCAGGACCGCCGGCGACGCCAGCCGCACCCTTGCCGCACACGGGCCGACAGGCCGGGCCTCCCCGGGCCGATCCAGCGACACCCGGACGTCACCCTCGAAGCTCGCCTCGTTCCCGTCCAGCCCCACCCCCAGCCGGCGAAGCCTGACCTGCCGGCCGTGAAGCTCCGACGCGCCGGACAACGTCGCCTCCCAGTCCACCGTCAGCGGAAAACCCACCGGCTTGCGCACCACCGGAACCAGCCCGTGCCCGGTCTCCACCCGCAAGCCCGCCGCGCCGGCATCCACCCGGCCGTTGAACGCCAGCCCCTCCTCACACGCCCGGGCCTCCACCCGCCAGTCGGCCGCGCCGGCCGCCTCGGTGGACTCCATCAGCGCCCTCAGGGGCGGCCACAGGTCGCCGGTCTCCAGGTCGCAACGCACCTGCCCCCGGGCCGCCGCCTGGACCACCCGCGCCTCCAGCGGCCGGAAACGCAGCGGCATCCATCCGGCTTCCCCGGATTCGCCCCGGCGGATCTCGGCCGACAGCCCGGCGCCGCGAATCTCCAGGCCGGCCAGCAGCGCCTCGACGCCCTCGACCTGCAGCGTCCAGTCAGTCGGACCGCCTGCCCCGCCGGGCGCCAGGCTCCAGCGCAACGCCAGATGCGACGGCACGCCGGAGTCCTTGCCCCACCCGGCCTCCCGGTGCCGCAGGCCCAGCCCGCCGGCGTCCAGCACCAGCCTGCCCTGGTGCGCGCCGTCCGCGGTGACGTCATCCAGACGTGCCGTCAACCGGCCGGTCGGAGACCAGGCCGCGACCCGCCGGCCGGCTTCGGGACTCAGCCGCAGGGCGTCGGACACCGAGGTCAGAGCGATATCCAGCCACACCTGTCCTGCTTCCGGCCGCTGCGGACCGGATGGGCTCCACAGAATGGAGGCCTCCAGCCGACCGAAACGCCCCTGGGCCCGGGCTTCCGCCATCTGCTCGCGGACGTCGTCCCGGAGGTCGGCACGCCCGGTGCACTCCAGCGTCAGCGGCTCGCCGGCAGCCTTGTCCAGCCATCCATCCCACCGCACGGTCAGGTTTCCGGCGTCCAGCGCCGCCTGCCAGTCCAGCCGCCGGGACGCCGATCCGCCGCGGCACGCGCCGCTCGTGCGGGCCCGCGCCGCTCCGCGGACCACACGTTCCGCACCGACCGCCGCCTGCGTCCAGGCTGGACAGCACCGCAATAGCTCCTCTGCGCGGTCGACGCTCCACTCCAGATCCCACTTGAGTTCCAGGTCCTGCAGCCACTCCGCCGGATCGCGTGCCTGACCCGGTGTCTGAAACCACACTCGTCCGCCGGGCTCCAGCCGCAGAGTCCCCCCGCCGACCGCCAGCCGGCAGCTCAGATCCTCCGCCTGGCCCTCCCGGCCGTGCGCAACCCGCCCGGCAACCTCCAGCCGGGCGTCCACCCCGGCGGCCTTGTCCACCAGCGGCAGCCACCGCAGCCGGCCGGCAGCCGGCAGAGCACAGGCCAGCGACACCTGCGAGACGCCCTCACCCGGGGCAACCTTCAGCTCGCCCTCACAGGGGCCCGACCACTCCAGGCCGCGAACCGGCCCCAGGAGTATCGGCGCCATGTTCAGGGCTTCACCCATCGACTCGGCACGCCAGGCCGCCTCCAGGGCCAGCGTCCGGGCCACCGCGCCGAGCCCCGGACCGGGGTCTTCGTC
>CAZSYS010000378.1:0-4118 GCA_964611365.1 uncultured Planctomycetales bacterium
GGCCGTGCGCATGGGTCCGTGGCCTGGGCACCGGCCGCAGCGCCCGGCGCCCCTGCCGGCCGCCGATCGGGGACAACCCCATGTCTCGCGCCGTAGGGAGCGAAAAAGGTGTCAGGATGATTTTCGGAGCCCTGGGAAATCATCCTGACACCTTCTTGGTGGTCGTCAATTGTGCTTCCCTCGGTGTTGCCTGCTGCTGCGAAGGCTTTCGGGGCCGATCGGCGGGCCATCGTCTGGCCGCCCCGCGTGGCTTGCGGTACGATGCCTTATTAGCGATGTCCCGGGCACGGGCCGCGGTCCGGCCGTCTGTCGAGGTGATGCCGGCATCGTCAGCCGGCACCCCGTCCGGATCCCCGACAGTTGCCGGGCCATCTGTGCCGGTGCAGGGACGCCGGCCGACTTCCGCTGGCCGGTTCGCTGTCGCCGGACAGATCCAGACCCGCCGGTCCGGCCGCTCGCGGTCACGGGTGTTCAAGCAGGAGGACGTCAGCCATGACCCCATTCCGACCGTCGCGAAGAAGCCTGATCGCCGGGGCGGCCTGCGGCGCAGCGGCGGCCTCGCTGTCGGCCCCGAAATCACGCGACGCACACGCCGCAGAGAGTCCCGCCACCCGGTCGGCCGACGGGGATCAGCGTCTGAGCCGGCAGAAGCTCCAGGCCTGGGAATCGCTCGAGTACGGCATGTTCATCCACTTCGGCATGAGCACGTTCGTCGGCCAGGACATTCCCGACGGCAAGGCCGGCCCGGAAGGCTATGCCCCCGACCGGCTCGACGTCGACCAGTGGGTCAGTGTCGCCCGCGACGCCGGCATGAGGTACGCCGTGCTCACGGCCAAGCACGTGGCCGGGCACTGCCTGTGGCCCAGCCGGCACACGCCCAACACCGTGGCCAACAGCCCCGACAGGACCGACGTGTGTGAGCGCTTCGTCCAGGCCTGCCGGAAGCGCGGCGTACGGCCCGGTTTCTACTACTGCTCGTGGGACAACCGCAACCGTTTCCACAGCCGGACCCCCTCGGACCCGCAGACCACCTTCCTCTGGGGGCAGGATGACCTGGCGGCCGTCCAGGCCGCTCTCGAGGGCAGCCCCGACGCCCCGGTGCCCGCCTTCACGACATCGCTCTACCAGTCCTTCCAGACCGCCCAGATCACCGAACTGCTGACCCGCTACGGCCCGGTCTTCGAGGTGTGGATCGATATTCCCGGCATCCTCGGACGCGGCTACCGCGAGTATCTCTACCGGAGAATCGCCGAACTCCAGCCCGACATCTACATCATGATGAACAGCGGCAGCGACAACCCCTACCCGGTCAGCTATGCCTGGCCGGCCGACCTGATGTCCATCGAGAAAGACCTTCCCCCCGGAACCGGCCATCCCCAATGGCACGAGATCGAGGGTCGACGCTACTATATCCCCGGCGAAGTCTGCGAAACCATCGGCCACAAGTGGTTCTGGGCGGCCGACGACCCGCCGCGCGGCGATGACGTGCTGGCGACGATGTACCGGGACTGCCGCCGGCGAAACGTCAACCTGCTGCTCAACGTCCCGCCCGACAGGCACGGCGTCATCCCCGATGATCACGTGCAGGCGTTGATGCGGCTGCGAAAAAACGTCGGCCTGTAGCCGCCGGCCGGGCGCACCCGCGGCCAGGCCGCCCGGTTGCGGCATGTCCATCTGCCGCGGATCGAGCTTTTTACGGCATCCCGGATGTCGAGGCTCCGAAACGAAAACGGGAGGAGGCGCCCTGCATCGGGGCACGAAACCATATGATCGACGGCCTGGCCTTTGAACTGATGATGATCGCCCTGGTCCCGATGGCCGCCTGCGGCGATGCGCGGCCTCCGCAGATCTGGCGGTTCGATGCCGGCTCGCCTCAGCAGGCGGAGCCGGGCGCGGATTCGGCCTGGCGACCGTCGGGCACGGGCACTGCGCGCATCTCAGACGGGCAGCCGCCGTGCCTGATCACCACGGACGCCGCCGCAAACGAGGATGGACGGTTCTACCATCTGCCCGATGCCGCCTTCGCTCTGGCCGGGCGCGGGGTCCTGCGAATCACCGCCCGCCTGAGCGTCGATCGGTCCTGCGGACATCCCTGCGCCACCTGCATTCAGATTCCGCTGGAATCCCCTCCGTCCGGCCCCATGCGTCTGGGGCCGCTGACGTTCGGGGCGCATGGCGAGGGGCACCAGGAAGTGCTGGGCGCCGAGCGACGGGTCCTGGCTCTGGCATTTCAGGCCGACGGCGCCGACTCCGCCACCGACGAGGTTCTCCTCTGCGACCTGGCCGAGCCAGGCGAACCCCGCGTCCTGGCCCGGCATCGCCTGCCGCTCAGGACGGTGCGCACGTACGTCCTCCAGCTGGATCGCCGCGCCCGTTCCGAGGACGACGCCCTGCGGCTGACGATACCCGACGAGCCGGCCCTGTGCCTGGCCATGCCGCTTGCGGACCTGCGGCCGTGCGGGCAGCCGCCGGGTTTCGGCCTGCTGTTCGGCCATCCGACCGCAGGCGGCCTGGCCCAGGCCTGCTGGGAATCCGTGGAGGTCGCCTTCACCCCCGCAGAGGCGCTCCCCGCGACCTCTGCCGCCTCAGCCCCGGGCGACACGGCCCCGCCAGCGCCGCTGACGGTCGGGCCGCACCGGGTCCTGTTCCTCGATGACCACTACATCGAAAGCACCGAGCACCTCAGCCGCTGCCTGGTCGCGCCGGTCAAACATCCCGGCAACCCCGTGCTGCGCCGGGACAGGCCCTGGGAGGCCGCGCGGTGCGAGCTCTACGGCAGCTGCGTCTGGAATCCCCAGGCCCGCCGGCTGGAGATGTTCTACACCGCCATGGCGGCGCCTTACGACGGCAAGCTTGCCTATGCGGAGTCCACCGACGGCGGCGTCACCTGGCACAAGCCCGAGCTGGACATCCACCGCCACGAAGGCCACCCCACCAACATCGTCTGGCCCGGACGGTACTACGTGGCCGGCCCCTCGGTGATCCGCGACGGGTCGGAACCCGACCCCGCCCGCCGCTACAAGCTCCTGACCGCCGATGTGTGGGTCGGCGATATGCCGCGCGACCGGGGGCCGCAGGGCATGAGCGCGGCCTTCTCGCCCGATGGCATCCACTGGAGCGATCCGCCGGGCGGAAACCCGGTGCTGCCCGGCTTCAACAGCGACACCGGCCAGAGCGTGCTGCGCGACGGGTCGACCGGCAGGTACATCGCCTATGTGCGCCTGCGATCCGGCGGCCGACGTTCGGTCGGACGCATGGAAAGCGAGGATTTCGTCCACTGGACTCCGCCGCGGCTGATCCTTACGCCTTCACCGGAGGACATCCGCCGGAGCTGGGAGTTCTACGGCATGTCGGTCACCCGCTACCAGGGTCTGTACGTCGGGCTGCTGTGGCTGTTCCCCGCCACGCCCGCCTCGGCGGACTGGAACGCCGATACGCCGGTCACCTGGCTGGAACTCACGGTCAGCCGCGACGGCGAGCACTTCACCCGGATCGCGCCCGGCGAGGCATTCCTGCTGCTGGGACCGCCGGGCAGTTTCGATCACCGCCAGGTCCGCCCGGCCTCCTCCATGGTGGACATGGGCGACCGCCTGCTGCTGTTCTATTCGGCCAGTCCGCATCCGCACGTGGCCGCCCACAGATTCGACATCGGCCTGGCGACGATCCGCCGCGATCGTTTCGTCGCCATGCGGGCCGCAGATCGCCAGGCCAGCCTGACGACCCGGCCCCTGAGGTTCGGCGCCGGACGGATTCTGCTGAACGCCGTGACGGGCCCGGGCGGTTACGTCAAGGCCGAGCTGCTGGACCCCGGCGGCCAGGTGCTGCCGGGTTTTGACGCCCGGGAGTGCAGCCCATGGACCGGGGATGCCGTCGAATCCGGGCTCCGCTGGACCTCCGGCCCCCGCGTGCCGCAAAGCGGTCCTCGAGGAACCCGCATCCGGTTTCTGCTGGAGAATGCCGACCTGTTTTCCTTCGAGATCGCCCGGGACGAGACGGTCCGGGATTCCCCGGCTGCGCCGTGATTCCCGGCCGCTCCGCATCCCCGGCCGCTCCTACGCATCCCCGGTAGCTCCGCCGGCCGCGCATGTTTCGCGCAGCACCGTAGCGGGGGCCCCCCC
>CAZSYS010000379.1:0-4113 GCA_964611365.1 uncultured Planctomycetales bacterium
CCCCCCCCCCCCCGCCCCGGCCCGCGGCGGCCGGTCGAATGTACCGGGAAGTATCAGCCGGAATGACAAGAACCGTGGCCCAGGCCCAGTCCAATCACGCGTACCTGTTTACCTCCGAGTCGGTGTCCCAGGGACACCCCGACAAGGTCTGCGACCAGATCTCCGACGCGATCCTCGACAGCCTCCTGCGGCACGACCCCCACGCCCGCGTGGCCGTGGAAACCATGGTCACCACCGGCCTGATCGCCATCGCCGGCGAGGTCACCGTCCACAACCCCGCCGCCGAGAAGGCCCTGGCCGACGTCGAGGCTACCGCCCGGCAGACCGTCCGCGAGATCGGCTACGACGACCCGGCCATCGGCTTCGACTACCGCAGCTGCGCCGTCATCCGGGCCCTGCACTCCCAGTCGGCCGACATCAGTCAGGGCGTCACCGCCGGGCGGGGCCTGCACAAGGAACAGGGCGCCGGCGACCAGGGCCTGATGTTCGGCTTCGCCTGCGACGAAACGAATGTGCTGATGCCGCTGCCGATCCACCTGGCCCACCGGCTGGTCGAACGCCTCATCGAAACCCGCGAAAAAGGCATCCTCAAGTGGGTCCGCCCCGACAGCAAAAGCCAGGTGACCGTCGAATATGTCGACGACCGGCCGACCCGCATCGACACCGTGGTCATCTCCACCCAGCACACCGAGGAGGTCTGCGACCGCAGCGGCAACCTCTCCGACAGCGCCCGCCGGCAGATCATCGAGAAGGTCATCAGGCCGGTGATCACCGCCCAGCGGCCCGACCTGTGGAACAACCGCATCAAGTACCACATCAACCCCACCGGCCGCTTCGTCGTCGGCGGCCCGCACGGCGACTCCGGGCTCACCGGCCGCAAGATCATCGTCGACACCTACGGCGGACGCGGCCGGCACGGGGGCGGCGCCTTCAGCGGCAAGGATCCCAGCAAGGTCGACCGCTCCGCCGCCTACATGGGCCGCTACATCGCCAAGAACGTCGTCGCCGCCGGCCTCGCCGATCAGTGCGAGGTCCAGCTGGCCTACGCCATCGGCGTCGCCGAACCGGTCAGCATCCACGTGGACACCTTCGGCACCGGCCGCGTCGACACCACGGTGCTCTCGAAGATCATCCGCGACGTCTTTCCGCTTAAGCCGCGGGAGATCATCGACCACCTCAAGCTCCTGCGGCCCATCTACCGCGAAACCGCCCGCAACGGCCACTTCGGCCGCACCGGCCCGGGCTTCACGTGGGAAAAAACCGACATGGCCGGCAAGCTCAAGAAGGCCGCCGCCCGCTACGCCCGCTGAGCGGCCCTGTGGTTCGACCGCGCTCCCGGCCGGAGGAAACCCGGACCGCCCCCGATCGTCGTGCCGCCGCGGCTCAGCCCTCCCCGGCCAGCACCTCCAGAAGGCGGGCCCGCAACCCGGCGATACGGTCGGGATCGGCCAGCCGGCCGCCTCCGCGATCGGTGACGTAGAAGCAGTCCACGATCTGATCCAGGCGGGTCGAGATCCGCGCCGAGGAAACCGAAAGGCCCAGATCCAGCAGCGTCCGCGCGATCGCATACAGCCGCCCGGGCCGGTCGTCGGCGAAGACCTCCACGATCGTGAACCGGTCGGAAGTCTCGTTGTCGATTTCAACCTGCGGCCGCTCCCGCACCAGCGGCTGGCCGCCGGCGCCGAACACCCGCCGGCGCCGGGCCATCAGCTCCTCCACCGCCAGACGCCCGGACAGCACCTCGACGATGCGTCCGGCAACCTCCTCGCGCCGACCCGCCGGCGGCTCGCCCGAGAAGGTCGTGTCGCGGCCCACGAACGTGTCCAGCACCACGCCGTCCTGCCGGGTGATGATCCGGGCGGCCTCGACCTCGATGCCCTCGGCGGCCAGGACCCCGGCGATCCTGGCGAAGATCCCCGGAGTCAGGTCGTCACGCGTCACCACGGTGTACTCGACAAACCCCGGCTCCGGCAGAAACCGCGAGGCGGCGCGGACCCCGGCCGCCGGCAGCCCGCGGATCATCCGCAGGTGCCCGGCCACCTCCTCCTGCGGCACGCTCGACAGGTAGACCGGCGGCATGGCCGACAGCTGGACCCGGGCCCACGATTCGTCGAACTCCCCCCGCAGCCTCTCCAGCAGCGCCCGACGCGCAGCCTCCGCCCGGACCTGCTCGTCGCCGCCGGGCAGTTCCCCGGTCAGGGCCTCGGCCGCCCGGAGGTAAAGCCCCGTCAGCAGCGATTCCTTCCAGACGTTCCAGTTGCCCGGCGAGACCGCCTCGGTGTCCGCGGCGGTCAGCACGTAAAGCATCCGCAGCAGCTCCGGCGTGCCCACCTCCCGGACGAACCGCAGAATGGTCTGAGGGTCGTCCACGTCCCGGCGGAAGGCGGTGTGGGCCATCCACAGGTGCCGGTGCACCAGGAAGACCAGCACCCGGGTGTCGTGCGCGTCCAGGTCGAAGTCCCCGGCGGTCCGTGCGGCGATCTCCCGCCCGATTTCGCTGTGATCGCCCCCCAGACCCTTGCCCAGGTCATGGATCAGGATGGCCAGGTGCAGCAGATCCTTCCGCCGGATCTCGCGATAGGCCCGGCCCACCGGACCGCGGTCGGCTTCCCGCTCCGCTGCGGCCTCCACCGCCCGGATCGAGTGCTCATCGATCGTGTACTTGTGCAGCAGGTTGAACTGGATCAGGCCGCGGGCGTGCTCGAAGGCGGGGATCAGTCGCTCCAGCACTCCGGCGCGGTGCAGCCCGCGAAGCATGTGCCCCAGCCCCGCCGGACGCCCCAGGGCCTCCAGGAAACGCCCCCGCGCTCGGGGCGTGACCTCGCCGTCGCCGCATCCGGCCCGCAGACGCTCCAGCGTGGCATGGTCCACACGCACGTTGCGGCACCGCGCCAGATCGAACAGCCGCACCGCCGTCGCGGCATCCCCGGCCGCCTCCGGCGGCACACCCGGCTCCAGCCCGATGGTGATCCGGTCGGTCACCAGGCCTTCACCGAGCCGCTCGGCCACCATCCGCCCCAGCATGCGCCGCAGCCGGCCCGGACCGCGCAGGCGGTCTAGGAGCCGCGCGACCGCTTCGTCCAGCCGCGCGGTCTGCCGATAGTAGTCGCGCATGAAACGCTCGACGCCCAGCAGCCCCGCATCGTCGCGGTAACCCAGCCACGCCGCCAGCCGCATCTGCTCCTCGCGGGTGAGAACGTCCCGGGCGGCTCCGGCGGAGAAATGCATCTCGTGACGCAGATGCAGCAGGAAACCCACCACCTCGGCGACCGTCCGCGCGTCCGCGTCGCTCAACAGGCCGCAGGACCGCAGCCCGGCCGGATCCGGACGCCCGCAGTGCAGGGCCGACACCCAGCGGAGCATGTGGTAGTCCCGCAGACCTCCGGGACTCTTTTTGACGTTCGGCTCCAGCAGGCAGACCGTCCGCGCGGGGTAGTCCTGGTGCTCGCGGGCCCGTTCGGCCAGCACCGCCTCGATGAAACCCTTCAGCGACATGCCCCGCAGAACCCGCCTCAGCCGGCCGCGCATGTCCTCCAGCAGCCGCCCCGACCCCAGCAGCAGGCGGACCTCCAGCACCGCGGTGCGGAAGGACAGATCCTCGCGGGCCATCGCGGCGCAGTCCGCCGGCGTTCGCACGCTCTGCGAAGGAGCCAGACCCGCGTCCCAGAGGTCGCGGATCAGCCCGGATACGAATGCGGCCGTCTCCGGCGCGGCCCCGGGGGCCAGGAGAAACAGCAGATCGACGTCCGAGTGCGGGGCGACGTCGCCTCGGCCGTACCCCCCTACGGCCACCACGGCCAGCTGACGGTCCAGAGCCGCCCGCACACGACCGTCCAGCCCCGCCCGGGCGGCATCGAAAACCGCCCACACGGTCCGGTCATGCATCTCCGTCAGCGCGGCGCACACCGCCGCCGCGCCGTCGCCCCGGGCATGCATGCTCCGGGCTGCGGCACGCGCCGCTTCGATGTCCTGTCGGATCCGGACAAGCTCAGGTCGCGGGTCGGAACGGGAAACGAACCGCATGGACATGGACGACACCGCCTTCCCGCCGCGACTCCGCCGGGCCGCAGGCGCAAGACGGGCACCGGCAACGGGCACCGCCGCCGCCGCGGC
>CAZSYS010000380.1:0-4100 GCA_964611365.1 uncultured Planctomycetales bacterium
GTCGGCGGCCTGCGGCGGGGGGAGCCGGCCCCAGCCGGCGTGGCGGCTGTAGGCCAGGACGCCGGCCAGGAGAAACACCGTGGTCATCAGCTCGGTCTGACAGGCGATCCAGTAGACCGTGCTCACGTGGTTGGGGTGCAGGGCCATCAGCAGGCCGGCGACCATCGCCCAGAACCGCTGCCCCAGGCATCGCTGGGCCAGCACGGCGGCCAGCATGCAGGCCATAAAGTGCCACAGCAGCGAAAACAGGTGCACGACTTCCGGCCGCCACCCGCCCAGCGTGTACTCGGCCCGCATGATCCAGAAGGCGATCGGGCGGAAAAACCGCAGCCCGGCCTCCCTGCGGCCCCAGAGGTCCAGCACGTCGCCGACGATGCCGAGTTCGGCCGAGTCCACCGCCGAGCGGAAGGACCAGTCGCCTTCGCGAAGATGCTGGTGGTGGGCGTGGTCGTCGAGGTACAGACCTGAAACCACCGACCAGCCGTGCCCGCCGGCGACGGCCAGACCGATCACCAGTGCGACCGCCAACCAGTCGATTCTCCCCACGCGTTCCGATCCCCCGGGACGAAGATCCGGCAAGTGCCCCAACCCTGCGCTGCCCGCGCCGGGCGGCGCCGATCGGGGCACACGATAAGCCGTCGTGCCCGGGCCGACAAGGCTCCCGGACCGGATGCAAAAAGAAACGGGCGGCCGGAGCCGCCCGTTTTCGTCATGAATTACGCGTGCGCCTGACCGCCGGTCACGGATAGATCAGGCTGTCGGTGTTGGAAACCGGGGCGGAGTTGGTGTTCTGGGTGAGGGTGGCCACCGGGGCGGCGCCGCCCACGCGGTTCTCCCAGGTCGTCAAGGTGTCGTTGACCCAGCGGGTGTAGATGTTGTCCTTGCCGACGCCGACGATCGGCGTGGTCTGGAACTCGGCGTGGCCGTCGGCATAGAGCACCACCTGGCCTTCACCGTCGCCGAAGCCGCCGTGGTTGGGCGAGTTCCACTTGCGCCACTCATCCGGGCTCGAAGTGCTGTTGGGGATGGTGGTCGGGGCGGCGAGTGCCGAGCCCTGACCGCCGTCGATGAAGGCGCCGTAGGGCCCCTTGTCGGCCGCCAGAGGCATTTCCTGATCGCGGTCCGACGACGGCCGGCCCAGCTTGCCGTAGGGCACCTGGTAGCCGTAGCTGACCTGCTTGAAAGCCGCCTGGCAGTTCGTGTCCGACACCGCGGCATCGGTGGTGTTGAAAAAGTCGCCCAGGCCGAAGTCCCAGTAGTCCTGGGGGTTGGCTTCGGGGTTGGGCTGGTCTTCCGAAGACGGGCAGATGAACGACTTGGGACCCGACGCGCCGGTGCGGACCAGCGTCCAGAAGTTGCGGACCGTAGACACGTAGATGTGGGTGGTCAGCGTCTCGCCCATCTGGGGCTGACCGGTCGCGCCGCGCTTCGCGCTGATCTGCTTGACGTAAACGGCTCCGGTGACCCCCACCGTCGTCGGCGGGGCGACGCAGGCCGCGGCCGGCCAGTCGTCGTTGTTCTCGTTGCCGTAGGTGTAGAAGCCCGTGCCGGTGCCCTTGAGGTTCGAGGCGCACACCGTGCGCTTCGAGAGCTCGCGGGCCCGGGCCAGGCTCGGCAGGAGAATCGAGATCAGCAGGGCGATGATCGCCACCACCACCAGCAGCTCGATCAGCGTGAAACCGCGCTGACCCTGGGCTGCCGACACCTTGTTTGGCCTCATGGAACACCTCCCGTGCCTTGGGCACGAATGCGTGGTTTCGCCAGGCCCGGCCCGGACATCAGACCGGCCCGCGACCTTCAGGATGGATGGATGAGGCCCAGGTCCGCTGCCTGCACGCACATCGGCTTGACCCGTCCGGCGCCGGCCTGCGGTCGGGGCGACCTGGCGAACCACCGGCCGCGATCGGGCGAGGCTTCGGCCCGAACACGGCCCCACAAGTCATACCGATCCTTCCTTCTTGAGCCGCCGAACAGCCGGCGGCGGAAATCGCCTTTGACAGACCTCCCGACTCCCGCCGGCCCGACTCAGGGCCGCAGGCCGGGAGGATGCCTGGAATCACGGTTGTCGAGCCGCGTGAAGCCGGGCCCGCATAATCGCCCCACCGCAGACCGGGCCGCGGCTTCGGGGCTTTCACCGGACCGCTCCGACCCGCCACTACGCGTGCAGGACCGGGGCGGTCACACTGCAGGACCGGAATAGCCACGCTGCCGGACCGGGGCGCCCATGCGCTCCTGGTCACCCGCCTTTCGAGCCGCTCGCTGCACACCGCCTCCAACCCGCAGCCGCGGGTAGCGGGGGCGCATCGCTTCTTCGATGAGCAGGCCTGCTCATCCCGGGCGACTCGTCATGTCTGATCAGCCCTCGGGGGCCCCGGATCGCGCCATGGCGATGCCGTGGGGGGGCCCCGGGCCTGGGCGGGTTACGGGTGGGAATCAATGAGGAAGATAAGTCCGTCCCATCCGGGCGATAATCGTATCAATCTTTCAGGGATGTATGCGGCCGGCCGCCGGGCGGCCAACCTGAATATCCCCCGTAACCTCATCCTCCATTAAAGGGCCTTCCAGACATCCTGTCAAGCCCCCGGTCCGGGCCGTTCTGCGGGTGGCCGGCCGTCTGTCGAGCCTCCGTTTGCCGATCCGCCGCACTTTGACCCGCCGGATCTCGACCCGCAGCCTCCTGCCACCTGATTCAATGCGCCTCCACGGGCGTTGTCATGGCGATTTATGGTCTGGCCTCGGTTTTCTCCGCCGCCGGCGGGGTTTCTTGCACGGCGTGCGGGCCCCATTCGAGAGCGGCGGGGGCAAGGCGGCCGCCAAGGCGATTCTTCCGCGGCGTACGACCCACACCCCCAACCTGAGCCACATCCTGGGCTTTCCGGACTCCAGGGACACCGAGGCCGGGGCGCGATCATTGATCGTATCGGGCCAGCCCTCGGCTCGCTCCGGTTATCGCAGAAAACGACGACTTGCCCGGCGAATAGGCTGGGCCACGGATGCCCGGTTTCCGGATTCTCGGACGACGACCGAGTACTGCATCGAGTCTGCAACAGGGTGAGTCGGTTTCAGGCGACCAAGGCCACCATTCTCGATCAATCTTCACTGACGGACCGGCGACCGCTTGACCCGAAACGGATATGGTGTATACTTCCACCAGATTAACATGTCCGACGTGCCCTCTTGAAGTGGGCATTAAATAATATCGGCCAGGCTGAACGTGCCGAGTCTTACATACCTTCAGCGAAGCCAAGTGAGCCCCCGGGTACTGGGGGGATCGCAGGGTTGTTGACGGGTGCTTGTGTTGCGCGGCGGCAGGGGCCCTGACGATCGACGGCCCGGGGAAGCGGTCAGCAGCAGCTGAGGGTGGCTGGTCGGCACGCCCAGGGGCAGGGCGAGCGGCTGATTGAGGACGATCTGCGGTATCGAGGAACTGCCGGCAGGGACGTCGGGGAGCCTCACCGGGTGGCGGGCGCAGCTCCCGCGTGCCGGAAACGGGGTCGGATACCGGGGAAGAAGCACGGAGGCGCGTGATGCCCACGTCTCAACAGGCCGGGCTGTCCGGCGCGGCCGCCGTGTTTGACCCGCCGGCTTCATCCGCTTATCCGGCGATGGGTGTTTCGATGCCCGTCCCGGTCCTCTGGCGGGAGGCGCTCCGCGAGAACGACACGCGGCAGTGTCCGCGGCGCAGCATCCGCTGCGAGATGTTCCTGATCGACGACATCGACCAGGAGGAGGAGAAGACCGAGGCCCAGGTCATCGCCGCCGAGTGCCTGAACATCAGCGACGGCGGGCTCTATGGGGTGGTGCCCATCGGTTATGGGGTGGCCATGGGCCAGCGGTACACGTTCCGGCTGGCGATCGGCGAGCGCGGGCCGGATCCCGGTGCCAACCAGCTGGTTTCGCAGGTCGGCACGGTGATCCGCACGGAGCTGCTGATCGGGGCGGACGGATCGGGCGACCGTGTCGGCATCGCCGAGCCAGTGCACGGCAGCGCGCCCGACATCGCCGGCAAAGGCATCGCCAACCCGACCGCCGCGATTCTCAGCGTCGCGCTGCTGCTGCGGCATCACTGGCGGCAGCACGAACTGGCGCGCACCCTCGAA
>CAZSYS010000381.1:0-3821 GCA_964611365.1 uncultured Planctomycetales bacterium
GCTGGAGCATCTGCGGCGGGCGTCCCGCGGCGGCTGAGCCGGCCGGCCAGGCGGCCGCCGGCCCGATCCCTGCGTCGGCCTCACGGGCGGGCCTGGCCGGTGGCGATCTGCAGGGCCAGCACGCTGTAGGCCGTCACCAGGTGCGGGTTGCCCTCCATCCAGCGATCCGCGTCGTTGACCCAGCTTCCGTCGGGTCGCTGACGGGCCAGCAGCTCTGCGCACAGATCCTCGCGCCAGTCGTGCCGGGTGCCGCCAGGCTCGACCACATAGGGCTCGCCCCAAACGTTCAGGGCCTTGGCGAACACGTGGTAAAAGTAGTACAGCCCCTGGATGGACTGCCGGCCGGGCATGTTGGGGTTGTGCTTGAGCGTGTAGTTGCCGCGGATCCAGTCCCACGCGGCCACGACGCGCGGATCGTCGCGGGACACGTCCGCATAGATCATGCTCATGAAGCCCGCGTAGGTCATGGAACCGTAGCTGCGCAGCCGGTCGCCCTCGGGCGAGGTGGTTGTACCGGCCTTGCTCTCGCCCCCGTTGGCCGGGGAATAGATGAAGCCCCCGTCGAGCGCCGCCCGGGCAAAGGGCTGGTCGTTGGACGTTCCGAGCATCTGGCAGCGCGACACGAAACGCAGGGCCTTGCGGAAACCGGGGTGATCCGGAGGCAGGCCCCCGGCCCGCAGGGCCTCCAGCATCATGTGCGTGTTGGACAGATCCGGTCGCTTGTGCTCGCCGTAGCCGGCGCCGCCGTACCAGGGATGGGCCGGATCGACGGGGTTGCCCCGGTCGTCCGTCTTGCCCTCGACCCACTGGTTGGCCAGCAGAAAGTCGCGCAGTTCGATGATCCGCTCCCGATAGGCCGACCCTCCCGTGGCGGCCAGGGACATCAGCGCCAGGCTGCTGGTGTAGTTCAGGTAGCCGAGCCTGGGGTCATAGATACCGCCGTCGGGCTGGCGGAATCGCAGCACCAGGTCGATCGCCCGGCGGCTGATGACGTGCCCGGGCCCGAAGGCCGGATGCTGGATGAACGTCCTGGCCACCAGGGCGGTGATCGCGGGGTCCGAAGCCTCCAGCGGACCGGGCCAGCCGCCGTCCTCGGCCTGGCTGCGGGCCTGGAAGCTCAACGCCCGGGCGACGGCCGGAGCGACGCGCTGCCGCAGGTCCGCCAGCGACGCCGCAGCGGGATCCTGCGCGGGCCGGCTTCCAGGCGACTGGGCCCGCACCACCTGCGTCCCGGCAGCAACGCAGGCCAGCAGGGCAACCAGAACGGCTCGAATCATTCCGGGCGCCCCTTTCAGGACCCGGCCGACGGCCGGGAGGGTTCCAGCTCCTTGATCCGGATCCGCCGGAATTCGACGCGGTGCTCGTGGCCGCAGATGGCGATGCGGCCGGTCCGGTTGTGCAGCCCCACGAAGTCAAAACCGTGCATCCGCACCGGGCCGACGTCGTCCATGTCGGCCTGCAGGATGCGTTTGCCGTTGAGCATCACCTGGATATGCGGGCCGCAGGCGGTGATCTCCATGGCATTCCACTCTCCCGCCGGCCGGGCGTGGCCGCGCTCGGCCGGCCCGGCGCCGTAAATCGACCCGTTGAACTGAACCGGCTGGAAGTCCCGGTACCCGGGAAAGTCGTCATCCAGAATCTGGATTTCCATGCCGGTCGCCGCCGGCGGGGCGTCGCCCAGGGGAGCCCGGATGCCGATGCCGTTGTTGCCGCCCGGTTCGAGGCGGTATTCCAGGCGGAGGATGAAATCCGAGTACTGCCTGTCGGTGTAGAGGCTGCCGTGGGCGCCCTTCTTGCAGACCAGCAGGCCGTCGGCAGCCTCGTACTCCTCGGTCCGGCCCTGCCAGCCGGCCAGGGATCGGCCGTCGAACAGGGGGACGAAACCTTCCTCCGGATCGTCGGGATGGTCCTCCGATGCCGGTCCGGCTTGCCGGGTGGTCGCCTTGCCGGTCTCCGGGCCCCAGGCCGGGCAGGGGCACGACGCTCTCGGCGGCGTGCAGCTTGTGCAGGTCAACCACAGCACGGCGGCGTAGAGGGTCAGGCCTCGCAACGCTGGCTCCATGTTCGAGATTCCGGTCCGTCGGAAGGCCGGCCGCAACGGGTCGGGAGAATCGGGCCGCCTCGCCGCACCTGTTGCGACCACCGGCAATCGCTCGACACGACGCACACCCGCGAATCCCGGCTTCCACCATCCGCGGCTTTTCCATGGCACGGCCGGCACACACGCCGGCTGCCGGAAACCGCCTTGGCGGCGAAGTGTTATAACCCCGGAGCCGGCAGGACCACAACGTCCGCCGGCAGGGCCGCAGGCCCGCCGGCAGGCCGGCCATGCCTGTCGTCCCGGGGACGGCCGGCGCCCTCAGTCGGCGGCTCGCGGCGGAACCTGCGGCGTGGACGGGCTCTGCGCCGGCGGCGATACCGTCTGAGCAGGCTGAACGGCCGGCCGTCGGGGCGGCAGGTCCATGAGGATCACGGTGCGTTCCAGGTCCGCCGGGAGCAGCAGCCGGGCCAGCGTCCGCTTGGCTTCGCGCATGCCCGTGCGGCGGGTGAGGTGGGAGATCATCACCTGCCGGCTGCGGACCCGCTCGAAGACCCCCGGCAGGTCGCTCACGTGGGTGTGACAGCCCTGGCGGGCGCGGTCCCGGTGGTCGGGGTCGAAGAACGTGCACTCGATGATCAGCAGCTCGGCGTTGCGGACGTGGTCGTGGTCCAGGTAGTCGCCGACCGCGGTGTCGCCGCAGAAGGCCACCTTCGGCACCTCCAGGCGGTACTCGATCTCCTCGCCGCGGGCCTTGAGCTCGGCCAGCTGCGGGCCGGACAGCGTCGCGTACTGCGGCTTGAGCTTCTTGCGGACCTCGACGACGGAAAAGCCCAGCGCCGGGCCGGGGTGGTTCACACGGAACGGCCGGATCAGCAGGTCGCGGCGCACGGCGTAGTCCTCGCCCTCGTCGATGCCCACCACCCGGCCGGGCGAGACATGCCCCTCGATCCGGCCGTACACCCCCAGCAGGTCCTGGATCGGCTGAACCAGCCGGTGCTGGGCGAGCACGCACCCCGGCGGGAGCCCCTGGAAGTTGCGCTGCGAAAAGTAGTAGGCCAGCCCGGCCGAATGGTCCATGTGGCCGTGGGTCAGGGCGACGGTGTCGATCGGAATCAGCTCGCGGGGGGCCCGGCCCACGTCGAAGGCGACGTTGAGCTCCGGCAGGATGACGACCGTCTCCTCGCCCGCGAGGCTGACACCCTGCACGCGGATGCCGCCCACCTGTTTGTCGACCAGTCGTGAGATCATCGTGCCGTCCGTCTTCCTGCCGTTCGCCAGCGGCCGGGCCCGCCGGGCAGGCCGCGCACGCGGGGCTCAGCGCCCGGTCCGCAGATCCGCCTGGTACTCCTGGATGGAACGCACGTCCCAGTCGCCGGCCCGCAGCGAGCGGATGGCCATCACCGCGGCGCGGGCCCCGGTGATGGTGGTGATCAGCGGGATGCGGTGCATCACCGCCGCCGAGCGGATCCGCGACTCGGTCGCGGCGCTGCCCCAGTAGACCGGCGTGTTGATCAGCAGATCGATCCCGCCCCGGGCGATCATGTCGATGAGGTACGGACCGACGGGGTCCTGGATCTTGGAGACCGGGTCGCAGGGCACGCCCGCGGCCAGCAGGGCCTCGCGGGTCCGCCGGGTGGAGACGATGCGGAAGCCCATCTCGGCGAACGCCCGTCCGATCGGCACGATCAGCGGCTTGTCGTGATCGTTGACGCTCAGCAGCACCGTCCCGGCGGTCGGCAGCCCGCCGCCTGGCCCAGGCCCTTGAGGAAGGCACGGCGCA
>CAZSYS010000381.1:3831-4064 GCA_964611365.1 uncultured Planctomycetales bacterium
CCCCCCCCCCCCCCCCCGGCGGCCATCTGGGCCTTGGCGAAGGCCATCGGGAAGGCCGCGTCGATGCCCATGACCTCGCCGGTGCTGCGCATCTCGGGTCCCAGCACGCAGTCCACGCCGGGGAACTTGGAGAACGGAAAGACCGATTCCTTGACCGAGCTGTAATGCGGCCAGGGAGCGTCGCGCAGGCCCCGGCGGGCGAGGGCGTCGTCCAGGGAGGAGCCGAGCATGAC
>CAZSYS010000382.1:0-4058 GCA_964611365.1 uncultured Planctomycetales bacterium
GGTGCCTGGTGTCGCGCAAGACCGTCGGCCAAACCGTGCGGCTGGGGCTGATCCGCGACGGCGCCGCCCTGGAGGTCGAGGTCCCGACCGTCAGCCGCATCCCCCAGGTCTTCCGCCGGATGAGCGGGACGCGCCCTTCCTACTTCATCTACGGCGGGCTGGTCTTCACCCCGGTGACCTCCGACCTGCTCAAGGCCGCCGGAGCCAACGCCTTTGCCTTCATGGGCATGCGCGGCACGATGCTGCCCCGCTACATGCGGGCCAGGCCGGAATGGCCGGACCAGGAGCTGGTGGTGCTCTCCTGCCCGATCCTGCCGCACCGGATCACCAAGGGCTACGGCATCACCCCGCTGTCGGTGGTGACGCACGTCAATGACCGGCCGGTGCGGAACCTGCGGCACCTGATCGAGATGATCCGCGAGAACCGCGAGGATTTTATCGTCCTGCGCTTCGAGGAGGACCACGAGGAGAAGATCGTGCTCCAGCCGGCGCTGGTCGAGAAGTTCATGCCCGAGATTCTGGCGAACAACAACATTCCGGCGGCCTGTTCCAGCGACCTGCGCGACGCCTGGCCGCGCTGACCGCCGGATGCCCGGAGTCTGCCACATGACCTGGCTGATCGCTGTTCTGTCGCTGTCTCTTCCGGCCGGTGGACCGGCAACCGCTCCCGCCGCGCCGAGGCCCAACATCATCCTGGTGCTGGCCGACGACCTGGGCTACGGCGGCCTGGGCTGCTACGGGTCGGTCCGCGTGGCCACCCCCCGGCTGGACCGCCTGGCCGCCGAGGGCATCCGCTTCAGGCAGTTCTACTCCGGCAGCACGGTCTGCGCCCCGGCACGCTGCTGCCTGATGACCGGACGGCATACCGGCCGGGCCCGCATCCGCGGCAACGGCCGCGTGCCCCTGCTGCCGGAGGACCGGACCGTGGCCAAGGTGCTTCGCGACGCCGGCTACGCCACCGGCATCGTCGGCAAATGGGGGCTGGGGGAGGAGGGCACCCCCGGCATCCCCAACCGCCAGGGCTTCGACGAATGGTTCGGCTTCCTGAACCAGGTCCACGCCCACAACTATTATCCCGAGTTCCTCTGGCGCAACACGCAGATGGTCTCGATGCCCGGCAACCTCGGCGGCCAGCGGGGCCAATACGCTCACGACCGCTTCACCGAGGAGGCCCTGGCCTTCGTCGAGCGTCACCGCGACCGGCCGTTCTTCCTGTATCTGGCCTGCACCATCCCCCATGCCAACAACGAGCGTTGCCGCGACACCGGCAACGGCATGGAGGTGCCGGACTTCGGCGCGTATGCCGACCGTGACTGGACCGAGCCTCAGAAGGGCTATGCGGCCATGATCGAGCGGCTGGACCGCGACGTGGGCCGGCTGGTCGACCGCCTCGGCGAGCTGGGCATCGACCGCCGGACGCTGGTGCTGTTCACCAGCGACAACGGCCCGCATGTCGAGGGCGGCTACGATCCGGCGTTCTTCCAGGCCGCCGGCGGGCTGCGCGGACACAAACGCGACCTTTACGAGGGCGGCATCCGCGTGCCCATGATCGCCTGGTGGCCCGGCACCGCCCCGGCCGGGACGGTCAGCGACCACGTCTGGGCGATGTGGGATTTCCTGCCTGTCGCCGCAGAGCTGGCCGGCGCGGAAATCCCGGCCGGCCTGGACGGCCTGCCGATGGCCTCGCTTCTGCAGGGCCGGCCGGCACCGGAGCACGAGTACCTCTACTGGGAGTTCCACGAGCGGGGGTTCCACCAGGCGGTGCGGGCCGGGCATTTCAAGGCCGTGCGTCATAACCTGGGCGGCATCGAGCTTTACGATCTGGCCGCCGACCCGGCCGAAACCACCGACCTGGCCGGTCGGCATCCTGAAACCGTCGCCCGGATGGCCGCCTGGATGACCCAGGCCCGCACCGACTCCCCCGACTGGCCCGTTCGACCTGCCGAAGGCGGTTGAGCATCCGACCGGGCGGGCCCGATCCGGCTCTCCTGCAGCGCCTCTTCCAAGTCCTGTGTTGGTCGGACCTTGGGCCGACCGAGGTGGTCACGGGCCGGACGCATGACAAGCTAAAAAGATTTAAGTGGTTTATTTTTGACTTCAGGTCTTGCAATCCGCGGGTCGATCGGATAATAGGATGGATGAAGCGTCAGGGGCGGTCGTTGAGCCGGGCGGCAGCATCGGTCGGTCATTGCGGCGGCAGACCCCCAGGCTTTGAGCACCGGTCGGCGGGATGCCTCCGGGGCCGTAGCGGCCAACGGCATAAGCCGGCGAACCGCTCTCCTTTCGGCAGCGAGGATGAAAACATGGCAGGCGGATGGGGTCGCGGGCATCGGCGCGCCGCCCGGCGCGGTTTCACGCTGATTGAAGTGCTGGTCGTGGTGGCGATCATTGCCATGCTTGTCGCCATCCTGCTGCCGGCCCTGGCCCGGGCCCGGGCGCAGGCCCGCAACACGCTGTGCATGTCGAACCTCAAGATGCTGACCACGGCCTTCATCACCTACTCCAGCGAGAATACCGGCCGCCTGCCCGGCGGGGGCAAGGACAACGGCGCCGACTGGCTGGGCGGGGTCAACAACAACGGCCGCACAACCTTTGGGCGCAAGCCGCAGGATGGCACGATCTTCCGGCGTCACATGGGAGGCAAGGCCGAGGCCTACGTGTGCGGCGAGCATCGGCCGGAGGAGCAGCCCATCGATCCGGTGACCGGCAAGGCGGTCACGCCGATCGCCTACAGTTACACGCTGCACGGCATGCTCGCCGGGGCCAAGACCGAGGTGCTGGCCGGCGCCCATTATCCGGCCGCCCCGGACTTCTACCGGGACGACCATACCGGCTCCGGCATGCGGGCCTTTGAGGGCGTCCCCCTGCTGGTCGAGGAGGACCTGGCCAACCGTGCCGCCTCGCAGTACAACGACAGCAACTGGCTGGCCCTGGATACGCTGATTCCCAGGCATCCGAGCCTGGGCTCCCGGACGGCCGGCACCACCAACCTGGCTTTCACGGACGGCCACGTCAACCGCGAGGGCTTCCGCCGGGTGCCCTGGGAAACCGGCATCGGGGTGGACGCGATGAAGAAAGACTTCTTCACCGCCCAGACCCTCTGTGTGCGAACCACCGGCCAGAAGTGGATTACGGGGCGGTCGTTTGCCAACGGCGCCCGCTACGGCGACATCCACAGGAAGACCCAGCAGGACCGGCCGAGGCACTGAAGGGCAAGACCCGGCGGCCGACCCTGTCCAATGCCCTCCGGGCATCAGTTTCTGTAACCCCGGGCGAACAGCCGCTGCCAGCCTATCCACCCTCGACCCGCCGGATTGAGCGTCCCGCAACGGCGTGCCGCTCTTGCCTCCCGGCACGCGGAGAAGCGGACACCCCGGGTCCGGGATCCCGTGGCCGAGGCCCTCAGCCGGCAACAAGCCCGATATCAGCGACACTTGAATTAAGACGTAATCAGGCGAACAAACACCGGCATTGCCGCTTTCGGCGGAGGGCAGGTGCATATACTTAGATAGCTGGGGCCCGGACCGGACGGACGGACGGAACGGGGCGTCGAAGGGGGGCAGTTCCAGGCTTTGCCACACGGTAGCCGTATGGGGTTTATGGAACGTTTCAGAGCGGATCCGGCCGGGCTTTTCGTCGACTTAAAATGTTTTACCCCAGTTTATGGGATTGACATGGGCCCGCAGAGAGCGGTAGGATAAGGTAGATGGCCGAGGGTCGCGCCGGAGGAGGCCTGGAGGAGGACCGGGCGGCGCGACGATCCGGGATGCCGAGGACGGGGCCGAGAAGTCATCGAGGTCGGTCGACGCGAGTCAATCCGTCGTCCGGGCCTCAGTCGACCCCCGCGGGCGGGAAAGATTCAGCCTGCAAGCCATCCCGGGGCAACTCTTGGATTCACGACGGCAAGTCCGACCGATTCGGGGCGGCCCGATGCGGTCGATCGTGGAAGTTCGCTGAGCCGGCCGGGGCGGCTGGAAGCGTTGAGCCACACGGTGCCGACGCAGGGCACGTGGAGGTCGAAACCGACGGCGGAACCAGGTCCATCGCCCACCAGCCTG
>CAZSYS010000383.1:0-4056 GCA_964611365.1 uncultured Planctomycetales bacterium
GTCCACGCCGGGGAACTTGGAGAACGGGAAGACCGATTCCTTGACCGAGCTGTAATGCGGCCAGGGAGCGTCGCGCAGTCCCCGGCGGGCGAGGGCGTCGTCCAGGGAGGAGCCGAGCATGACTTCGGTGGCGATCTTGGCCCAGGGAACGCCGGTGGCCTTGCTGACGAACGGCACGGTCCGCGAGGCCCGGGGGTTGACCTCCAGCACGTACACGACGTCGTCCTTGACGGCGTACTGGACGTTCATCAGGCCCCGGACCCCCAGCCGCCCGGCCAGCAGCCCGGTCTGGCGGCGGATGTCGTCGACGATCGCCGGCGACAGCGAGTACGGCGGCAGGGCGCAGGCGCTGTCGCCGCTGTGGATGCCGGCCTCCTCGATGTGCTCCATCACCCCGCAGACCACGCTCCGCCGGCCGTCGCTGACGCAGTCGACATCGACCTCGACGGCCTCGCTGAGGAACTGGTCGATCAGGATGGGGTGCTTCTCGTCCACCGCCGCCGCCCGGTCGGTGGCCTGCAGGGCCCGCTCCATGTAGCGGACCAGGTCGGCCTCCAGGTGGCACTTCTCCATCGCCCGCCCGCCCAGGACGTAGGAAGGCCGCACCAGCACCGGGTAGCCGATGCGGGCGGCGATCTCCCTGGCTCCGGCCACGTCGAAGGCGATGCCGTTGGCCGGCTGCCTCAGGCCCAGTTCGCGGAGGACCTCGGCGAAGGCCTCGCGGTCCTCGGCCAGGTGGATGCTCTCCGGAGAGGTGCCCAGGATCGGCACCCCGGCGCGCTTGAGGCCCATCGCCAGGTTCAGCGGCGTCTGGCCGCCGAACTGCACGATCACGCCCCGCACGTGCCCGCCGACCTGGCGGTCGGGCTCGAACGGCCGCCCGTTGAGCCGCTCGCAGATGTTGAGCACGTCCTCGTGCGTCAGCGGCTCGAAGAACAGCAGGTCGCTGGTGTCGTAGTCGGTGCTGACGGTCTCGGGATTCGAGTTGACCATCACGGTTTCATACCCGAGGGCCCGCGCGGCCATCACCGCGTGCACGCAGCAGTAGTCGAACTCGATACCCTGACCGATGCGGTTGGGTCCCCCGCCCAGGATGACGACCTTGGGCCGATCCGAGACCCGGATCTCGTCGTCGGGGTCGCGGGGGCGGACCCGTCCTCCGGGCTCGACCTGGGCCGCGGGAACCTCATAGGTGGAATAGTAGTAGGGCGTGACGGCCTCGAACTCGGCGGCACAGGTATCCACCAGTTTGTAGGCCGGACGCAGGCCCAGGCGCCGGCGACAGGCCCGTACCTGCTGCGGCTCCCAGTCCCAGGCCCGGGCGATCTGGACGTCGCTGTAGCCCCATTGCTTGGCCCGGGCCAGCACCGCCGCCGCCTCGGGCGGCAGTTCGCCGTCGCCGGCCGGCGCCGTCGGCGCCGCGGCCATCAGCCGGTCCTCAAACTCCACCAGCTCCCGGATGTTCTCCAGGAACCAGGGGTCGATGTGGCTCAGGGCATGGATCCGATCGACGCTCCAGCCCATCTTCAGGGCATAGCGCGCGTAGTAGGGCCGGCCCTGACACGGGCGGGAGAGCTTGTCCGACAGCCGCTCCAGTGGAATCGGGTAGCGGCGGGCGGACTGCTCGTCGGTGTCCGCCGGGGCCTCGCCGGAGCGCGGACCCGTCCGCGCCCCCCCGCCGGCCTCGGCGCGGTCGCGCTCCCGTCGGCGGGCCGCCAGCCACTTGTCGTTGCCGTCCAGCCCCAGCCCGAAACGCTTGATCTCCATGGAGCGGATGCCCTTCTGCAGGGCCTCCTTGAACGTCCGTCCGATGGCCATGGCCTCGCCGACGCTCTTCATCTGCGTGGTCAGGGTCTCGTCGGCCTCCGGGAACTTCTCGAAGGTCCACCGGGGGATCTTGACCACGCAGTAATCGATGGTCGGCTCGAAACTAGCCGGCGTCGTGCGGGTGATGTCGTTGGGCAGCTCGTCCAGCGTGTAACCCAGGGCGAGCTTGGCCGCCACCCGGGCGATGGGGTAGCCGGTGGCCTTGCTGGCCAGCGCCGAGCTCCGCGAGACCCGCGGGTTCATCTCGATGACCACCATCCGGCCGCTGCGCGGATCGACCGCGAACTGGATGTTCGAGCCGCCGGTGTCCACCCCGATTTCGCGGATGATGCGGATGGCCGCGTCGCGCATCCGCTGGTATTCCTTGTCCGTCAGCGTCTGGGCCGGGGCCACGGTGATCGAATCGCCGGTGTGCACCCCCATCGGGTCGAAGTTCTCGATCGAGCAGATGATCACCACGTTGTCGGCACAGTCCCGCATCACCTCCAGCTCATATTCCTTCCACCCCAGCAGGCTCTCCTCGATCAGGATCTCCTGGTTCAGCGAGTACTCCAGCCCCCGGCGGGCAATGGTCTCGAACTCCTCCGGCGTGGTCGCGAACCCCCCGCCCGTGCCCCCCAGCGTGTAGGCCGGGCGGATGACCACCGGCAGTCCGATCCCGGCAACGATCCGCCGGGCCTCCTCCAGCCCGTGGGCCACGCCCGAGCGAGGCAGATCCAGCCCGATCCGCAGCATCGCGTTCTTGAATTCGGTGCGGTCTTCAGCCTTATGGATGGCGTCACGGCTGGCCCCGATCATCCGCACGCCGTGACGCTCCAGAATGCCCGCATCGGCCGACTGAACGGCGCAGTTCAGCCCGGTCTGCCCTCCGAGAGTCGGCAGCAGGGCGTCCACCGGCGTGCCCTGCCGCCGCTCGCGGGCCAGGATGCGGTCGATGGCCTGCGGTGTGATCGGCTCGATGTAGGTGCGCTCGGCCATCTCCGGGTCGGTCATGATCGTGGCCGGATTGCTGTTGAGCAGCACCACCGCCACGCCCTCCTCGCGCAGGGCCTTGCACGCCTGGGTCCCCGAGTAGTCGAACTCGCAGCCCTGGCCGATCACGATCGGACCGGATCCGATGATCAAGACTCTCTTAACGTCATTTCTTCTAGGCATTTACAACTCAACGAGTCCGGGCCGGCACGTCCGGCGGCAAGCCGCCCGCCAGGATCCCGGGAAACCGTCCGGGCGCCGGCAGAATAAGCGAAAACCGCCGCGTTTTCGACCGTGCGGGCCGACCCGGCCCGATCCCGCCCGGTCCGGCCGGCACGCCCCGGAGGCTCAGCGGCCGGCGTTGTCTCCGGCCGTTCCTGTGGCCGGGGCGGGCTTCAGCCGGGCGCGCAGGCCGGCCAGCAGATCCTCCCGGGGGTCCGGCAGCGGGCGGATCCAGATGTTGCGGAAACGCACCGGCGAGCCGTGATACTGGATGACCAGCGGAAGCCGCGGCGGATGCGGCCTGTAGGCAGGAGGCTGGCGGTACGCGGTCGCGCCCAGCAGCTCGAAGTGATCCTGCACCAGCACGCCGTTGTGCAGCACCGTCAGGAAGGCCGGCCGGATCAGCCCTCCGGCGGAGTCGAACCGCGGAGCGCGGAAAATGATGTCGTAGGTCTGCCACTCACCCGGCCGGCGGCAGGCGTTGGCCAGCGGTGGGCGCTGCTTGTACACCGCGGCCGCCTGGCCGTCGAAATAAGTGTCGTTGCCAAAGGAATCGAGGATCTGGACCTCGTACAGGCCCATGATCTTGACCCCGCTGTTGCCCCGGGCCTGACCCTCGCCGCGAACCTCGCGGGGTACGGCCCACTCCAGGTGCAGCTGGCAGTCGCCGAAGGATTCCCGCGTCGTGATGGTGCCGCCGGCCTCCGCGCAGCCGTCGCGAATGGTCCATTTCTCGGCCCCCTCCCAGCGGCTCAGGTCTCGGCCGTCGAAGAGCACCACGGCATCCGAGGGCGGACCTCCCGACGGACCGGGATCGACCACCGGCACCCGGGGCCAGGCGATGCCGCTGGTCCACGGGGGGTCCAGCCCGGCCAGGCCGGTGCCGGCCAGGCCGATGGCCAGGGCAGCCGCGACCGTCAGCGGCCAGCACCGTCGTCCCGTGCTGCGGCTTGTCTCACGTCCCATAAGGGCATCTTCCCCGCGGAACACGCCGGGGATCCTCCGCGCCCGGGAAACCCGCCGGGCGCGGGGGCC
>CAZSYS010000384.1:0-2101 GCA_964611365.1 uncultured Planctomycetales bacterium
GGTCAGGGCCACCTGGGCGTCGCCGGCCGTGGCGGTCAGGCCGGTCGGCGCGGCCGGGGGCGACGTGGACCAGCGGTAGCCATAGGCCACGGCCAGCTGGAAGTCGGCCACCACGCCGGCCAGATCGCTGAACGTGAAGGTGTACTCCCCTTCCGAGGCCGGCTGCCAGCGAAACAGAGCCACGCAACGGATCTTCTGGCTGTTGGCGTTGTTCCAGCCGTTGATCTCGGCATAGACGGCGCGCACCCATCCGTTGTTGCTGTTGTACCAGGCGTGCCGCGGCGAGGCTCCGTCGGCGCATTCGACGTTCTGGTCGCACTCGGTGATGTAGACCGGCTTGGTCCGCATGCCCGAGGGAATCGCGTTCATGTAGTTCCGGTACACGTAAAAGTGGTAGTAGATGTTCTCGTACGGAGGACCCATTTTCTGCGTGCTGGTCACCAGGGCCGGATCGCAGCCGTGGGTGTAGGCGTGCAGAGCCAGGGCGTCGATCTTGGTGGCCCCGATCGAGTTCAGGGTGTTCACCCAGTAGTCCAGAAAGCCCTCGATGCCCTGGGCGGAGTACGGGGGGCCCCAGGTGCCGGAGGGCGACGGAATGAGCCTGGCGGAGGGGCTGGCCGCCTTGATCTTGGTGTGGCACTTGTTGTAGCAGCTCACGTACCGGGCGACGGTGATCGGCTGCCCGGTGTTCGGGTCGCCGTTGACGTTGCCGGGCCACTCGCGCGGCAGGTTGGTTTCGTTTCCGATGATCCAGTAGTCGACGCCGCTGGAGGCGGCCACATAGTTGGCGCACCGCTGGGCGAAGTTGTCGTACTGGGAGTCGTAGGGAATCGTGCCGGCCGATCCATAGCCGTTGTTCAGCCGCACGATCACGCCGTAGCCGCTGTTGGACCAGGAGGAATAGTTGCCGCCCGAGTAGTTGTTCGGGTCCGAGCCGATCGCCTCGGTCCAGACGATCCATCCCTTGTTGGCCCCCATGTTTCCTTCGCCGCCGGGATCGTGGATGCCGTAGATGTACTGGGCCTCGACGGCCAGCAACGCCGACGAGGGCCAGAGGGCCCCCATCGCCAGGCAGGTCAGCGCGACAATGCGCGACACCAACCGCACCCGGCCGGCCCCAGCCGTTCCTTCCGGTCTGCTGCATGCGTGTCCTGACATGGATCGTTTCCTCCTTGATGAGCTGAGCCCGTCGGCGACGCGCGGCCGTCCGCAGCGTTACGCCGCAGCAAGGGATACCGGGATATGATGGATGCGGCGGGCCGCCTGCCCCGCAATGCGGTGGCCGCAGGACCATGGGACACAGAAGCGCACTGCCGCATCGACCCCCACACGGATCTGCACGAGCCGTTCGGCGCCCCGCCGCCGGATGGATCTGGATGAGCCCGCTGCCGCGGCGGAACGACCGGATGTGCAACTCTGAGCATGCAGTCTATCGTCCGCCCTGTGGCCTGTCAACGATGAACGTTCACAAAAACCGGTTCAAAATGCGGATTCATCAAGTCCTGCCCGCGACAGGATGCGGCACCGGGGCCCGTCGGGCCCGAAGCGCCCCGGGACCGGCCGTCACCGGCCATGTGACGGAATCGCGACCGGCGGATCATCGCCCCGGCGGCCGGCGACGCAGCGCGGTCGCCGGAAACCTCGTCGGCGGGATTCGCGGAGCGGCATGAGCTTTCACCTCAGGAACTCCCGGCTCCGGATGACGCTCACGCCGGCGGAATGGCGGGCCGGCCTGTCCATGGATCGGTCCGACATGAGCCTCCTGCGGCCGGGGCAACCGTGACGGGGCGGCACCGATGAACCCGCTGAGGCATTCGGGGCGGCGGCAGGGCTGGAGGATTCAGGTCTCGACTGCGACCTCCGCCGGCCGGACATGGCGGCGAATCAGCTCGATCAGCAGATCCTTGCGGATCGGCTTGGTGGCGTAGGCGTCGCAGCCGGCCTCGGTGCAGCGCAGGTGGTCCCCGGCCATGGCATTGGCCGTCAGGGCGATGATGGCCCCGCGGTAGCCGGCCGCCCGGAGCCGCCGCGTGGCCTCGTAGCCGTCCATGACCGGCATCTGCATGTCCATCAGCACCGCGGCGTAGCCTCGCCCGGCGGC
>CAZSYS010000384.1:2201-4020 GCA_964611365.1 uncultured Planctomycetales bacterium
TCGATCGTGCCGCCCAGGCGCTCGGCCAGGCGCCGGCTGATGGCCAGCCCAAGGCCCGTTCCGCCGAACCGCCGGGTGGTCGAGGTGTCGCCCTGCTCGAACGGCTCGAACAGTCGGGCGCACTGCTCGGGGGTCATGCCGATGCCGGTGTCGATGACCTCGAACTGCAAGGTGGGACGAGCGGCTCCGTCGGCGCCCTCCGCGCCGTCGGAGGCCGGCAGGTACCTCACGCACACCCGGACCGAGCCGGTCTCGGTAAACTTAATGGCGTTGCCCACCAGGTTGATGAGGATCTGCCGCAGGCGGGTGGGGTCGCTGAAGACGGCTTCGGGGATCGCACCCTCCCATTGGACCTCCAGCGACAGGCCCTTCTCCTCGGCGCGGGGGCGCATGAGGGCACAGACGTCGGCCACCAGCTGCGCCGGGTGGCATCGGACCGACTCGACCTCGAGCTTGCCGGCCTCGATCTTGGAGAGGTCGAGGATGTCGTTGATGATCTGCAGGAGGTGGCGGCCGTTGCGGCGGACGGTGCGAATGCAGTCCAGTGCCGATGTCCGCGCCTGCCCTTCGAGGGCGGCGACCGTCTCCTCCAGCACGTCGATGAACCCCAGGATGGCGGTCATCGGGGTGCGGATTTCGTGGCTCATGTTCGCCAGGAACTCGCTCTTGGAGCGGCTGGCGCTGCGGGCGGCCTCGATGGCCTCCTGGAGGCGGCGGTTGGCCTCGACCAGGTCGAGCTTCTGGGCCTGGAGGTACTCCCGGCCCGCGGCCAGCTCCTGGTTCTGGGCCTTGAGCAGCGCCGCCTGCTGCCGCAGGCGTTCATGGGCCTTGCGGATGTCAGTGATGTCGCGCACGGCCTCGATGACGCCGACGACGCGGCCGTTCTCGTCACAGAGGCGTTTGGCGGCGACCCAGAGGGTGGCGGAGCCGGCCCGCAGCGAGGCGGCCTCGGCCTCGGCGACCCACACATCGCCTTTCTGGACGACGTTGGAGTAGCGCCGCGCGATGGCGTCGTCGCCGGTCAGCAGCCAGTCGGCCAGCGCCGGCCGGGGGTGGCCGTAGAAGGGGACGCTGTAGGCGTAGTCTCCCTTGCCGAGGATGTCCTCGGCCCGGACGCCGGTCATCTCCTCCATCGCCCGGTTCCAGGCGGTCACGCGGCCTTCGGTGTCGATGACGAACGTGGCATCCGGCAGAAAGTTGATGATGTCCTTGAGGCGCTGCTCGGACCGCCGCAGGGCCTCGGCGGCGGCCAGCCGCTCGTGCACCTCGGCCTGCAGACCGGCGTTGACTTCCGCCAGCCGCTCGGTGCGTTCCCGGACGCGCTGCTCGAGGTTCTGGTTCAGTTGTCGCAGCGTTTCCTCAGCCCGCCGGCGTCGTCCGACGTTCACGCCCAGCAGGGCCAGCGAGCACAGCAGCACCGCGCCGAAGCCGGTCACAAACCAGGCCGCGGCCACCTGCGAGGCGGTCAGCGGGTAGCCCGGGTTGTCGCGGTCCAGCAGGACCACCCGCCAGCCCGGCACGCTGACCGGTTCGCTGTCGATGTGGTGCAGGCGGCCGGCCAAGGCCACGGTCGGGCCGGCCAGCCCGACCGGCAGCGGATCCAGGGGGTGCTCGGCGAACTGACGGCTCTCGATCAGCGCGGTGCGGCGCGCGGGGTCCAGCGGCAGGGCGCAGCGATAGAGCCAGTCCGGACGGTGAGCGGCGACGACAATGCCGTCCTCCGAGAGCAGGGCCACAGGCCGGTCCAGGCGAGCGAGGACTTCGTCGATGGGCTCAAAGCCGACCTTGACCACGAGCGCGCCGACCGGGGGGCTCGCGG
>CAZSYS010000385.1:0-4019 GCA_964611365.1 uncultured Planctomycetales bacterium
GCCCCGGCGGGCGGCGGCCAGGCCGGCGCCGGCCAGCAGGCAGGCGGGCGCGGCCAGGTTCTGGCAGTAGTGCAGTGCCGGGGTGGTCAGCGAGCAGACCATGGCGATCTCGCAGGCCAGCCACACGACGGCGAAGCTCACCGTGTCGCGGGATCCGGCCGCCGCGCGGCCGGTCGGGCGGGGCGGGCGGATGAGCAGTCCGGCGGCAGTGCAGCACAGGGCCGGAAGCATGCCGGTCAGGGCCCGGACGACCACGACGTTGATGCCGGCAGGTCCGAGGCGCCGGGGGGCATGGGTGAGCAGGTCGGCGATGTGGCGGTCGAGCCAGCCCCGCTCCGCCAGCATGGCCAGCACGGGCAGCCAGGCCAGGGCGATGCCGGCGGCGGTTGCGATCCAGGCGACGGCCGATCGGCGCCAACCGCCCCGCAGGGCGGCGACCCGCAGATCGTCAAGCAGCATCGCGGCCAGGGCGGCCAGCGCGGTCGGCTTGATCGTCAGGGCAACTCCGGCGGCCACTCCGCGGGCCAGTCCCCTGCCGGCGGGCTGGCGGAGGAGCAGGTGAGCCCCCGCGGCCAGCACCAGGGGCAGGGCGGTGTAGTTTTCGTTGAGGTTGAGCCCGTCGGTGGTGGGGTCGAGGGCATTGCAGACGTTGTGTCCCAAGGCGAAACACAGGGTGGCCCAGCCGGCCTGGCGGCGGCCGAAGAGCCGGGCGATCAGCAGCCCGAAGGCCGCACAGGCGGCCAAGAGAAAAGCGGACTCCACGGGCACCACGCTGATGCGGCTGGGGCCGGTGGGCCAGAGGTGGTAGATCCAGCCGGTGAGCATCATCTGCCCGACCGGCTTGTCGAGGATCAGGTCTGAGGCGCTGGAGGAGGAGCTCCAGAATCGCCAGGCGCTGACGCCGTAGAGCAGGCTGTCGGTGCGGGTGTCATTTCCCACGGCGGCCAGGCGGCCGGCGACGTGGACTGCCAGCACCGCCAGGATCCAGGCTCCGCCGGCAGGCCGTCGGCGGCGGGAATCGGTGGGCTCGGTCATGATGCAGATCCCGAGGGTTCCTGTCGCACGACAGGTCGCTCATCCAGCATACCGGAGGTCCGGGGAGGATCCACGCGGGCCGGCCGGGGGGCGTGTCCTGGGGGGACCGGGGCCGAGCGGCGTGCTCAGAAGGCCACATCCACGACCTGCAGCTCGACGGAGGTGCGTCCGTTGAAGCTGTTGAGGATCGGCTCGAAGGCGACGCGGCAGCGGCGCTTCTCCTGCAGCGGCTCGAGCAGATCCTTGCGGCCGAAAGCGATGGCCTTGCGGCTCTGACGGCCGTCGGTGAAATGGAGCTGCAGGTGATCGGCGTTGCGGCCCACGAGGCGCGGTTCGGAGGCCAGGGTGAGCGACGGCGAGGCGAAGCGCGGGCGGGGGTTTCCGGTTCCGAAGGGCCCGAGGCGTTCGAGATCCCGCACCAGGGGTTCGGTGAGGGCGTCCAGCGGGACCTCGGCGTCGAGGCGGAGGCTGGGCTCCAGGTCGCGGGCGGTGAGCAGCCGGTTGGCCCGGGCGACGAAGGCCTCGGCGAAGGCCTCGATCCGCCCGGGGGCCACGCGCAGGCCTGCCGCCATGGCGTGCCCGCCGAAGCCCAGCAGGTGTTCGGCGCAGTCGGTGAGCACCTGGTGCATGTGGAGGTTTCGGATGCTGCGGCCGGAGCCCTGGCCTTCGCCGCCGTTGATACCGATGAGGATGGTCGGGCGGCTGTAGGTTTCCACCAGGCGCGAGGCGACGATGCCGATCACGCCGGGATGCCAGCCTTCGCGTGCCAGGACGACGGCCCGTCGGGCGTCGGAGGCCAGGTTGCGCCGTTCGATCTCCTCGCGGGCCTCGTCGAAGATGCGGCGCTGCAGTGTCTGGCGGCTGCGGTTCTGGCTTTCGAGGTAGCGGGCGATTTCGGCGGCCCGGGCGGCGTCGGCCCGGGTGAGCAGTTCGGCCGCCAGGCGCGCGTGGCCCATGCGTCCGGCGGCGTTGAGCCGGGGCGCGAGCCAGAAACCCACGTCGTCGCTGTTGAGCCGCTTTTCGCCGAGGTTGGCCGAGGCGATCAGCGCGGCCAGGCCGGGCATGGTCGAGTTGCGCAGGCTCTTGATTCCGAAGCCGGCCAGCACGCGGTTTTCGCCCAGCAGCGGGACAACGTCGGCGATGGTTCCCAGGGCCACCAGGGCGGTGGCGTCCAGCAGGAACTGGCGGAGATCCGGCGTGACTTTCTCGCCGCGGGAGAGGCGGCGGGCGATCGCCCAGGCGAGCTTGAACGCCACGCCGGCGCCGCAGATCTCGGGATTGGGGCTTCCGGCACCGATGCGGGGATGCACGATGGCGTCGGCCTCCGGCAGCGACGCCAGGGGCATGTGGTGGTCGGTGACCACCAGGGTCAGGCCGATCTGACGGGCGAGGCGGGCCTCCTCCAGGGCGGTGATGCCGCAGTCGACGGTGACGACGGTGTCGGCCCCTTCGCTGCGCAGCTGGCGCAGGGCGTCGGCGTTCAGGCCGTAACCTTCCTCCAGGCGATGCGGGATGTAGAAGGAGACGTCGGCGCCGGCCCGGGTGAGCAGCTGCCAGAGGATGGCGACCGCGGTGATTCCATCGACGTCGTAGTCGCCGTAGATGACGATCGGGCGGCGGTCATCGATCTTGCGGCCGATCAGGTCGGCCGCTTCGAGAGCTCCCGGCAGCGTCTCGGGGGGGTAGAGGGCATTCAGGTCCGGCTTGAGGAAGCGGCGGGCATCCTCCGGATCGACGACGCCCCGGTTATGAAGGATCTGGGCCACCAGCGGCGAGATGCCGAGCCTGCGGGCGAAGTCATCGCGTTGGGACCAGGGGGGGCAGATCGTCCACTCCGCGGGCATCCGTGCGCCTTCCTTCCGGCCACCCCGCCGCGCCGCGGGGTCTCCCTGCCCCGCCTGCCGGGCCGCGGGGGCTGCGTGCTCGGCCCGGAGGCAGTATACGCGCGGCCGGCGGCCGACGGCAGCCTCCGGGTCTCCACGCGGGATCGGAGCCCCGGCGGACCGGGCGTCAGGCACCGGACTCGAGCACATCGCGGACGCGTCCGGCGTGGCGCGCGAGCAGGTCTTCGGCGGTCGCCCGGTCGACGCCGCGCAGATGCATGACGATGGCGGTCTTGACCCGTCCGTCGGCGGCCTCGAGCAGCCGGAAGGCTTCCTGGCGGTCCACGCCGGTGACCGTGGCGATCATCCGGGCGCCGCGGTCCACCAGCTTGCGGTTGGACCGGGAGTTCACGTCGACCATGAGATTCTGGTAGACCTTGCCGATCCGGATCATCGAGAGCGTGGTGACCATGTTCAGGACCATCTTGGTGGCGGTGCCGGCCTTGAGGCGGGTGGAGCCGGTGAGCACCTCGGGGCCGACCAGGACGCGGATGGACACGTCGGCCTGGTCGTCGCACTGTTCCTTCGGCACGCAGGCGAAGAAGACCGTGCGGGCCCCCCGTTCGCGTGCCCGGCGCAGGGCGCCGTGCACATAGGGCGTGGAGCCGCCGGTGGCGATGCCGAAGACCACGTCCTTCGGGCCGACCGCACGCTCATCCATCATGTCCGCGCCGGCCTGCCGGCTGTCCTCGGCCCCCTCGACCGCCCGGAACATGGCTCCCGGTCCGCCGGCGATGATGCCCTGGACCATTTCGGGGTCGCTCAGGAAGGTCGGCGGGCATTCGGAGGCGTCCAGAACGCCCAGGCGCCCGCTGGTGCCGGCCCCGACATAGATCAGACGCCCGCCGGCCTGGAAGGCGGCCACGACCAGTTCGACGGCCCGCACCACGTCGTCTCTGGCCGCCGCCACCGCCGCGGCGATGGAGGCGTCCTCGGCGTTCATGACGTCGAAGCCCTGGGCGATGGACATCCGATCGATGTCCATGGACCGGGGGTTGCGCTGCTCGGTAAGAAAGTGGCCGCGATCCTCCACGGTTGCACGCTCCGTCCGCCCCGGCCGGGCCGGGGGTGAAAGTCGCCGGTCATGGCGCACCCCGGGCG
>CAZSYS010000386.1:0-3982 GCA_964611365.1 uncultured Planctomycetales bacterium
CTTATGGAGGATGCCCCCTCTTTTGTCAATTTCCACAGAGAATGAGACTACCTCATGGCACCTGCGTAAGGGAAACAGCCGTGAAGCAAGGTACTGCTTGCGCGTCTACTTCTTCTGGGACGAACAGACGCAGCGGGTGGTGGTCGGCTGGCTGCCAAGCCATCTGGATACCCGAACGACGTGAAGGGCGCCTCGTGCCAGGGTGGATGCCAAATCCCTGCAGAGGCTAAACAACTTGGAATCTCCTCCGGAAAAGTCACTCTACACGAGCACTACACGAGGACACCCATCAAGTCGGCCCGGGGCGCGACGGCGCTCCGCCCCGCCGGGGCATGGATCCTCCCGCTGCGGTGGCTGGAGAGGCGCGCGGCCGTCCCGGGGGTGCCCTGGATCACGGACCGGGGCCGGAGCTGGTCTCACCGAGCGTGATGGTGTATGGGTGTGCTATGATTCTCGAATCGGCAGACCTAGGGATTGACGCGATGTACAGCCCGGACCGGGAGAGCCGAATCATCGGGAAGAACCCCGGCAACGCGTCGTCGGCGTTCGAGATGCTCCCGGAGAAACCTGTATGATCCGATCCCGCGTCGAGCAGGTGCCGGTGGCGACGGCGTGGCTGCTGGCCGAGATTGCCGAGGCCCGCGGCCGGCAGGAGCTGTTCACGCGGCAGTCGCCGCAGGCGCTCAAGGCGCTGCGGGAAACGGCCCTGGTGCAGAGCGTCGAGTCGTCCAACCGCATCGAGGGCGTCGAGGTGGCCCCCGAACGACTCCGGCCGCTGGTGCTCGGACGGACGCGGCCGGTGAACCGGTCCGAGGCGGAGTTGCAGGGGTATCGCGAAGCCCTCCGGCTCATCCACACGGGCGCCGCCGGCCTGACGATCACGCCGGCGCTGATCCGGCGGTTGCACCGCATGATCCAGGCGGACGCCGGCGACGCGGGGCAACGGAAGAAGGCGGACAACGAGATTGTCGAACTGCGCCCGGGGGCTGCCCCCCTCGTTCGGTTCAAGCCGGTGGCGGCCAAAGCCACGCCCAAGGCCGTCGAGCAGTTGTGCCGCGCGTACCGTCATGTGCTCGACCAGACGAAGGTACCGCCGCTGCTGGCGGATGCGCTGTTTGCGCTGGATTTCCTGTGCATTCATCCCTTCCGCGACGGCAATGGCCGAGTGTCCCGTTTGTTGACCCTGTTGGCTCTGTACCAGCACGGCTACGAGGTCGGACGATACATCAGCCTGGAGCGGCTGGTCGAGGAAGCCAGGGAGGACTATTACGACGTGCCGGCCCGTGCCTCGCGCGGCTGGCACGAGGGGCGGCACGACTGGCAGCCGTGGGCCAACTTCTACCTGGGGATCATCCATCGAGCCTACCGGCTTTTCGAGGAGCGCGTGGGGCAGGTCAGGACGGCCCGGGGCGCCAAGCGAAAGATGGTCGAGGATGCGGTAGCTGCCTTTGACGGCCGGTTTACGCTGCTGGACCTTGAGCGGGCGTGCCCCGGCGTCAGCCGGGACATGGTGCGCCGCGTGCTGCGCGAGTTGCAGCGCGCCGGCCGGGCCGAATGCCTGGGCCGTGGGCCGGGAGCGGCATGGGCGAAGAAAGGGTAATACCCTCAAGAGAGGGTAACAGAAAGGGTAATATGCCCCGGACGGCCCTGCGGGCCGGCGCCGCAAGGCCCCGGCCGAACAGGTTGCCGGTCCGACGGATCGACGTGGAGGATCACCGGCCATGATCGAGAATAACCCGTCCAACGTGTCCTCAGCGTTCGAAATGCTCTCAGAGGAGGTCGAGGCCGAGATCGACTTCGTCAACGGCGTGGGTGCCAAGGCGTTCGGCAGCCGTGACTACGACAAGGCCAAGGAGGCCCTGGAACGTGCGGGCATCCTGACGGCATTCCGTGACAAGGTGGCCACGCTTCGCGCCGAGTGGGAAACCCTCGCGGCCGTTGCCGAGCAGGAAGAGGATGAGCAGACGAAAGCCGCCCGGCGTGACCTGGGCAGGCTTCGCTGCGGCCTCCGCACGCCGGAGGCGGCCTACCGCGAGCCGATCCTGCGCGTGCTGGCGGAGATGGGCGGCTCCGGCCGGATTGGCGACGTGCTCGAACGCGTCGGCCAGATCATGAAGCCCGTGCTCAAGGAGGTGGACTACGACCCGCTGGCCAGCGACCCCGACCTGCCCGCTGGCGCAACGCCGCCCAGTGGGCGCGGAATGCGATGGTCAAGGAGGGCCTGCTCAAGGCCGACTCGCCGCGCGGCATCTGGGAGATCGCCGACAAGGGCCGGGCAATGCTGCAGGAGTCGCGGTGATGGCCAAGCATGCACAACAACACATGAACAACAACAGGGCACCCAACAATAGGACACCCATAGAATAGCGATGTCCGGCGGCGGCGGATGAAAGGCATGCGGGCAGCGAAGTCTGCGGGGTCTGCGGGGGTGAGCGGGTCGGGAGGCGAAGGTCGGGGGAGGATTTGGTGCTGGCACGCCAGGCGGCGCCGCCCGGGTGGCGGAGCGGTTGAGCGGTTGTACGTGGGGAAAACGGGCGTCGGGGCGACAGGCCGACTGTGGTCGGGGGGACACGTCGGGGCGGTGGGCGGATCCACATCGAAACGGGGAACGAACCTGCGTCGGGCAGCGGCCGGACAGCGGGCCGGCGGTCCATCCGCAGTCGGGCGGCGGCCGCGAGCAGCCCTGTTCATCCGCAGACGCGGTTGGCGATGCAGGCTGCGGACCGAGGCGGTCCCATTCCACGCGGAAGACCGACGGGCGCGGGCGAGATGGGGACAGGCACGGCCGATGCGGGCAAGTCGGCTGTCCAGCCTGCGACCGGGGCGGGCCGAGGCAGTCCCCATTTCGTCGTGGAGGACCACGGTCATCGCGGGGCCAAGGGCGAGCCGCGCCTGTGCGTGTTCCAGGTCGGTGCGTGGGTCCATGGCTGTTGCCCTCGCGTGCGGGAGTCCGTCGCATATGGACGGCGAGCGCTCGGCACACTACTGCCTGCTGCCCTCGGTTGCGGGAGTCCGTCACCGAGGGATTGACAAGGCGCAACTCGCTCCCGGCGGAACGGGAAAGGCACAGCGGGTCAGGCCACGGACGCTCCTCAATGGTGTCCCGCCGGCGCCGGCCTTGGCCTGGCTGCGATGCGGCTGGGAGGCGAAGCCGGTCGGCATTCGCCGGCGAGGGGGCATTCCCCGGGAGGGGGCGGCAGTTACGCCGGAATTGACAACCCCTTGAACCCAAAAGCGTCGACCGGGGGCTGGATGGGCCGGAATGGCCGGTCCGAGACGGGTAACGGCGGGTTGAAGGCTTTCGGACGCACCGGGGAATCCTTGCTTCGGTTGCCGGGAGGTCCCGGCCCCACCCGCCAAGAGGAAACCGCTCTGGCGCTACTGAAAACGCCGAAGAGGAAGGTTCGATCATCCAGCCGGATCGGGCGGGCGGCCGTCCCGGGGGTGTGGTGTGTTTTGAGGCACCCCGGGGGGATGGTCTGCCGCCCGTTCAAAAAAGATTGTCACTTTTCCGGTCAGGCGTCTTGCCAGCCGGCGCAGGCGCGATACAATACCGCTGGTTGGTCTGTCGAATGAGTCGGGCACGCGGCACATGCATGTTGTCAAGTCCGGACCGAAATCTCAATCGTCATCCTACCTATCTGGGCCGATACGGTGGCCCCTTTCTGATGGGACCCGGAAAGTGAAAAGCGGGTCACGAATGCCCTCGCACAGGAGATGATCGATGGGCAAGAAGTTGTATGTGGGCAACCTGCCGTTCAATGTCAGCAGCTCGGAGCTTCAGGAGCTGTTCTCGGCACACGGCACCGTGCAGAGCGCCGAAGTCATCAGCGACCGCGCCACCGGTCGCAGCAAAGGCTTCGGGTTCGTCGAGATGAGCAACGACGACGAGGCTCAGTCGGCCATCAATGCGCTCAACGGAAAGGACCACGGCGGCCGGGCGCTGACCGTGAATGAGGCCAAGCCGCGTGAGGACCGTGGC
>CAZSYS010000387.1:0-3945 GCA_964611365.1 uncultured Planctomycetales bacterium
CCCACGACCGCGCGAATGGACGGGATGGCGCAGGCCGTGAAGGGCAAGACCGCGAGGACCGCGAGGGTCGTGCAGGACGGGATGGCCGGGGCGGTGAAGCGGCTGACGGCAGGCAGTCCGGTTCCGACCGGCGCGATGCCGACGAGGCGCCGGACAAGCAGGAGCGCAGGCGGCAGGCGGCGCGGGACGACGAGGAAACCGACGGGCAGGAGGCCGGCGACCCGCCGGCCGACGGGGAGTCCGGTGCCCAGCCGGATCCCGAGCCGCAGGATGGGCCTCAGGAGCAAGGGCCGTCCGGGGACGAGACCGACCGGCCGGATTCCGAGGCCGGCCCGGGGCAGGAGGAGCCGGCGGACCAGGAGGGCGATCAGCAGCTGCAGGAGGAGGAGCAGGAGGATGACCGGGGAGAGGAACAGGAGGAGGACCAGGAGGAAGAACAGGAGGACGCCTGGGACCCGGCCACGTCGATCACCAGTCCGGTGGGTCCCGAGCAGATGCGGGTGCTGCTGGACCGGCTGACGGTGGAGCAAGGGTCGGTCCTGCTGGGCAAGATCAACGTCAACACCGCCCCGCGGGTGGTGCTGATGTCGGTTCCCGGGCTCAGCGAGCAGGACGTGGAGTCGATCCTTTCCAAGCGTGACCAGGTTGCGGCGGCGGAGAAATCGACGACGGCCTGGCTGGTGGCGTCCGGGGCCCTGAAGCCGGAGGTCTTCGCGGTGGTCGCCAACAGGCTGACGGCCAGGTCGATCCAGTTTAGGATTGAGGCGATCGGTTTCGCCGACCATGTGCGGACGGCGCACCGGATCGAGGCGGTGGTGGAGATGCGCGGCCACACCGCCCAGTTCCGGTACTACCGTGATCTGACCCCGCTGGGCATCGGCTTCCCGGTGTGGGAGGACAAGGAGAGCGACACGTTTGCGTATACGCCTTAGCGAACGCGAGATGGTGTGCATTGACTGGGACGAGCGGTCCCTGCGGCTGGTCGCGGCGGAGGTTGCGCGCGGCGTGGTGCGGATCCGCGCGGCCGCCCACGTGCCGATCGAGCCGGAATTGAACGTGCGCGAGCCGGTGGCGCTGGGCGCTTTCATCCGGCGATCGATGGCCGCCAACCGGATCCGCGGTCGCCGGGCGATGGTGGACATCGCCCGCCACGAGGTGGTCCTCAACCGGATGACGCTGCCGTCGGGCACCACCGACGAGCTGGCGGCGATGGTGCACATGCAGATCGGCAAGGAGCTGCCGTTTGCCAAGGACCAGGCGGTGATCGATTTCGCGCTGCCGGCGCGGCCCTCGGCGGACGGCACGCTGGAGGTGTGGGTGGCGGCGGTGCGCTCCAGCGTGGTGGAGTACTACCGCCAGGTGATCGAGGCCGCGGGCCTGAAGCTCGAGCGGCTGGGTCTCCGGCCGTTCGCCAACGCCTGCGCCCTGCGGGCCGGCGGGGAGCTCGGCGGGCGGACGCTGATGATCGACATCGGCCCGTCGGTGACCGAGATCGGAGTGTTGCGCGACGGGCAGCCGGCGTACTCGCGTTCGGCGGCGGTGGCGGTGCCGGCCGGCGGGTTATGGTCCGGCGGGGAGGCCCCGGCCCCGCCGCCGCGCGGCGACAGCACGATCCCGCTGTCGGACGATCTGGCGGTGCGCCCCAGGCCGCTGGACGTGCTGCTGGTCGAGGTGAACCGGACGATCGCCGCGTACCGGGCGACGGATCTGGGGGCGGCGATCGACCGGATCATCCTGGCCGGCACGGTGGGGGTGGACGAGTCGGTGGCCCGGGCGTTCGAGAGCCGGTTCGGCGCTCCGGTGGCGTTGTACGAGGTTCCCGACGCCCTGCGCTGGCGTGGGGTGGACGTACCGATCGTGGCCTTCCCGGCGGTGATCGGTCTGGCGGCCGGCAGCACGGCCGACCCGCGGCAGCATTTCGACTTCAGCCACCCGAAGGAGCCGGAGGCGGAGCGGCGCGAGCGGATCCGCAAGCGGCCGCTGGTGGCGGTGGTGGCGGGGCTGTTCATTGCCGCGGCGGCGGTCGCGGCCTACCAGCCGTTCGCCCTGCGCAAGGCCGAGCTGGCCCGGCTGGAGGTCCAGATCCGGATGCTCAACGAGGACAAGGCGGCCCGCACGGACATGCTCAGGAAGGTCGCGGAGCTGAAGGACTGGCAGAGGCGGAACATCTCCTGGCTGGACACGCTGCTGGCGCTGTCCGAGGCCCTGCCGTCCAACGAGCAGAGCCATCTGACGGAGCTGGAGTTCTACGACACCGGTCGTGCGGTGGCCAGGCTGGTGGCCCTGGACCAGCGGGTGGTGACCGGGCTGGTGGAGGCGATCAACCGCGTGAAGACGTCCAAGGGCGAGCCGCTGTTCCGGGCGGCCGCGGGCAGCAAGGCCGGGCCGAGCCGTCACGAGAAGTACACGGTCAGCGACGAGGTGGTGATTGAAATCCCGTCGATGATGCCCAGAAAGAAGGGCAAGTGAGGCCGCCGGCGGGAGGCTCAGGGCCGTTCGCGGGGCGGGAAAACGGCCTGCGGCGACCGGGTGGCGGGTGAGGTGGCATGAACCTTCGCGAACGGATCCTGGCGATCGTGGTCGGCGCCGTGCTGGGCCTGCTGGCGGTGCGGGCGGTGGTGCTGGCCTACACCTCGGCTCTGGGGGCGATCGGCGACCGGATCGAGCGGGCCCGCAAGGAGATCGGCCGGATCCGGCTGGAGAAGGAAGAGGTCCGGCTGGGCATGGAATCGTGGATCGAGGCCGGGCTGCAGACGTTCTCGATGCAGGAGAACGAGGCCCGGACGCTCTTGCGCGACGAGCTGCACCGGCTGAGCGCACAGACGGGCCTGGAGGAGGTGGTCGTGGGGCTGCTGCCCTCGCGTCCCCTGGGCAAGTCGGGTACGCGTGTGATCTCGGGCAAGATTCAGGCGGCCGGCGCGGTGCAGAACCTCCTGCAGTTTCTGTTCTCGCTGCAGAACCAGCCGTACGCGGTGCGGGTGCGGAAGCTGGAGCTGAAGATTCCGTCGGGCCGGGATGTGCCCAAAGGCCGGCTGGCGCTGAGCGCCGAGGTCGAGACGCTGATCCTGCCGCCGGCGGTGATGGTCAAGGCGGTGAACACGGTCAACCTGGCCGAGGATCCGCGGCGCACGGTCCGCCGGACGGCGCTGGCGGAGTTCGCGGGCTACCAGCCGATCCTGGACAAGAAGATGTTCCAGGAATGGGAGCCGCCGATTCCGCCGCCGCCGAAGGTGGCCGGGGCCCAGCCGCCCCCGGACGCGGTGAACGTCGCGGTGAACACGGTGCTGCGCTGGGCGCCCAGCCCGCATGCGACCGGCTACCGGGTGTTCTTCGGGCAGGATCCGTCGGCCCTGCAGGAGCACGAGGCGGCCGCGGTGACCTGGAAGCCGCCGGGGATGGAGAAATCGACGCGCTACTACTGGCGGGTGGACGCGGTCAATCAGCAGGGCACGACCGAGGGCGACATGTGGTCGTTCACCACCGGGACCGGGGAGCCGCCTCCGCAGCCGCCCCAGCCGGTGGTCAAGGGGCCGCCGCCGGACGCGGCGATGGTGCTCAGCCGGGTGCTGAGTTCGCCGCTGGGGCAGCAGGCGGTGCTGGACAACCCGGCCAACCGGGGAGAAGCCCGGCGCGTGGAGGTCGGCGGGGAGTTGTACGGCGGCACGCTGGTTTTCGTGCATCCGACGGGCGTGGTGAGCGAGGCGGAGGGCCAGCGGCGGTTTCACCCGCTGGGGCAGCCCCTGCAGAGCGCCCGGCCTCTGACCCAGGCCGAGCAGCCGGAGGTCTTCGACCTGGTGACGAAACTGGCGGATCGCGCCGCGGGTATAAGGTAGACTTCGATGGCCGCTGCGGCGCCCCGGCCCCATGGCGCGGTTCGGGCCGGCGGTCCGGGGGCGCGGCACGGGAGCGGCGGTGAACGCCCTCTCGACCAAGGCGAACGTGCGC
>CAZSYS010000388.1:0-3931 GCA_964611365.1 uncultured Planctomycetales bacterium
CATAGACCATCCCGCCAGGCAGGTCTGGCCGGCAACCCGCCCGTGTTCCAAGGCATACCCTAGACGGCAGCTCGTCTGTCAACGCTCAATCGGGGTCGCTCAATCGGGGTCGACTCTTGATTCTTGACACATCGATCCTCTCCCGGACGGCGGCGAGCCGTTTGCAGAGGCAGCGGTCTCTGGCGGCCGCGGCGTCCGGGCGACGACGGCGCCGGCGGGGGGTTTGTTCCGTCCGGCGCGGCGGGTTCACGGCCGGGAGATGACGAAAATCGCCTCGGCGGCCCGGAGGTTGACGAAGCGGCGGATGGGGCGGCGCTGACGTTCGGCCAGGGCGATGCGCCGCTCGATGCGGATGTGCCGCTGCCGGCAGAAGTCCTCGAAATCGCGGATGCTCAGAAAGTGCCGGTTGGGCGAGTTGTACCAGCGGAAAGGCAGGTTCTCGGTGACCGGCGTCCGGCCGGTGAGCAGCATCTGCAGGACCGGGCGATAGCACACGAAGTTCGGGAAGCTCACGATCCCGCGCCGGCCGATGCGGACCATCTGTTCCAGCACCCGGTCGGGCCGGTCGAGGGTCTGTAGGGTCTGTGAAAGGACCACGTAATCCCAGGAACGGTCGGCGAACCCGCCCAGCTCGGTCTCGATGTCCAGGTCCACCACCGGCAGGCCGCGCTCCACGCACTCGCAGATGTCCTCCTGCACCACCTCGACGCCCAGCCCGCGGACGCCCTTGCGGCGGATCAGCCGCCCCAGCAGCACGCCCCGACCGCAGCCTAAGTCCAGGACGCTGCTGCCCGGGGCGATGAGGTCCTCGATGCGGTCGTAGTCGATGCGCCGGCGGACCCACGCCGGTTCGACCGCCGGTTCCTGGCGGTAGGCCGCGTCCGGGCCGCTGTCCGGCAGCACCGGCCGGCCGGACAGGTCGGCCAGGAAGCCCGCGATCAGCCGGCCGATGGTCCTGGGCTCCAGCAGAAACGCGTCGTGCCCGAACGGCGAATTGATCTCGCTGTAGGAGACCCGGCAGCCGGCGGCCAGCATGCCGTCCACCAGCTGCCGGGACTGCCCTGGCGTGAACAGCCAGTCGCTGGAGAGGCTGATCACCAGGAACCGCGTGTCGCGCGACCCGCGGAACGCCCCGGCCGGCGAACCGTGGCGGGCCAGCAGGTCGTAGTAGTCCACCGCTTTGGTGATGTAGAGGTAGCTGTTGGCGTCGAAGCGATCGACAAACGTCCGACCCTGGTGGTCCAGGTAGGTCTCGACGGAGAACTCGCTGGTGAAGTCGTAGCTGTACTTGTCGGCGTTGCGAAGCTGGCGGCCGAACTTCTCATGCATGCCCTGCTCGGACAGGTAGGTGATGTGGCCGACCATCCGCGCGATCGCCAGTCCGCGGTCCGGCCCGGGACCGCCATGATACTGACCGTCGGCGAAGCACGGGTCGGCCAGAATCGCCTGACGCCCCACGGCGTCGAAGGCGATCGACTGGGCGTTCAGCCGGGCGGTGGTGGCGATGGCAATCGCGCCGCGGACGGCCGAAGGGTAGCGCACCGCCCACTCCAGCACCTGCATCCCGCCCATCGATCCGCCGACCACCGCCAGCAGCCGCTCGATGCCGAGATGTTCGATGAGCCGCTTCTGGACCTTGACCATGTCCTCGATGGTGATCACCGGGAAATCCAGCCCCCAGGGCCGGCCGGTCCGGGGGTTGATGCTGGAGGGTCCGGTGGTGCCGCGACAGCCGCCCAGGGCGTTGGAACAGATGACGAAGTATCGGTCGGTGTCGATGCCCTTGCCGGGGCCGATCATCGGGTCCCACCATCCGGGCTTGCGGTCGTCGGGGTGGTGGTAACCGGCCGCGTGAGCGTCGCCGGAGAGGCCATGGCAGATCAGTACCGCGTTGTCGCGCGCGGGAGAAAGGGTACCGTAGGTCTCATAGGCGACCTGAATGGGCCCCAGCGTCCGGCCGCACTCCAGGTGAAGGACGTCCGGCGGCTCAAAGAGCGTCACGACCCGGGTCTGGACCAGCCCCACGGAGCCGCAGCGCGGTTCAACGGCGGGACCAGGGTCCTCCCAGCCCGTGCCCACGGCACCCATTGTGCTGCATGGCTGGTCAGGCATGGTTTTTCGAAACGCATTATAGCCCGGTTCCGCCGCAGCGTCATGCCGACGGACTTCGACGTCCGGAATGCAGGCCCGCCGTGCGTCGCGGCACCGGTGATGCCGTGGCGGATCCTGTACCACCCGGGTACGGTTGCCGTCAGACCTCCAGGCCTTCTGATGACGCCTGCTCGACTCCCGGCGGATCCGGGCCCCCGCGGACCGCCGGGCATGCGGCCGCCTCTGCGTCGTCCGGTCGCGGGCTCTTGCGCCACGCAGGCTGGTCGCCGGCTCCGGGATGATCCGGCCGAACCGGAAGAACCCGCCTCGTCCGCAGGGCAACGGCCGCTCCGGGCACGATTCAGCCCTGCGAGGCCGCCAACGCCTGGTCCAGGTCCGCCAGGATGTCCTCGATATCCTCGATCCCCACCGACAGACGGACGTACTCGGGCACGACGCCGGTGCGGGCCTGCTCGTCGGGGGTCAGCTGCGAGTGCGTCGTGCTGGCCGGGTGGATGCAGAGGCTCTTGGCGTCGCCGATGTTGGCCAGGTGCGAAAACAGCTTCACCGAATCAATGAAGCGCCGGCCGGCCTCGGCCCCGCCCCGGATGCCAAACCCCACGATGGCACCGCACCCGGCAGGCAGGTACTTGCGTGCCCGGGCATGGTCGGGATGCTCCGGCAGGCCGGGGTAGTTGACCCACTCGACCGCGCGATGCCCGGACAGGTGGCGGGCGACTTTCATCGCATTCTCGCAGTGCCGCGGCATCCGCAGATGAAGCGTCTCGAGGCCCTGCAGGAAGAGGAAGGCCGCAAACGGGCTCATGCAGCTGCCCATGTCGCGCAGGAAGTGCGTGCGGCACTTGATGATGTAGGCGATGTTGCCGATCGGGCGCAGAGCCTCGGCGAAGACGATGCCGTGGTACGAGGGATCCGGCTCGGTGAACTCCGGCCAGCGCCCCGGCTCGGCCGTCCAGTCGAAGCGGCCGGAATCCACGATGCACCCGCCCACGTGCAGGCCGTGCCCGCCGATGAACTTGGTGCAGCTGTAGACGTTGATGTCCACGCCGTGCTCGAAGGTCCGCAGCAGCACCGGCGTCATCACCGTGTTGTCGCAGATCACCGGCAGGCCGAGGTCATGCGCGATCCGCGCGATCTCCTGAAAGTCCGGCACGTCGTTCTTGGGATTGCCCAGCGATTCCATGTACACGCAGCGGGTGTTGCGGTCCGCCAGGGCCCGCATCTCCTCCGGCCGGCGGGGGTCGAAGAAGCGGGCGGTGATTCCCAGCTTGGGGAACGTCTGGGTGAACAGCGTCCAGGTGCCGCCGTACAGGCTGGTGGCGCTGATGAAGTTCTGCCCGGCACGGCAGATGTTGAGAATCGCCACGTAGATCGCCGACTGCCCGCTGGACAGGGCCAGGGCCCCGACCCCTCCGTCCAGCTCCGCCATCCGCTTCTCGAGGACGTCGCAGGTAGGGTTCATCAGCCGGCTGTAGATGTTGCCGAACTCCTTGAGCGCAAAGAGGTCGGCCGCGTGCGCGGTGTCCCGGAAGACGTAGCTGGTGGTGGCGTAGATCGGCACCGCGCGGGCCGTGGTGGCCGGATCAGCGGTCTGCCCGGCGTGCAGGCAGCGCGTGCCCAGACCGTACGTGGCTGGTGGTTTCATCTGATGCTCCCCTGTGTCTTGTAACCCGGCATGCGACCGTCAGATACGCTCCGATGCCCCGTGCCGGCGTCCGGGGCCGGCGTCCGGGGCCGGCCGACACGTCCGGCACACGAAATGACGGCATCGGCCGCCGACAGTTGCGGACACCCCCTCAGGCCGTCCACCCTGGATGCC
>CAZSYS010000389.1:0-3927 GCA_964611365.1 uncultured Planctomycetales bacterium
CTCATCCCGGTGGGGCGCCGCCGGCCGGGGCGGGTCGGGCGGGTGCGGGCCTGGGCACTTGGCGTGGCGGGGGGATGGCCACGGCCCGGGTGAACTCGGGCAGCTTGTCGACCACGGCGGAGCGGCGCAGCCGGCGGATGTAGTCGGAGGTGAGCTGGGCGTACTGTTCGTCCTTGAGACGTTCGACGATCGTCTCCTGAGCCTCCTCGAACGTCTGGCGGCGCGCCGGCGTGCGGCTGCCGCAGCGGACGATGAACAGTGCTTCGGCGGTCTCGACGATTCCGCTGGTGCCGCCGGCCGGCAGGGTGAAGAGCACTTCGTCGACCCTGGCCCAGCGGCGGGCCAGCGATCCGGGCGTGATCTCGCCCCAGGCGCCTCCGGCGGAGGCCTTCGCGCCGCGCGAGTACTTGCGGGCGACGGCTTCAAAGGCGGCCCCGGCGGCCAGCTCGGCGGCCGCGGCCTCCAGTGCGGCGCGGGCCCGGCCGCGGGCCTGATCCAGCTCGGCGGCGTCCGCCTGCCCGGGCGGCTTGCCGAGGATCTCGGCCAGCGGGATCTCGATCAGGAACAGCTCGGCCTTCTCCGGGGTGCTGAACTGGTCGAGGCGGGACTCGTAGTACCGCTGCAGCTCGCGGCGGGGCGGCTCGCGCAGCAGCGGCTTGAACTTCTGATGCTGAAACTGGGCGACCATGATCTGGCGGCGGATGCGCTCCTTGACGTCGGCCTCGGTCATGCCCAGCTCCAGCAGCCGGGACTCGAAGCGCGTGCGCACCCCCCCGAACTCCGCGTTGATGTACGAGCTGAGCTCCTTGTCGACCTCCTTGTCGAGCATCTCGTTGGCCTTTTCGGGGAAGCTCTTTTTCGCCTCGTGGTAGATCAGCAGGGTGTTGATCTGCATCTGGATCTGCTGGGTCACGCGCTCGGCCAGCAGCCGCTGGTAGCCCTGGGGCCCCAGGCTTCGGGAGGCCCGGATGAGCTCGCCGAGGATCGGCTCGAGGATGTCCTGCACCGACAGGACGTGGCCGTTGACGAACATCACCGGGCTGACCCCTTCGCCGCCGGCCGGGCGGGTATCCAGCAGCGCCCCGGTGTCCGGCGGTTCGTCCGGCAGGGCTGCGGGCTCCTGCGGCGCGGTGGCCGGGCTTCGCCGGATGTCCGGGTGGTAGCGCGGCGCGTGGGCAGCCTGGTGGTCGGCGCGCTTCGGCCCGGCGGGCTTGTCCTGGCAGCCGGCGCCGAACACGGCCAGGGCCGCGACCAGCAGCCGCAGGCTGCCTCCGAAGCGGCGCAGGCCGCAACCGTGGGGCGGCGACGGCCGGACCGCCGGACCACCGTGCGGCCCGCAGGCGCCGGCGTGCCGGCAGGGCGTCGAGTCGGTGCCGGGGCGGAGGTTCATCAGGGGGGCATTCTAGGAACCGGTTCCCGGGGCTGCAACAGTCTGCGCAGCACTGCCAGCAGCGTGGCCGGCTCGAAGTAGGCCGGGCTCAGCCGCAGGTGCACGGTATGGGCGTCGGCCATGCGCGCCGAGCCGGGGCTGTTGGCAAAGAGCGGCTCGACCAGGGCCAGCTCCTCCACCCGGAAGACCAGGTCGGGCGGCTGCTGGTTGATGCTGCGGATCCGCCAGGGCCGGGCCAGCACGCGGATCTCGGCGAGGTCCAGCAGCGTCTGCACCGGCGGCGGCCAGGTTCCGAAGGCGTCCTTCAGGTCGCGGCCGAGCTCGGCGATCGAGGCCAGATCGTGGCAGCGCACCAGCCGGCGGTAGACCTCCATCCGCTGGCGGTCGGAGTCGATGTAGCCGGCGGGTATGTGGGCGGGCACCTCGAGCTCCAGGTGCACCGGCCGAAGGTCGGGCTCGGGCTCCTGCCGCAGCCGCCGGACGGCGCGCTCGAGCAGCTCGCAGTACAGCTCGTAGCCGACCGCGGCGATGTGCCCGCTCTGCTCGGGGCCGAGGATGTTGCCGGCCCCGCGGATCTCCAGGTCGCGCATGGCGATGCGGAAGCCGGCCCCGAGGTCGGAGTACTCCTCGATGGCCTTGAGCCGCCTTGCGGCGGTCGGGCTGGGCGGCCTGTCGGGATGGAGCAGCAGGTAGCAGTAGGCCCGGTGCTTGTAGCGGCCCACCCGCCCGCGGAGCTGGTGGAGCTCCGAGAGCCCGAAACGCTCCGCCTGGTCGATGAGAATGGTGTTGCAGTTGGGGATGTCCAGGCCCGACTCGATGATCGTGGTGCAGACCAGCACGTCGGCCTCGTGGCGCACGAAGCGGACCATCACCCGCTCGAGCTCGCTCTCGGGCATCTGGCCGTGGCCGACGAGGACGCGGGCCTCCGGAACGATGCGCCGGACGGTGTCGGCGAAGGTCTGGATGTCGTGGACCAGGTTGTGAACGAAGAAGGCCTGCCCGTCGCGGTTGAGCTCGCGGATGACGGCCTCGCGGATCAGGCGGTCGTCCCACGCGACGACGCGGGTGACGATGCTCCGGCGGTCCATCGGCGGCGTGGCCAGGGAGCTGATGTCGCGGATGCCGAGCATGGCCATGTGCAGGGTCCGCGGAATCGGCGTGGCGCTCATGGTCAGCACGTCGATCGTCTCGCGGAACCGCTTCAGGCGCTCCTTGTGCTCGACCCCGAAGCGCTGCTCCTCGTCGATGATCAGCAGCCCGAGGTCCTTGAAGGAGACGTCGTTGCTCAGCAGCCGGTGCGTGCCGATGAGGATGTCCACCTGCCCGCGGGCGGTGCGGCGCACGATGTCGGCCTGCTGCCGCCCGGTCTTGAAGCGGGAGAGCGATTCGACGATGAAGGGGTAGTCTGCGAATCGCTCCCGGAAAGTCCGCTCGTGCTGCTCGGCCAGCACGGTGGTGGGCACGAGGACCGCGACCTGCCTGCCGTACTCGACGGCCTTGAACGCCGCCCGCATGGCCAGCTCGGTCTTGCCGTAGCCCACGTCCCCGCACAGCAGGCGGTCCATCGGTTCGGGACGGCTCATGTCCCGCTTGATGTCGCCCAGGGCGGCCAGCTGGTCCTCGGTCTCGGTGTAGAGGAAGCTGCCCTCGAACTCCTGCTGCCAGGCGGTGTCCGCGGGGTAGCGGATCCCCGGGCGGGCCGACCGGGCCGCCTGGATGCGCAGCAGATCCGCGGCCAGGTCGCGGACCGATTCCTCGACGCGCTCGCGCGTCCGGGCCCAGCGGGTCCCGCCCAGCCTGCTGAGCTGCGGATACCCGGTGCCGGCGCCGATGTATTTCTGCACCAGATCGATCTGGCTGGCCGGCACGTGCATGGTCGCGGCGTCGGCAAACTCCAGCGTGAGGTACTCCTCGCTCTTGCCGCCGTCGCCCTTGCGCATGGTCTTCATGCCGCGGAAGCGGGCGATGCCGTGGGCCACGTGGACCACGTGGTCGCCGGGCTGCAGGTCCAGCCAGGACTCCAGCGGCCGGCCGGCGTGGGTCCGCCGGATGCGGCGGCGCTGGACGTAGCGGTGAAACAGCTCATGGTGGCCCACGACCGCCAGGCCGCCGCCGGGCCAGTCGAAGCCGTGGTGGAGCATGCCCACGGCGGTGTGCAGGCGCGGCGGGCGCGGTCCGATCGAGGTCGCCCACAGCTCCTCGAAACGCCGGCGCTCGGCCTCGTTGTCGCAGTAGAGCACCACGTCGCGCCGTTCGGTCAGCCCGGCCAGCTCGCGCAGGGCCTCCGGCGTGCGGGTCTCGAAGCGGGCCAGGCTCTGCACGTCGAAATGGATCGCTTCCTCGACGGCGGCCGCGGGAAGGGCAAACAGGTGCAGCCGCTCGAAACCGCGGGCCCGCCGGAAGAAGGCATCGACCGGCGTCATCCCGGCCGGGCGTCCCAGCCGCTCCCGGAGCATCCGCCCGACCTCCTGGATCTCGGCGGGCTCGGCGAAGGCGATCAGGCAGGAGGGCGGCAGGTAGGACAGGAAACTCGCCGT
>CAZSYS010000390.1:0-3926 GCA_964611365.1 uncultured Planctomycetales bacterium
CCAACGCAAGGCGGTGCCAGTTCGACGCTGCCGGTTTTGCAGGTCCCCGGGGCTCTCCAGGCCGGCCTCTGCGGACCGCACGGCGGGCCCGGCGCGGCCGACTCAGGGTCCGGCGATCCGTCCGGCCGGGGTGGCGATCCTCCGGCTGCGGTGGCTTGAGAGAAGGGCGGCCGTCTGGGGTCGGCCTTGGATGACCGACCGTTTTTTGGGCCGGTCTCACCTCGGCCGGGGGCCGGGGGGAACGGTGCCGGCGGGCGAGGTGGCGTCGCCGGGTGGCAGAGCGGTTGTGCGCGGGGGTGAACGGGCGTCCGGCCGGCAAGCCGACCGCGGGCCCGGGGGCGGCCCTGCGTCGGGGTGATCGCCCGCCTTGTGGCGGAGACGATGGGAGCGGTTTTCAGCCGCCGGGTCGGAGTCGGCGGAAAGCGCGGCGCGGTCCGGTCCGCAGGGCGGATGTTCAGTTGACGACCTCGAGGTTAAAACGCACCGGCCGGCCGTCGATCTCGTCGACATGGCGGGCGTCGGGGAGCCCCTTGACCAGCCGCAGATCGACGCAGAGCGTCTCGTCGCAGATGTAACCGCGGTGCGCGTCGATGGCCGAAGCCACCGGCTCGGCGGCGTCGACGGTCAGGCGGATGCGGGCCTGGTAGTTCAGCTGCCGGTTCTTGCGCGCGGTCTGGATGAGGTGGACCACGTCGCGGGCCAGCCCCTCGGCCCTGAGCTCCTCGGTCAGTTCGGTGCTGAGCACCACGACGGCCTGCGGTCCCTGCGCCGCCGCCCAGCCGGGCCGGGCCTCCAGGGCGATCTGGACGTCCTCCCCGGTCAGGCGGACGCTGCGGCCTCCCGGAAGTTCCAGGTCGATGGCCCCGTCGCGGTCCAGGCGGGCCTTGAGCGCCGCTCCGTCGGCCCGGGTCAGGGCTTCCTTGATCGCCGGCACGTCCTGGCGGAAGCGGGCGCCGATGGACTTGAAGTTGGGCCGGATCAGGTAACGGACATAGCGTTCGGCCTCGGAGGCGAACCCGACCCGCCTGACGTTGAGCTCCTCGGCGATCAGCGGCAGGTGTCCGGCGAGCCAGGCGTGGTGGGACGGATCGGCCAGGACGATCTCCACCTCCGCCAGCGGCTGGCGCACCTTGAGCCTGGCCTCCATGCGGGCGGCGCGACCCAGGGAGGCGATCTCGCGGACCACGGCCATCCGGGCCAGCAGCGTGCGGTCGATCCGCGAGGCATCGGGCTGCGGATAATCGCACAGATGCACGCTCTCGGGGGCGTCGGGAAACTGCGACCGCACGAGGTTCTGGTAGAGCGTCTCGGCGAAGAACGGCACGAACGGCGCGATCGTTGCCGAGAGCGTCCGCAGGCACTCCCACAGCGTGCGGCAGGCCGCCCGCTTGTCGGCGTCCATGCCGGCGCGCCAGAAGCGCTCGCGCGAACGCCGCACGTACCAGTTGCTCAGCGCGTCCACGAAGTCCACCAGCCGGCGGCAGGCGGGGTGGTTCTCGAAGCGGTCCATCGAGGCCCGCACGTCGGCGACCGTCTGGTTCAGTTCGGCGATGATCCAGCGGTCCAGCTCGCTGGGAGCCTCCTCGCCGTCCGCGGGCCCGCCGGCCGGCGACCAGCCGTCGATGTTCGCATAGATCACGAAGAAGCTGTAGACGTTGTACAGCTTGATGAGGAACTCGCGCTGGTCGGTGGCGATCACGTCCTCCTTGAACCGCACGCCCGTCCAGGGGGTCTGCCCGCTGAGCAGCGACCAGCGCATGGCGTCGGCGCCCTCGCGCTGGAAGATGGTGCCCGGCTCCTTGTAGTTGCGCTTGCTCTTGGAGAGCTTCCTGCCGTCCTCGCCGGCCATCAGCCCCAGCACGATGCAGTTGCGGAACGGGTGGGGGTAGGGCCGCGCGGTCTGCGGACCGGCCGCGGGATCCTGCTCGCCGAACAGCATGGTGCTGATCGCCAGCAGGGTGTAGAACCACCCGCGCGTCTGATCGATGGCCTCGCTGATGAAGTCCGCCGGGAACCGCGCCGCGAACAGCTCGGCGCTGCCGGGGACATGGGGATAACCCCACTGGGCGAACGGCATGCAGCCGCTGTCGAACCAGCAGTCGATCACTTCCGGCACGCGCCGCATCCGGGCCCCCGGGGCGAAGGGCGAATCATAGGTGATCGCGTCGATGTACGGCTTGTGGACCTTGAGATCCTCGATCAGGCCGGGATCGGCCCGCCGGGCCTGCTCCCACGCCTCGGTGCCGGCCACGCCCGGCCTGGCCAGCAGCTCGGCGTAGGAGGCGACCGCCTCCTGCCGCCCGGTCCGCTCGCACTCCCAGATCGGCAGCGGCGTGCCCCAGAACCGCTCGCGCGACAGGGCCCAGTCCACGTTGTCGGCCAGGAAGTTGCCGAACCGGCCGTCGCGGATGTGCTCCGGCAGCCAGTGGATCCGGGCGTTGTTGGCCAGGAAGGCGTCGCGGAACGCCGTGGTGCGGATGAACCAGCTCTTGCGGGCGTACTGGATCAGCGGATCCTCCTCCGCCCGCCAGCAGAACGGGTAGTCATGGCGGTACTGCTCGCGCTTCAGCAGAGCCCCGCGCTCCTTCAGCTGGCGGATGATGTCGCCGTCGGCCTCCTTGCAGAAGCGGCCGGCGAAGTCGGTCACCGCGGGCACGAACGTGCCGTCCGGGGCCACCAGCTGCAGGAAACCCAGCCCCTTCTCCCGGGCCAGCCGGTAGTCGTCCTCGCCGAAGGCCGGGGCGATGTGCACGATGCCCGTGCCGGTCTCGAGGCTCACGAAACCGGCGTCGACCACCTCCCAGAACCGCCCGCCCTCCGGCCGGGCATACCGGAACAGCGGCTCGTAGGCCTTCCCGACCAGCGCCCGGCCCTTGAAGACCTCCGCCGTGCGGACGTCCTTCTCCGGATCCACCGGCAGCCCCTTGAACACCGCCGGGATCAGCTCGCGGGCCAGGATGAACGCCTCATCCCCGACCTCGACGCGGGCATAGTCCACGTCCGGATGCACGGCCAGGGCGACGTTGCTGGGCAGCGTCCACGGCGTGGTCGTCCAGGCCAGAAAGCTCGTCCGGGGATCGTCCCGCAGCCGGAACCGCACGGTGATCGAAGGATCATCGACCTCCCGGTAACCCTGCCCGACCTCGCCGCTGGACAACGCCGTGCCGCCCTGAGGCCACCACCAGACCACCTTGTGCCCCTGGTACAGCAGCCCCTTGCGGAACAGCGTGGCCAGCGCCCACCACACGCTTTCCACGTAGGACTGGCGGTAGGTGACGTAGGCGTCCGAAAGGTCGATCCAGAAGCCCAGCCTGCGGGTCAGCTCCTCCCACTCCCGCGTGTAGCGGAACACGCTCTCCTGGCAGAGCCGGATGAACTTCTCGATGCCGTATTCCTCGATCTGCCGCTTGGTGTGGATGCCCAGATCCTTGCAGACCTCGCCCTCGACCGGAAGACCGTGCGTGTCCCAGCCGGCCTTGCGCTGGCAGTAGTGCCCGGTCATCGTCCGGTAGCGCGGAAACACGTCCTTGATCACCCGGGTCAGACAATGCCCCGGGTGGGGCAGGCCGTTGGCCGTCGGCGGACCCTCGTAGAACACGAACGGCCGGCAGCCCTCGCGCTGCCGCAGGGACTTTCCGTAGATGTCCGCGGATTCCCAGAACTGCAGGATCTCGGCCTCCGCGGCCGGGAAATCGAACTGTGCAGGCACTTCTCTGAACATCGCGGCGGTTCCAGGTCACCGGCCTTCAACAGCCCCGGCGGATCCGATGGGCCGCAGCACGGGCTCATCCGGCCTCCCCCGCCGGGCGGACCGGCCCGACCGGCGGAGCGACCATGTTATTCGCCAAACGCCGGGCTTGCACGCCCCGCCGAGGGAAGGCCGCCGGGGGTTCCCGACACCGGCCCGCCCCCGTCAGGGCCACGTC
>CAZSYS010000391.1:0-3898 GCA_964611365.1 uncultured Planctomycetales bacterium
TGACCGTGTGGCAGCCCCAGCACCCGCCGGGCGTGAAGAACTCGTCCACCTGCTGCAGCAGGTCGGTCTCGTCGATCACGTCCACGGCGATCGGCTGGATGAAACGCGACTCGTGGGTCAGCACCCGCTCGGCCACGTCCAGACGCTTCTTGATGTCGCCGATGAGCTTCTCGGTCCGGGCCAGCCTGCTGCGGTCGACCTGAATGGTCGATCCCCTGGAGGCCGCCTGCACCAGCCGGTACTGGCTCTCCAGACCCTGGATCTGACCCTCCAGGCGGGTCTTCTCGGCCCGGGTCTTCTCCAGCATCTGCACCGCGGCCTGAAGCGACCGCTCGCGCGCGGCCAGCAGGCGCTTCTTGCCCTCGTGCACCAGCGAGGCCTCCTTGAAACGATCGAAACGCTGAGCCAGGTCCTCCTTCACCTGCTCCCGGCTGTACTCGCAGCCGGCGAAGACAAACCGCGCCTGCTGAGTCTCCAGCGCGGTGCGCAGCTTGTTGATCCGGGCCTGTTCATCGGTCAGACCCGCGGCGCACCGCTGAATGTCGGTCTTGAGACCGGTGATCTCGACCTCCTCCTGGGCGATCAGCCGGACGTTGGCCTGCATCTCCGGAATGATCTCGTCGAGCATGTCCCTGGCCCGCTGGAGCTCGAACTCGACCGGCACGGCCTCCTTGACGGCCGTCTGCACGCTCCGGGCCGAACTGTAGACGTAACTGCCGGCCTCCGTGCCGAACACCAGCCCGGCCACCACCGCCAGCCCGCCGGCCACCACCGCCGCCGTCTTGATCAGTCTGAGACACATCGTCATTCTCCTTCCTGCAATGCCAGTCTGTCGCCTGACCGGTCCGCCGTCCCCGACCCCGGCCGGAGGCGGGCCGGTCCTCTGGCTGGTTGGTCGCCCGCCGGCCGGAAATGTTGCACAATCCGCTCCGCCGGCCTCGACAGACGGTTGAAGGGACAGAAGGTTGAAGGGACAACCCTGGATCAGATGCAGGGCGGAAAGAGATGTAAATCCTTGCTGCTGAGGAAGCTGCAGAGGGATCGACGGTCCGGAAGGGGCTGAATTGAGGGCGCTGGGACTCGAACCCAGGACCCACGGCTTAAAAGGCCGTTGCTCTACCGACTGAGCTACGCCCTCAAGGACGGTCCGGCCTGCCTCTGTCGGCGCGGACCATGACATGCGGATTGTAATCCATGGTTTCAGGCAAAGGTAGCCGGGCCCGGGGCCGGACCGGCCAGGTCCACCACGAAACCCGATGGCGCCCGCCCGTCGCGCCGGCAGGCTATTTCGGAGCCGGGCCGGCCGACTCCCGCAGCACCAGCGAAGTCGGCACCATGTCGATCCGGGGCAGCGGCCTGCGTCCGGCCAGCAGGTCCGCCAGGCGGAGAAAGGCCCGGCGGCCCATCTCCTCCAGGGGCTGCCGCACGGTACTCAGCGGCGGGTGCAGCAGGGCCGCCGACTTGGTGTCGTCGAAGCCGATCAGCGAGAGATCCCGCGGAATGTAAACGCCCAGCTCCCGCATGGCCGACATCACATCCAGCGCCAGGTAGTAGCCGCAGGCCAGCACCGCCGTGGGCCGGACGGCGGCCGGCTGCCGCATGACCTCGACCAGCCGCCCCATCACCGATCCGGCGGTTCGGGCCTCCTCGGCGTTGAAGACGAACTCCGGCTTCTCGGGGATACCCGCGGCGGCCAACTCCTCCAGGTAACCCTGGTAACGGTCGTAGGCGTTGGCGGCCGAGAGCGGACCATTGACGATGGCGATCCTTCGGTGGCCCAGACGCACCAGATGCTGCACCGCCGCCCGGGCTCCCTCGAGATTCTGCGAGTCCACGCAGTCCAGCGAGGTCTGCCCCCGCGACGCCCCGATGACCACCACCTTCGCCTGGGTCGCCAGGCGTTCCAGCACGCCGAACTCGTCGCGTGGGGGATGGAAGACCAGAAAGCCGTCGGCGTCCGCCGCCCGCAGCTCGGCGGCGCTGCGGCTGCGGCGGATGTGCCGCTCCGGCAGCGCCTCGCCGGCCTCGGCGGCGTGGTCGATCCCCGCAAGGATCGTGCCGTGGTAGAAGTTCTCCAGGGCGACCGACGGATTGAGAACCACCGCGACGCGATACCGCCGGTCGGTCTGCGCCCCGTCGAGCACCCGCCGCGAGACGATCGTCCGACCGCCCGGCTCGCGCTGCAGGTAGCCCTCGCCGATCAACGACTGCACCGCCCGGCGGGCCGAAATCAGGCTGGCGTTGAACCGGGCTCCCAGCTCGCGGGTACTGGGCAGTTCGGCCCCCGGCGGCAGCGTGCCCCGCCGGATCGCCTCGCCCAGAATCTCCTTCACCTGCACGTGGGCCGGAACCCGCGAAGACCGATCCACCAATGGAAGGCGCGCGGTCATGTTCGCGGACCTGTCGCTTTCAATACTCACGCCGCGTCCTCATCCCATGACGGATCCGGGCCGATGCCTGCGGTCCAGATACAGATACGGTCGTCCCGGCCTTCCCTGACACCAGCCGGATGCTGACGGGTACCCCGATGCCGACGCTTGCGCGGCCGATCCCGTGCCGCCCGACGCCGAACACAACTCGCGGCCACGCCCGCCGCTTCCCTCCCCTCAGACGCGCGGTCGTGGCCATCCCTCATCATAACCCGCGGGTCCGCAGGTTGCAACGTTTCAGTGCCCGCCTGCCGACCCGCCGGTCCCATAATCCCGCCGGGCAGGCCCCCCTCCCGCCAGCCACCACCCCGAACGGCCCGCCTGTCCGCCGGCCGCCTCGCCGAACATGGCATCCGCCGCCACGGGGGCATCTGCTACCACTGGCCGGTGCGGTCAGCCTCCCATGCACAGCCGGCGGCCCCGATGAAGCCGGCATCATTGCCCAGCGTCGCGAAGATGATCTCCGGCCCGTCGTCCAGCAGCTTCCACATCAGCGCCCGGTGGTGACGCCGGATGGGCTCAAGCAGGAAGTCGCCCGCGGCAATCAGCCCGCCGGCCATGACCACACGCTGCGGGTTGGTGACGTGCTGCATGGTCACCGTGGCCTGGGCCAGGTACCGGCAGGCGTCGTCCCAGACTTTCGCGGCCAGTGCGTCCCCGGCCCGGGCCGCCTCGACCACGTGCTCGGCCATCAGCATCTCGCCGGCATCCACGCGGGCCTTCAACGTGCTGGCCTGGCCCGCGGCGATCAGCTCCTCGGCCCGGCGGGCCAGGTAATAGGCCGAACTGTAGGCCTCCAGACAGCCCTGCTGGCCGCAGCTGCAGGTCCGCCCCCCCGGCTGCACGATGATGTGCCCCAGTTCGGCCCCGTTCTCGAAGAAGCCGCGCAGCAGCCGCCCCTCGACGATCACGCCGCCGCCCACGCCGGTGCCCAGCGTGTACATGACCAGATCGGACACCCCCCGGCCCGCGCCGGCCCAGTACTCGCCGAAGGCCGCGGCGTTGGCGTCGTTCTCCAGCGTGGCCGGCAGCCCGGTCCGCTCGCGCACGATGTCGCGAAGCGGAGTGTCCTTCAGGCAGGGCAGATTGCCGGGATTGATCACCATCCCCCGGCGGTGACTCATCGGCCCGGGCGAACCGATGCCGACGCCGGCCACCAGGCGGCGGTCCACGCCGGCCTCCGTGATCGCACGCTCGGCCGCCGCGATGATGTTTCCGATCAACCGCTCGGCGCCCCGATCCACCTCGGCGGGGATGGACAGACGGCTGAGGACCCGGGCCTGCTCGTCCAGAAGCCCGGCCTTGATGTTCGTGCCCCCCAGATCCACGCCGACGAAGTAACTGCCCATGTGCACCGCACCTCCCGTCGAGGCAAACCGTTCTTCAGCCGCTCGGGCGGACATGGTATTCGCCGGCGGCGGCAGGCTCAACCGCCGGATCAGGCTGCCTGCCCCGGCGCGGTCCGGCAC
>CAZSYS010000392.1:0-3882 GCA_964611365.1 uncultured Planctomycetales bacterium
GCCTGTGACCATCGCCTGGCCGCGAAACCTGAACGATTCACGCCCGGCCGCCGCCGGGCCCGGAGGTGTAGAGTTCCGGACGAAGCACCGCGATGTCCGGAAGGTTACGGTAAAGGCCGTCGTAGTCCAGACCGTAACCCACGACGAAGTAATTGTCGATATCGAAGCCCACGAAATCCGCCGGAACGTCCGGCGGAGCCTTGGCGGGCTTGCGCAGCAGCACGCAGGTGCGGATCGAACGCGGCTGCCGCCGGGCCAGCTCGGCCCGCACCGCCCGCAGCGTCCCCCCGGTGTCCAGAATGTCGTCCACGATCAGCACGTCCCGCCCGGCGACATCCGCCGTGATCTGCTCGAAAAGCCGGGCTCCGCGCGACTCGGTGCTGGCCCCGGGGTAGCTGGAGACCGTGACCAGGGCAATCCGCATCCGCATCGGCAGCCGGCGGATCAGATCGGCCAGGAAGATCAGCGAACCGGAGAGTATGGCCACGATGGTCAGATCGCAGGACTGCTCCCGGCCGGGCGGGGCGTACTCTCTGGCCAGCTCCGCGGCCAGTTCCCCCACGCGGTCGGCGATCCGCCGGCTGGAGATCAGAATACGATCGATGTCCTGCTGCATCCCTCGCAAATATAACCACTTAAGCCGCCCTGCAAAACCTCCGCGGCGCCGGAACCCTCCAGGACAGGCCCGACGACCCCTTTGGTCTGGCCGGCGGGGTACGCCACCGGGTTTACCCCGGGGATTTCCGCCGGCACCCGTCGGGGCCCACCGGCCGGCATGCGCAGCCGCCTGCTGACGGCCGCGTTCCGTCGACACCCGCCAGCGCCCACCCCTTGCGGCGGGGAGGAGCAGACCGACCAGGCCGCCGGCCGGCCGTGAGCTGCGGCGCTCGCCTTGACGCACCCGGGCGGTTTTCTACAATGTGAGGATTCGACTGTCGGCCCGGACGGCTCGCGGAGGCGTCCGGACCGGACAGGCAAGCGGCGCCCCAGGGTTTTCCGGCGGCAGGAATATGCGCAAGATACTTCTTAGAATAAGCTTATGCGCGATGTGCCTCCCCGCGGGCACCTTCGCCGGGGACGTCCGGCCGCCCACGGCCGGCGATGCCCCCACGCCGGCGGTCGCGCCGGTGTCCTGGGAACTGAAGTTCCGCTTCCAGGACCCCCAGCGACTGTCGGTGGTGGTTCCGGGGCACACTGAGCCGGTGGTCTACTGGTACATGGTGTACTCGGTCGAGAATCCGACCGATGCCGAAGTGGAGTTCTATCCGCGATTCGAGATTGTGACCGACACGTTGAAGGTGGTGCGCAGCGAGGTCGGCGTGAGCCCGGAGGCGTTTCGGGCGGTGTTCGCCCGGATGGGCAACCCGCTGCTGGTGGCTCCGGAGCGGGCTGTGGGGCGACTGCTTCGCGGCGAGGACCGCCGCCGGCACAGCGTGGCCATCTGGCCGGATTTCGATCCGGCGGCCAAGGCGTTCACCGTCTTTGTCGCCGGCCTTTCCGGCGAGACGGCCCGATGGCGGAATCCGGCGTTCGATCCGGCCGGCCCGGAGAACGAGGCCAATCCGCGATACTTCGTGTTGCGCAAAACGCTGGCGATTCCCTACCGGTTCCCGGGCAGCCAGTCGCTGCGGAGCCGGAGCGTGCCGGAGCGTGTGACGGACAGGCAGGAATGGATCATGAGATGAGCGGCTCGGCGGGGGGCGGTTCCGCCCGTGCGATGACGCCGGCCGGGGAGCAGGAGTGTTATGGCCCATAAAAAGGGACAAGGCTCGTCACGCAACGGTCGGGACAGCAACCCCCAGTACCTGGGCGTGAAGCTTTACGGCGGCCAGGCGGCCAGGACCGGTTCCATCATCGTCCGTCAGCGCGGAACGGTCTTCAAGCCGGGCCGGTTCGTCGGCCGGGGCCGGGACGACACGCTGTTCGCGATGGTGGACGGCATCGTCGTGTTCAAGGGCCGGCGGGTCGAGATCCAGCCCGCCGCGAACTGATGGCCGGACGCGGCCGAAGCCGCCCGCAAGCCGGCGCCGGACCGCCTGCCGGTCCCCCGCGGGTGTTTTCGCCCGGCCGGGGCGGCGGGTGCGATGTTCATTGATCGCGCGGAAATCTATGTCAGGGGCGGCCGCGGCGGCCACGGGTGCGTGAGCTTCCGCCGGGAGAAATACCTGCCCAAAGGCGGCCCTGACGGGGGCGACGGCGGTCGGGGCGGCGACGTCTACCTCGTCGCCGAGCCCTCACTGACCACCCTCCTGGATCTCACCGGACGACATCACTGGATTGCCGGCAACGGGCAGCCCGGGTCGGGGCAGAACCGCACCGGCCGCAGCGGCCGGGACGTGCTGGTGCCCGTGGCCCCCGGTACGCTGGTCTACGACCGCGACACCGGCCTGCTGATCAAGGATCTGGACACCCCGGGCGAACGGGTGCTGATCGCCCGCGGCGGGAGGGGCGGCAAGGGCAACGCCCACTTCGCCAGCTCGCGACGGCAGGCCCCGCGCTTCTCGCAGCCGGGGAAGCCCCCCGAGGAACGCTGGCTGCGCCTGGAGCTCAAGCTCATCGCCGACGTCGGGCTGGTCGGCCTGCCCAACGCGGGCAAGAGCACGCTGCTGTCCCGGCTCAGCCGGGCCCAGCCCAGGATCGCCGACTACCCCTTCACCACCACCGAGCCGCAGCTGGGCATCGTCGAGCTCAGCGGCTACCGGCGGTTCGTGATGGCCGACATTCCCGGGCTCATTGAGGGTGCCCATCAGGGCGTCGGGCTGGGGGACGCGTTCCTGCGGCACATCGAGCGGACCCGGGTCATCGTCCACCTGATCGACGTGCACCCCCTGGCCGGACAGCCGTCCCCGGCCGAGGCTTACCGGATCATCCGCAGCGAACTGCGGCAGTATTCCGACCTGCTGGCGGACAAACCCGAGGTTGTGGTGGCCAACAAGATCGATCTGGCCGACAACCTCGAGGCCGTGGACCGCCTTCGCGGCGATCTCGACCGCGAGGTGTTCGCCGTCAGCGGGGTCACCGGCGCCGGCCTGGGTGAGCTGGCCGAGCGGCTCTGGGATTTGATCGTCCAGGCCCGCCGGGAAGCTGAAGAGGCCTGGAGGAACCGGCCGGTCGACGACCCCTTTGCCCTGCCGCCGCACCTCAGGGATGACGCTGAACCGGCGGCGGATGCGGATGCCGACCCCACGCTCGACGGCCGCTGGGAAAGCGATGCCGACGGTCCGGCCGCCCTCACGGAGGATCCGTCATGAGCCCGGCTGCGTCACCGCCGCCCGGCTGCGTCCTGGTCGGCATCGGCAACACCCGATGGGCGCTGACCACCCGCTGGGCGACCGAACGCGGCCAGGTGCTGCATTTCGCGGTCGCGGACGGGGCCGGCTTCACCGCAGCCGTGTCGCGGGCGTGGAACGCTCTTCCGCCCGGCCGGGACCGGTCGGTGGCCGTATGCAGCGTGAACCCGCCGGCACTGGCCGGGTTCAAGTCCTGGTGCCGGGATTCAGGCATCGCGCCTGTCCGGGTGGTGGGCGAGGACCTGGCTCCGCCGATCGAGGCGGACGTGCTCGAACCGGCCAGGGTCGGGGCGGACCGGCTGTGCGTGGCGGCCGCGGCGTTCGAGCTGGTGGGGGGGGCCTGCGTGGCGGCGGATTTCGGCACCGCGGTGACCATCGACCTGGTCTCCGACAACGGCGTGCTTCTGGGCGGCACCATCCTTCCGGGTATGGACATGGCCGCCCGGGCCCTGCATGAGCAGACCGCCCTTCTGCCGCTGGTGGAGGTCGGCCGGGTCTCGGAGATCCCCGGCAAGGACACCGCCGCCGCGATCCGCGGCGGTGTTTTCGCGATGATGTGCGGAGCCTTGCGCGAGATCGTGGAGCGTTACGC
>CAZSYS010000393.1:0-3876 GCA_964611365.1 uncultured Planctomycetales bacterium
ATGTCGGCGGTGATCACGTCGGCCGGGTCGGCCCCGGTCGGCAGGCGGATCTCGATGTCGAACTTCGCGTTGCCGCTGTTGCGCCGGACACGCAGTTCGCCGGCGGCCCCGTCGGCCACGATGACGTCGTCGCGCCCGTCGCCGTTGAAATCCGCGGCGGCGGCGGCGACCGGATCGGTTCCGATCCCGAAGGCGTTGTCGGCCTCGAACACGCCCTGCCCCTGGTTGAGCAGCACCGCCGCGTTGGCCGTCGTGGCGAAAGCGACCACCAGGTCGGTCTGGCGGTCGCTGTTGAAGTCGCCGGCGGCCACCGCCCTGGCCCCGGTGGTGGCGATCGGGTTCTGCTGCTCGTCGAGCGGCTCGGTGTCGGGGCTGGACTCGGCGGCGAAACCGCCCTCGCCGTCGTTGAGCCGAACCACGACGCGGTCGTCGTCGGCCAGCACGAAGGCCAGGTCCGCCGAGCCGTCCCCGTCGAAGTCGGCGGTGATCAGCGAGACCGGTCCGTTGCCGACGGCGAAGGAGGACGCCGCCTGGAAAGTGCCGCTCCCGTCGGCCCGGTTGATCAGCAGCGAGACGCTGTTGCCGCCGCGGTTGGCGGCGGCGATGTCGGCGATGCCGTCGCCGTCGAAGTCCGCGGCCGCGATCGACTCGGGAGCAGCCCCGACAGTGTAATCCGTCCTGGTTCCCAGGACGCCCCCGCCGTCGTTCAGCAGGACCGACACCGTGCCGGCGTCGCGGTTGGCGGTCGCGATGTCCGGGACGCCGTCGCCGTCGAAGTCCGCGGCCGCGACGCCCACGGGGTTGTTGCCGGTCGCGTAGGTGACCGCCGCCGCGAAGCTGATCGGCAGCACTTTCACGTCACAGGTGTCCGAGGCGGTCTCGCCGGCGTCGTTGGTGATCGTCAGACGGAAGGTGAGGGTCTCGGGGGCGGCCGCCGCCGGAGCGGTGAAGACGGGCTTGACCGCCGAGGCGTCGTCGAGCGTCACCGCCGTGCCGGACAGCTGTGTCCAGGCATGGCTGGTGATGCGGTTGCCCGCCGGATCGGTGCTGCCCGAGCCGTCCAGGGTGACCTGCTCGCCCGGCTGCCTCTTCTGGTCGGCGCCGGCTTTGGCCTGCAGGGCGGCGTTGACCGTGACCTCCACATCGTCCGAGGCCGCGCCGCCCCGCCCGTCGCTGACCGTGACCGTGAACCGGAAAGTCCCGGTGCGCAGGGCCGTGAACGTCGGACGCGGGTCGGTCGGATCGCTCAGGACCATGCGGTCGTCCGGCTCTTCGGTCGTTTCCTGTCGCCAGCTGTAATACAGCGTGTCACCGTCCGGGTCGCTGCCGGCGGAGGCATCCAGCGTCACCACGGTGTCCACCCGCACGGTCTGGTCCTCGCCCGCGTCGGCCGTCGGCGCCTGGTTGTCCTGCGACGAGGGCGCGTCGCCCTCCGGCTCGCCGAGGTAGGCCCGGATGATCCGCACCGTCTGCTGAGGCAGGTTCAGCTGCGCGATCGCCTCGGCAATCTCCAGACCCTGCTCGACCACGCCGAACACGGTGCAGCCCCGGTCACCGGTGGTCAGGTCGAAGTCGAAGAGCTGCTGGCCGCTGGTGGCGTCGGTCGAGTTGTCCTTCAGGTTGATCAGGAACGCGGTGCCGTTGCCCGGCTGGCTGATCTGAGGCAGTTCCAGCGACGGGTCCACCCATGCCACCGTGCCGCGGAGGTTCCTCAGCCCGTTGTTGGACTCGTTCTGCGGGGCGGGCGTGTCCGTCGTCGCCGGGTCGCCGTCCAGGTCGAACACTCCGCCGACCACCCAGAGGTTAGCCGGGGAAGCGGCCGATCCGGTCCGCCCGACCTCGTGGAACGTAAGGCCGTCATAGAATCCCTCGGCGACCAGGGCCAGCAGGGCCTCGACCGTCGCCGGCGCCCGTTCGGCAAACACACGCAGCACGATCGTTCCGGCGGTGGTCTCGAACGTCACCAGTTGCCCGGGCTTCTCAGCGGAGGCATCGTCGGAACCACCGGTGTTGTCCGTTCCACCGGGGGCACACTGCCCGCCGACGAGCAACGCCGCCGCCAGCCCCCAGATCGCCGTGAGGCCGGCCCACCGAGCCACGCGTAAAGCTCTGTCAATGCTTAACATGTTGCCTCCGAGGCCGGTGCCGGAGCTGCGCGCGATCGCGGCGCCGGACAACGGCTCGAACTGCCCGGTACCCGGGCGGCACACAGCGGCGTCGCGCCTGCGGGCGTTTCGTGGCTTCCTGGGCCCGCAGCGGCCATTATATGTCCGGCGGCCCTGTCGCCCCAAAGGAGTCCGGGGGCCCGCCGAGCCGGCGGGCTGGACCGTCAAGAGTCCTGGTTTCCGGGCCTCCAGGGAAGCTCCCTGAGCCGACGGCCGCCCTGGATGCACCTATCGGCCTTGGAGGCCGGCGATCAGAGGGAATTGCCGTCTGCCGGGGCTTAAGCCGGTCCACTGGCGGCCAGTCGCGGGGGGCTTGCCTGGGGGCATTCCGGCCATGGGGAAGCCCCCCGGGGAAGGCGATCGCCGCCTGGATGGCCAGCCGCAGGGTTTTGCGAGGCTGCTGGGGCTGCTGCTGGTTTGGGCCGCTGGAGGTTTGGAATTGCATCAGGCCTGTATCTCGCTGGGCTCCAACCTGGGCGACCGTCGCCGAACGATTCTGGCGGCGGCGGAGACCTTACGGGCAAGCCCGGATGTGACGGATTTCCGCCTGTCCGGACTTTATGAGACCGCCCCTGTCGGAGGTCCGTCAGGCCAGGGGATGTACCTCAACGCCGCGGCGGCGCTGACCGTGGGTTGCTCGGCCGGCGAGCTTCTGGAGCTTCTGCTGGAGATCGAGCGTCAATGGGGGCGCCGGCGGCAGGAGCGGTGGGGCCCGCGGACGATCGACCTGGATCTCCTGCTGTTCGACGACCTAGTGCTCAGCGCTTCGGGTTTGACGATTCCTCATCCGCGGATGCACTTGCGCCGTTTCGTGCTTGAGCCGCTGGCGGAGGTGGCCGGGCAGATGATGCATCCGGTGCTGGGTCGGACGGTGGCCGAGCTGCTGGCGGAACTGCGGGAGTAAGCAGAGGCAGGCCGGCGGATCGACGGCCGGCGTCGGGACTGCCGGGGGATGATTCAGTCGCGGGGCGACTCGACGCGGTTGCGTCCGGCCCGCTTGGCCTCATACAGGGCCTGGTCGGCGCGGTTGAGGACTTCCTCCCAGTGTTCTTCGGGGCCTGCGGCCACTCCGATGCTGACGGTGACGCGGTCGGCCACCGGGCTGGCCGGGTGGGGGATGCTCTGATTCCAGACGGCTCGGCGGAGCTGTTCGGCCAGCACCTGCCCCCCGTAGAGGTCGGTTTCCGGGGCCAGGACCACGAATTCCTCGCCGCCGTACCGGCCGGGCTGATCGGCGGCCCGGCAGTTTTCCAGCAGGCAGCGGGCGAGGTTCTGCAGGCAGACGTCTCCCTGTGGATGCCCGAGGGTGTCGTTGAGCTTCTTGAAGTGATCGACATCGATCATCAGGATGCAGTAGTCGCGGTCGTAGCGCCGGGCCCGGGCGTGTTCGGCTTCGACCAGTTCGGCCCAGGCGGCGCGGTTGAGCAGCTTGGTCAGCGGATCGAGGCGGCTCTTGCGTTCCAGTTCGACATGGGCCTGGCAGATCAGCTCGGTGAACAGCCGGCGCTGCCGCTCGAATTCGGCGGCGGTCTTGCGGCGCTGGTAGCGCGACCGGGCCTCGGTGATGGCCTGCTGGAGGGTTTCGGGCGAGAGATCCCTCTTTCCGAGATAGTCGTCGGCGCCTTCCTTGGCCAGCGAGGCGGCGACATACTCGTCACCCTGGCCGGTGAGCCCCCCGAGCGGGCGCAGGTCTCCGGAGGCGCGGATCCGC
>CAZSYS010000394.1:0-3873 GCA_964611365.1 uncultured Planctomycetales bacterium
GGGTAGGGCTCTGGGAGGTCGTCGTCGGCCTGGACGTCCTCCGGCTCCTCCGGCCGGTCGGGAAGCTCCCGCCGCCGCAGGGCCATGTGGCAGGCCAGGCGGATCGCCGACTTCATGCTCTCGCAGTTGGCCTGGTTCTGCCCGGCGATGTCGAAGGCCGTGCCGTGATCGACGCTGGTGCGGATGATCGGCAGCCCCAGCGTGGTCTGGCAGGAGGAGTCGAAGGCCAGCAGCTTCACCGGGATCAGCCCCTGATCGTGGTACATCGCCACCACGCCGTCCCAGGTCCCCCGCGAGGCCTTCCAGAACAGCGTATCCGCCGGGAACGGACCCTCCACGAACCAGCCGTGCTCCCGGGCCATGGTGATCGCCGGCAGGATGATGCGCTGCTCCTCGTCGCCGAACAGACCGTTCTCGCCGGCATGCGGATTCAGTCCGCAGACCGCGATGCGCGGGTGGTCGATGCCGAACCACCGCCGCATCGCCTCGGCCATGAGGTCGATCGGCGTGAACACCCGCCCGATGGTGAACGAGTTCCGCAGCTCGAACAACGGCTCGTGGATGCTTGCCAGCGCGACCCGCAGCCGGCCGGCCACGAACATCATCGCGATCCGCCGGGTCTTGAAGACGTGCCCGAGCTTGTCGGTGTGCCCCGGGTAGCGGTAGCCGGCCAGCTGCCAGCTCTCCTTGCAGATCGGGGCCGTGACCACCGCCTCGACCGCGCCGTCCCGCGCCGCCCGCAGCGCCGCGTCCAGGAACCGCATCGAGACCGTGCCGCCCTCGGCGGTCGGGCGCCGCACCGCCGGATCATAGACGCCGAACTCATCGAAGTCGGCCACCAGCACGCCGCTCTCGATGCGGGTGACGGTGTCGTGCGGCAGCCGAAACCAGTAGGGGTTGATCCCCGCCCGGTCCGCGGCGTACTCGATCGCCTCGTTCAGCCCGTAGATGATGAAACGCCCCAGCGACCGGATCTCCGGGTCGGCCAGGGCCTTGACCGTCACCTCCGCCCCGATGCCGGCCGGGTCGCCCATGGTCACGGCGATCAGCGGCCGCTGGGCCGGGGGCGGCAGAGGCATGGCCGGCGCCTTGTCCCCGGACGTGCTCACCAGCCGTTCTCCTGAAGCACCTCGATGCCCGGAAGGCCCGCGTCCGCCGCCGGACGGCCGCCGGCCGCCGGGCAGCGGCCCAGCGCCGCCAGCACGGTGCGGACCAGAATGTCCGTCTCGAGATTGACCCGCCTGCCGGCCTCCAGCCCGCCCAGGGTCGTGTCGGCCCGCGTGGTGGGAATCAACGCCACCGTGAAATCATCCGCCCCCGCCTCGGCGATGGTCAGCGACACCCCGTCGACGGCCACCGAGCCCTTCGGAATGATCGCCGGCATCAAAGCCCGATCGGCCGAGATGGTGACCTCCCACCTTCCCCCGTCGGTGCGCACCCGCCGCACGTGCCCCACGCCCTCGACGTGGCCCTGAACCTGGTGGCCGTCCATCGGATCGCCCAGGCGCAGGCTCGGCTCGAGATTCACCCTCCGCCCGGGACGAAAAGACCCCAGCGTGCTGGACCGCAGCGTCTCGCCAACCACGTCAAAGGAAATCAGCCGCGCGTCGGATTCGACCACTGTCAGGCAGGCGCCGTCGACCGCGATGCTCGATCCCCGGGCGACGGGACGGGCCTGACCCGGAGCCTCCACGACCAGCCGGACGCCGCCCGGCGCCGTCTGCACCGATCGCACCACGCCGACCGCCTTGATGATGCCCGTGAACATCCGCGGATCGCCTGCCTCCCGGCGTCGGCCGCATCCTCGGCGCCTCGCACGATCGCATCGCCCGGCGGCCCGGTCGCGGGAGCTCCTTCCATCCGATGCTAGCCTTCGCCGCAGGACGATTCAAGCCGCCTGCGGCCGTGGCCTGCAGCCCGGCGAAGGCGCGAGATCCGCAGGGCTTCATCTCCCGGGGACGCGCTTACGGTCCGCAACCGCAGTCGCGCGGCGCGGGAATCAGGCAGATGAACTCGCAGGGCTCCGAGCCGGTGTTGCAGAACTGGTGACGTTCACCGGGTGGAACATAGATGACGTCCCCGGCCTTGAAGGGACGATCTCCCTCCGGGCTGTGGGCCGTGCCCGAGCCGCGAAGCACCAGCACCTCGTGCTCGTAATCGTGGCTGTGCCGCGGCGTGCAGCCGTTGGGCTCGACCTCGAAGTGGCGCATGTGGAAGTTCGCCGCCCCGTCCTCCGGGCCGATCAGCACCCGCATGCGGGCACCCTTGGCACCCTCGGCCAGCACCGGCGCCTGCAGATGAGCCTTGATCGCTCGAATCTTCATGCCGCCTATTGTAGTCCCCCGGCAGGCCGGTTGCACCATCACCGCGGCCGCGCCTCCTCCGCCGCCGGCCCTGGGGGAAAAGCTTCCCCGGCCATCCGCCGCGCTGCGGGCAGGCCCCGCCCGGCGATCAAGTCGCCCCGCCGTTCGGCCGATAATGAGTCAGGCGACGGTCTGCGCCGCGCGGTTGTGCGTGCGCGCCGCCCGTCCCGAGGGATCCGCGCGCATGCCGGAATCGCAGGAGGATATCGACGCCCTGCTGGCCGAGGTCAGCGCCCTGGCCGACGAGGCCGTGCAGCATATCGCCGCCTCCGGCGTCCCCGATCTGCCCGTCGAGCCGCCCGCCCGAAGGGCTGAAACCAGGCCCTCCGCCGGGACTGCGGCCACTGTGCCGGCCGGTGCCCCGGAGGCTCCGACCGCGCCCGCCGGCGGGTACGCCCGGGCCCCCGATCCCAAGCTGCCCAGCGCGATACGCAAGCCCCCGCCGCCGGCACCCCCCGGCGACCCGGGCCGCATCCTGCGACTGGCGGTGCCGGTCATCGTCCGGCTGGCCCAGCGGACGATGCCCATGTCCGAGATCCTCGGCATCACCACCGGCAGCATCATCGAGTTCGAAAAGCCCGCCGACAGCGAACTGGACCTGATGATCAACAACAAGTGCATCGGGAGCGGCCAGGCCGTCAAGGTCGGCGAGAACTTCGGCCTGCGCGTCACCGCCATCGGCACGGTCCGCGAACGCATCCAGGCCATGGGGGCCGGATAGCCCTCCGCAGGCCCCAGTGGCCGCCGCTTCGCCGTTTCCCCGCAAACCAGCCGTCTGGAGGCCTGCCGTCACCGGCCGGCTTGACGCTGCCGCCGGCTGGGTCGCATAGTATCGACATGGCCGATTCAGGAGCCGTGCCGCCGGTCTTCAGCGGCCATCTGGGCCGACGTGTCCGTTTCTACCGCCTCCAGGCCGAGCTGACCCAATCCGAACTCGCCCGCCGGGCCGGCCTCAACCAGGGTTTTCTCAGCGAGGTCGAACGCGGCCGCCGCCGTCCTTCCGCTTCCACCGCCAGGGCCATCGCCACGGCCCTGGATCTGCCCGTGGCCGTGCTTGTCGGCGAAGGCCCGGACCACGATGCCCCCCAGCCGCTGGAAACACGACACCTTCCGCTGGTCGATGACATTCCGCTCCAGCCGCCCGACCCCGCGGCCGGCGAGTCCTTTCCCGTGCTGCGGCATCTCTATGCCGCCAATCGCTACTGCCTTCGACTGACGCTGGACTCCATGGAGCCGACGCTCAAACCCGGCGACATCGTGCTGGTCGAATACCGCAGGTCCGCCCGCCCGGAACATGTCCTCGGCCGCATCTGTGCCTGCCTGATCGGCGGTCGGCCGCTGCTGGCCCGGGTGTTCCTCGAGCAACGCGACGGCCAGGCGGTGGTCGTCCTGCGCCCCGACCATCCCGATGCCGCCGCCCAGGTGATCGCGGGTCCCTCCGAGCTGTCCATCCAGGGAGTGGTTACCCACCTGGTCAGCAGAGCCCTCTAGTCCCTCCAGCCCAGGCTTG
>CAZSYS010000395.1:0-3866 GCA_964611365.1 uncultured Planctomycetales bacterium
GAATCTCCGCCGGCGGCCGGAGGGCTGGCCCCTATGAAGGTCGAGGTCCAGCGGATGACCGACATCTCGGCCGAGCGGATCGTGCTGTCGATCGGGCGCGGCTCGCTGGTCAACGTCAGCGAGGCGATCAAGCGGGCCTCGGTCGCCGATCCCAAGATCGCCGACGTCACCGTGCTCTCGCCCCGGCAGGTGCTGGTCGTCGGGAACGCGGTCGGCACCACCGAGCTGGTGCTCTGGGACCAGGCCGACAACCAGGTGGTCTTCGAGGTCGTGGTCGAGGCCGACCTGACCGCGGTCCGTCAGGCCATCGAGGAACTGGCCCCGGGCTCGCAGGTCCAGGTCCGCGCGGTGCGCGACACCATCGTGGTCAGCGGGGTGGTTCCGGACGTGGACGCCGCCGAGCACGTCATGCAGCTGGTGCAGTCGGTGTCCTCCCGGGTGCAGAACCAGCTCAAGATCGCCGGCGAGCAGCAGGTGCTGCTCCGCTGCACGGTGGCGGAGGTCAACAAGCAGAGCGCCCGGCAGCTGGGCGTCAACGGCTGGATCGCCGGCGACAACGTGCGGGACATGTTCGCGGTGACGCAGATCGGCGGCATCAACCCGGTGAACATCGGGGCGGCCCGCCAGCAGGATATCCTGACGCCCAACGGCATGATCTTCGCGACCGACCGGACCAACGGCCTGCCGCTGTCAACGACCCCGACGCTGAGCCTGGGCTTCCCGCGGGTGCAGATGCAGCTGTTCCTGCTGGCCCTGCGCACCGACGGGCTGCTGCGGGTGCTGGCCGAGCCGAACCTCGTGGCCCTCAACGGGCAGGAGGCCAGCTTCCTGGTCGGCGGCGAGATCCCCTACCCGGTGCCGCAGCAGACCGGGACCCCGGCGGTGCAGTTCCGCCCGTTCGGCATCCAGCTGCGGTTCCGGCCGACGGTCATCGGGCGGCAGATGGTCCGCCTGACGGTCATGCCGGAAGTCAGCGAGCCGGACTTCAGCGTGCAGTTCAACGGCGTGCCCGGTCTGCGCTCGCGTTCGGCCTCGACCACCATTGAGCTGGCCAGCGGCAGCACCATCGCCATCGCCGGCCTGCTCAGCGAACAGGTCCGGGCCCAGGTGCAGCGGATCCCGGGCCTGGGCGACGTGCCCGTGCTGGGGGCGTTGTTCAATTCGACGAGCTACCAGCGGTCGACGACCGAACTGGTGGTGCTGGTCACCCCCGAACTGGTCAGCGCCATGCACCCCGACCAGGTGCCCAGCGTGCCGGGCGAGTTCATGACCGAGCCGGATGACATGGAGCTGTTCGGGCTGGGCAAACTGGAGGGCAAACCCCGGGCCGACGACGCCGCGGGCGACGCCCTGGTGACCGAGACCGCCCCGCGCTACCGGAAGTTCAGCTGCTCGCCGGAGCAGATGTCGCTCCACGGCGAATGGGGGCCGGCCGAGGCCTGGGAGACGGCGCAGTAGGAGGGGTCGAGGGAGATGAGATCCCGTGCCGGCGGAGACGGGGCGGGCGGACGGTATGCGAAAACGTGCAGGAATGGGTGGTTCGGAGAGCCATCCGGGCAGAGAGGATCTCGGGAGAGAACCGGAGGGTGAAATGAGTAAGCACATGCAGGTCCGAAAGAGGCGTCGAGTGGAAGCCGGCGCGCGGCGCGCCCGGCGGCGCGGGGCGGTCGTCGTCCAGGTGGCGATCGCGATGACGGCTCTGATGGGGTTCTCGGCGTTGGCCATCGACGTCAGCATGATGTACAACGCCCGCACCGAGCTGCAGCGGGCGGCGGACGCCGCCGCCCTGGCCGCGGCCTCGGCCCTGGGGGATTACAGCCAGGGGAATCCCCTGGCCACGGCCCGCGAACTGGCCGCCGAGTTCGCCGGGTCCAACACCGTGCTGACGGCGGGGGTGCAGCTCGACACCTCCGACGTGGTTTTCGGGCGGGCCACGATCAACGCGGCCACCGGGAAGTATGAGTTCACGGAAACGGAAACCTTCCCCAACGCGGTCCGCGTCCGGGCCCGGAGGACGGAGGGCTCGCCCAGCGGGGCGGTGCCGCTGTTCTTCGCCAACATTTTCGGCATCTCCAGCACCGACATCGCCGCCCAGGCCACCGCCGTGCTGGTGCCCCGCGACATCGTCTTCGTGCTGGACCTCTCGGCCTCGCACAACGACGACAGCTCGCTGCGGTCCTACAAGGCGACCGAGATCGACAACTACGAGGTCTGGGAGCACCTCAAGGACCAGGACCTGGCCCTGTCGCCCAAGACGGATTCGCTGGGCTTCACTTCCAGCGTCTCGGTGACGGACAACGGCGACGGCACCTCCACGATCACCGTGGATCTCAGCAGCGACGGCGACGGGGGCACCCCGTCGCTGAGCCACGTGACCTTCGGCCTGCCCGCCGAGGCCCAGGCCCTGGCCGAGGCCACCGCGACCAGCGAGGGCGGGTACCCGGTTTCGTTTGGGCTGGATCCGACGACCGGGGTGTCGGGCCTGAAGTTCGACGAGACCGCCCTGGGCGAAGGCGGCGCGGAGACGGAGCGGTTCAGCTTCTCGGTGCCCAACGCGTCGCTCAAGGACATGACCGTGGCCACCAAGGCCGGCGGCGGCGTGGACACCTCGGCGCAGTACAACCTGTCGCCGGGACCGCTCCTGGGCAACATGAACACCTGGGGCACGGCCACCACCGGCCCGGGCTGGGACTTCGCCGCCGACCCCGGGCTCCAGCGGCTCAAGAAGGGCTCGGCCTGGTCGCTGACCTCGGACTTCGTCAGCCAGACGCTGCTCCAGAAGGGCTACGGGCAGTACAACTCCTCGGAGATGAACGCGATCAACAGCTCGTCCTACGACAGCGACACGGCGACCTACCGTCGCCGGGTGCGGGTCGCCCTGGGGCTGGACCGCTGGAAGAGCGGCAAGACCGGCGGGCAGGCCGGCGGCAACGGCGATGACAAGATCGACGCCGGCGAGCTCGAGACGCTGGTCCCCTACCCGTCGGCCGCCAGCAACCCCGGCACCTTCTCCAAGAAGGTCGGGGGCAGCTGGGACAACTTCATCGACTACGTGATCAACAGCGGCTCGGGCATGTGCCGGTACGACCCCGACAGCGGCTACTACGGCGATTCCGGCCTGCGATACCGCTTCGGCCTGAAGACCTGGATCGACTACCTCCAGGAAAAGAAGGTCGGCAACAGCGCCTCCCCGGGCTTCGCGGGGGCTCCGACCCAGCCGATGGGCGCGGTCGCCGACGCCGCCAAGCTGTGCATGGAGGTCATCGAGGAACTCGACGGAGATGACCGGGTCGGGCTGGCCAGCTACGGGACGTACGGGTACGGGCCCGCGGACAAGCCGGCGAACATGTCCTGGCTGGTGGAGGACTACGACGCCGTCCGCGAGAAGGTCGACACGCTGCAGGCGGGCATGTGGACCAGCTACACCAACATCGCCCAGGGCATCGACGAGGGCCGGGAGGTCCTCCTGGCCTACGACCACGGCGCGCGGCGCGAGGCCGCCAAGGTCATGATTCTGCTGACCGACGGCAACGCCAACCAGACGCGCGCCAACCCGACGTACGACGAGGCCCAGGCCCGGATCGATACCGAGCAGGCCGCGCTGGATGCCGCCGCCCTGGGAATCCAGATCCATACGGTCAGCGTGGGCTACTCGGCCGACCAGGAACTGATGCAGACCGTCGCCCAGACGGGCAAGGGCGAGTGGTTCCACGCCGAGGGATCGATCGACACCTACCGGGCCCAGCTGGAAAGCATCTTCCGGGCCCTGGGCGGAAAGCGGCCGGTCATTCTGATCCAGTGACCGCGGCCGGGGGTGCACGGACGGGTATGCGTCCCGCGAGGGTCGGCCGCCGCAGACCGGCGGC
>CAZSYS010000396.1:0-2143 GCA_964611365.1 uncultured Planctomycetales bacterium
CGGCGGTAGGGGGGCAGCTCCAGGGTGAAGGCCGAGGCCTCGCCCCGCAGGAGGGTGCGCGACAGCAGCGCGGAAATCGCCAGGGTGAACAGGGCCCCGATGACCACCACGGTCAGCACGGTGCCGGCCGCGACCGCCGAGGCCACGGACGCGGGGAAGTCGGCGGCCACGAAGACCGTGGCCAGCATGATCAGCGTGGGAAACCGGCCGTTGCAGGGCACGAAGTTGTTGGTCAGGATGGCGATGAGCCGTTCGCGCGGGGAGTCGATCACCCGGCAGGCGATCACGCCGGCGGCGTTGCAGCCGAAGCCCATGGCCATGGTGAGGGACTGTTTGCCGTGGGCACCGGCCTTGCGGAACAGCCAGTCGGTGTTGAAGGCCACGCGGGGCAGGTAGCCCAGGTCCTCCAGGATGGTGAAGCAGGGGAAGAAGATGGCCATCGGCGGCAGCATCACGCTGACCACCCAGGCCAGCCCGCGATAGACGCCGTGCCACAGGAAGCCGGTCAGCCACCAGGGGCTGCCGAGCGCCTCGAAGGTCCCGGCGGCCCGGTCTTCGACCCAGAACAGCCCTTGAGCCAACAGGGCGCTGGGCACGTTGGCCCCGGCGATGGTGAGCCAGAAGACCACCGCCAGCATGGCCAGCATGATCGGCAGGCCCAGCCACGGGGAGGTCAGGTAGCGGTCCAGCAGGCGGTCGATGTCCGGGCCGCGGCTTTCCGACTGGCGGACGCATCGGCGGGCGATGCGGTGGGCGTCGGCATAAACCGCCTCGACCAGCCGGTCGCGGAAGTTGCCGGCCAGCGACCGCTGGAGGGCGTCGGCGCGGTCCAGCAGGGTTCGGGCGGCGGGGTTTTCGGTCGGCGGGGCGTTCACTGATTGCCCTCCAGAGCCATCTTGCGGCTGGAACGTCGCACCGCCTCCTGCTGGCGGGCGGCGATGGTGGCCAGTTCGCCGTCCAGCAGGGCCCGACGGACGCGGTGGTCGCCGTCCAGCAGCCGCATCGCCACCCACCGGGCGTTGGGCAGCCCCGGCACGGCCTGCTCGATGAGGCCGACCAGTTCGGCGACCGCCTCGCCGAACGTGCCGCTGCCGGCGATCCGGTGGGGGCGGGTGACGATGCGGCCTTCGATGACGCCGGCGACGGTGGCGATGAGCTCCGGCAGGCCTTCGCCGGTGCGGGCGGTGGTGGGCACCACGGGCACGCCCAGGTCGTGGGCGAGCATCTCGATGTCCACGACGATGCCCTTGCGGCGGGCCTCGTCCAGCAGGTTGACGCAGACCACCACGCGGTCGCTGATTTCCAGCACCTGCAGGGTGAGGTTGAGATTGCGCTCCAGCACGGTGGCGTCGGTGACCACCACGGTGCAGTCGGGCTGTCCGAAGAGGATGAAATCGCGTGCGATCTCCTCGTCCTGGGAGGCCGACAAAAGCGAGTAGGTGCCCGGCAGATCGACCAGCTTGTAGGACCTGCCCTGGTAGCGGTAGCCGCCCTCGGCGCGGGAGACGGTCTTGCCCGGCCAGTTGCCGGTGTGCTGCTTCAGGCCGGTCAGGGCGTTGAACACGGTGCTCTTGCCGGTGTTGGGGTTGCCGGCCAGCGCGACGACATGGTCCCACCGCGCCAGGTCGAGTCCCATGCGCCGCAGGGCCTGGTCGTCTCGTGCCTCGGTCGGGGCCTGTGCCGGGTTCACGCCGCCTCCTTTCCGGGAGGATCGGCGATGATCACGTGCCGGGCCTGCTCGCGGCGCAGGGCGATCAGCGAGCCGCGCACGCGGTAGGCCACGGGATCACCGAAGAGGCTGGCGGTCTCGCGGATGACGACCGCCCCGGGCGTCAGTCCCAGGTCCAGCAGCCGCCGGCGGGTGAAGCCCTGCAGGGCCGGCTCGATGGTGCTCACGACGGCCTGTTCGCCGGAAGCCAGGTCGCTGAGGCGCCGCAGCCGGGTGGAGGCGAGCTCCTCGGGCGCGGCGTCCACGAAGATGTTGGCCGCCACCACCGGCGCCAGCGGGATGGTGTCCTGGCCGTCGGAGAGAATGAGTCGGCGCTCATCGGCGGTGATGACCCGCAGAAGCCTGCCGGGCCGCACCCCGGCGGCGACCAGCTGGGCGAAGACGGCGGCCGGCTCGTCCTCCACATGGACGACC
>CAZSYS010000396.1:2153-3835 GCA_964611365.1 uncultured Planctomycetales bacterium
GCATCTCGCCGCGGGCGTTGGGGATGGGATCGCCGTGGGGATCGACCGCCGGGTGTCCCATGGCGGCCTCGAGGGCGTCCAGGGCCTCGGGGGAGCTCCAGTGTTCGAGGCGATGGGCGGCGGCGTGGACCGACGGCAGCGGCATGCGGGCCTCGTGCACCAGATACTGTTCCCAGAGGCGGTGGGCCCGGATGATCTGCAGGGCGACGCGTTCGCCGGCCGGGGTCAGCTGGACGCGGGGGATGACCGACTGGACCCACCCGGCCTCCTGGATGCGGAGCACCAGGCGGACCGCGGCGTCGTGGGACAGGCCCAGGGCGCCGGCCAGTTCCTCGACGGTAGCCGGTCTTCCGCTCCACTCGGCGGTGTGCAGGTGCTTGAGGGCGTCCTCGGCCAGGGCGCGTCTGCGGGCCTCGCGGAAGCGGCGCGTCCAGGCCAGCAGCCCGCGTCGCGGCATCAGCACCGCGACCGGGACGCACAGGATGACCAGCGCCAGGAGGACCGCCCAGACCGTATCGGGGAGCATCGCCGGTTATTATAGTCGCGCAACCCTGCCGATGCACCGGCGGGTCCGGGGAGTGACCGGCTCAGGCCGGATCCGGGGTCGTAGGACCCGTTGGAGCGTTGGGGTATGCTGAGTTGCCCGTGCCCGGCAGGCGGAGGCCGGATGCGGCGACTGGAGGCGACGACCTTGACCGCGCCGTGGCTGGAGGGGCTGAACAGCGCCCAGATGGAGGCCGTGACCCACGGCACGGGACCGCTGCTGGTCATCGCCGGCGCGGGCACCGGCAAGACGCGTACCCTGGCCAGCCGCGTCGCCCACCTGATCGACGGAGGGGTTGATCCCGGCCGGATCCTGCTGCTGACGTTTACCCGCCGGGCGGCAGCCGAGATGGTCGAGCGGGCGGCGCGGCTGGTCCGCCTCGGCGGACCGGCGAGGGTCTGGGGGGGCACGTTTCACGCGGTGGCCAACCGCCTGCTGCGGGTCTACGGTCAGGCCCTGGGGCTGGCCAGCGACTTCACGGTCATGGACCAGGGCGACTCGGCCGACATGCTCAACCTGCTGCGCAACGAGCTGGGCCTGGCCCGGAACAAGAAGCGTTTCCCGCAGAAGGCCACGCTGATCCGGATCTACTCGCTGACGGTCAACGCCGGCCGCAAGCTGCGGGAGGTGATTCAGCGGCACTTTCCGTGGTGCCTGGAAGACATCGACGGCATCCGGAAGCTGCTGGACGCGTATGTGGAGCGCAAGCGGCAGACGAACGTGCTGGACTACGACGATCTGCTCCTGCACTGGCGGGCGTTGACCGCGACCGCCGACGTCGGGCCGCTGCTGGACGACAGCTTCGACCACATCCTGGTGGACGAGTACCAGGACACCAATCCGATCCAGGCCGACATCCTGGTCGGGATGCGGCAGCGGAACCGCAGCATCATGGTCGTGGGCGACGACGCCCAGTCGATCTACTCGTTCCGGGCGGCCACGGTGCGGAACATTCTGGACTTTCCCTCGCGCTTCGAGGGCACCCGGATCGTGACGCTGGAGGAGAACTACCGCTCGACCGGGCCGATCCTGGAGGCCTCCAACGCGCTGATGGCCCCGGCGAAGGAGCGTTACACCAAGAACCTTCACTCGCGGCGGCAGGGCGGCGGGCGTCCGGTGCTGACCAGCTGCCTGGACG
>CAZSYS010000397.1:0-3797 GCA_964611365.1 uncultured Planctomycetales bacterium
ACCATCAGCAGCGCGGCGAGGCCGACAAAGCCCCAGGAGCGGCGCCTCTCGGGCGTCGCCCCGCGGCCGCAGGCGGCCTGGTTCATCCCTGAACGATGTTCACGCTGTTCGTCCGTGCAGTGGATCATTCCTGAAGACTCCATTCATTCCGGACCAGCCGGGGCGGCATCCTCGCCGCCGTCGGATTCAATCACTTGTCGGTCGGCCCCGGCGCCGGAAGCACCCGACGGGGGCGCCGAAGGCGGTGCCGGCGCGGGCATCTGCACCGCCGGGGCCGGGGTGCCGGGTCCCTGCTCGGGCGCCTCGATCCGCCGGGCCTCCCTGCGGTTGTCCTCGAACCAGACGCTCTCGGGCTTGCGCGATCCCTTCAGCACCTCGACGGACCACGGCTCCCGGCGCGCCGCCGCGGCCTGCGCCAGCAGCGCGGCCTGGGCCTGTCGGTCTTTATCGGTCTGGGAATCCTCGACCTTGGGCTTCGGGGCGAACAAACGGCTCAGCAGGCTCAAACCGGCCCCGGCGCCCTGCCGGGGGGCGTTGCTGAGCAGATCGTTATCGGTCGTCAGGTCCACCTGCTGGCCGGTGACGTCGTGCTGGCCGCGCATGGCCAGGCGGATCTTGCCCCGGGTCGCGGCCAGGTGGAGCTTGGGCACGTCCTTGGGCTCGACCAGCAGGGTCACGGACTTGGCCAGGCTGGCCGAGGTGTCGGCACTGGTGCCCAGGTCCTGCCCCACGGCCAGGACCTCCACGTTCTGCAGGACCATCTTGCTGACATTCTCGGTCCGGCTTCCGCGGCGGACGGAGAGCATGACCACCACGTCGACGCGGCTGCCGGACTTGACCCATCCGGCCACGCCGGCGGACTCGTCGATGTTGACGGCCACCGCCCGATAGCCGTCGGGGATCCGCACGACCATGCCCGGCGGCGTGCCCTTGGGGGCCAGCAGCGCCGGCGACAGAGCCATGCCTTTGGGGATGGCGGTCGCGGCGACCCGCCCGACCACCTCTTCGGCATTGGAGAAGGCCATGCTGGGCGCCAGCGCCCGGGCGACCTGCCGGGCCTCGACCATGGCGGACTTGATCTCCACCGTGGCCCCGATGTCGGCATTGGCGACCACCACGGCGACGGTGTCGTTGGTGGTGGCTCCCTTGGCCTTCTGGAGAACGTTCACGAAGTAGCGGACGGCCACCAGACCGATGCCCAGCCCGACCACCAGCGGAATGATCGCTCGACCTTTCATCGCATGCTCCTCGAGCCGCAGGGGCCGGTCCGCCGCGCGGGCGTCCGGCCGCCGCAGCCGTTCGTCGAGGGGCCCCAAGCCATCGTGCCCCTGTCGCATACCCTTTCCGCGGGCCCCCGGGCCCGCGTCTTTCACCCGAGCCGGCGTCCCGGCCGGCGGCGGCCCCCGCGGGCCGCGCTTACGTCGACAGCTCCTTGCGCATCGTGCTGGAGGCGAACATGTCCGAACTGCGCGAGGTGCCCTGTCCGCCGCACGGCGCAAAAATGTTGAGCATCGCCACCGGCATGCCGCCGGTCAGCGACACCTTGCTCCACGGCACCCGCACCTGGACGGTCACCGACGGGTTGGTTCCCTCGGTCTCCACGATGTCCAGGTCATAGTCCAGGTCGGTCAGGCCCAGGACGGCCACCGCCTCGGCGAAGCGGGCCTCCACGTCGGTCGTTTCGCTGCCCGGCAGCGTGGCCACGCGGCAGGCCTCGCGGGTCGCGTTGGTCAGGACCGACTGGGCCATGAACACGTACCCGTACTCGATGATCCCCCCCACCATGGCCAGCAGGATGGGCGTCACCACCGCCAGCTCGACCGTCGCGGCTCCGCGGCGGCCGAAGCGCCTGCGTCGCGGTCCCCCCGGCACTCCGACTCTCCCGCACATGACACACCCCCCTTGGACGATCAGCCTCCCAGCAGCGGCTGCCCGAAGCACACCATCAGCGTTCCGATGGTCAGCGGCACGCCGTAGGGCAGCAGCTGCGAGGTGTTTCCAAAGCTCCTGGCGGACCCGAACTCGCTGAAGATGGTGGAGCGGTGCGACACCTTCTCGGCAATGGTCGCCAGATTGGCCCAGGCATGCCACAGCCGGCCGGTGGCGAGGATCATCGCCACCGCGATGACGCCGCCGACGACCGCCCCGGCACAGAAGGAGACGAACGTCAGCCACGGACCCAGCCACACCCCGATGGCCATCATCAGCTTGACGTCCCCGGCGCCCATGCCGTGCATCAGCCACGGCACGATCAGCGTCGCGAACCCCACCAGCAGGCCCAGGAACCCGGCGGCCAGGCCGTCGAGCCCGTGGAAATAGCCCTGGGCCATGAAGCCCGAGGCCGCAATGGCCGCGTTGAGCCAGTTCGGCACGCGGCGCTCCTTGTAGTCGATCCAGGAAGCGTACAGGATTCCGGGAATCATCAGCGCACAAATGGTGAGCCAATACGCCTGCGACATCGTTTGATCGCTCCCGTGCTCATTCGGTTACCCCCCGGACTCCGTGTCGTGTGCCCCGCTCAGCGAAGACCGGTTTTCCTCTCACAAGCGGACGTGGGCGCCCGCCGTTGCCGGACGGGCGCCCACGCGTGGTGACTGTGACGCGATGGCCGTGCCGTCAGGCCGATCAGCCGGTGCCGTCAGGCAGCGAGCTCTCCACGTTGGTGAAGATCGAGCTGACCTTCTGGCCCAGGGTCGTGATGGCCGTCAGGGCCACGATGATGATCAACGCCAGCATGACCGCGTACTCGGTCGCGGTCGGGCCATCTTCGCTCTGAATGAACCTGGTGACGATACCCCGCATGGAATTCTCCTTTCCTGGCTCCCGTCTCACCGACGGGCCGAAATCACCCGACGGCCGCTTTCCCTCGCGGCCGGCGCGGCATACCTGCCGGACTCCCGTCCGACGTCGTCTCGGATCATCCGGCGCGTCCGCGCGCCGGTCCTCGGCTGGTCGTGTTCCCCCGTGAGGCGTCGGCCGGGCCTGGTCGGCCCCGGTCGGGCCCCGGCGGGCCGCGCGGCTGGTGTAACCCTCGCCGCGGGCCGCACTTGAACAGCCGGATCGACGTCTGCTTCACAGATCGTCGAGCCGCAGCAGGAACATAAAAAACAATCTCCCGCCGGGCAAACAAAAGCCGCAGAAACACGACAGTTTTTCTCGATCCGCCGGGAGCATCCGTTGCGGTCCGCCTCCGGACGTTTTTTCAGGACCCGCGCCGCGGCCGGCGGACCGGCCGGCGATATCGGGCCGGGGCACGAGGGACTCAACCGGCGGAACACACCCCGTGGATGCGTCCGCCGGACGCGGGAGAAGGGCTTCGGCCACCCGATGCACTGCGGCGACGTCCGGATGTGCCCGCCAGGCGCGGGAGAAGGACGTGAGGGAACGGGAGTCGCCGGCCGCCGTCCCTCAGCGGGAGCGGGCGGAGAGCACCTCGCGCAGTGCCGGCGGCACCATCATCTCGGCGAACTCCTCGTAGTCCGGGGAGGATCGCAGCACGCGGGCCGGAACGCCGACCACCGTGGTCAGGGCCTCGACGTCCTGCACCACGACCGCTCCGGCCCCGATCACGGCCTCGCAGCCGATCCGCAGTCCCTGCAGGACCGTGGCCCCGATGCCGATGAAGGCCCCCGACTCCACCGTGACGCGGCCGGCGAGCTTGGCGCCGGGGCAGATATGCGAGGCGGTTCCGATCATCGATTCGTGATCGACGATGCATCCGGTGTTGAGGATCACCGAGTCGCCGATCTGGCAGTGGGCGCACACCAGTGCGCCGGCGGCCACCACCACGTTGCGGC
>CAZSYS010000398.1:0-3791 GCA_964611365.1 uncultured Planctomycetales bacterium
GTGGATGCTCTGCGGACCCCGGGATGACCGGAGCGACGGGCCCCTGAGGATCATGGAGCATGGGTCTGCCCCTGACCTATCACTGGCGCAACCTGTTCGTCCGCCGGAGCACCACGCTGCTGACCGTGCTGGTGGTCGCGGCGGTGACGGCCGTGCTGGCGTGGATGCTGAGCTTCGCCGCCGCGCTGCGGACCTCGCTGGCCGTGGCCTCCGACGCACGGAAGATCATCGTGCTCAAGCGCGGGGCCACCGCCGAAAGCAACAGCGCCATCCGCGCCGAGGACATGAACCTGCTGACCCAGGTCGAGGGCCTGGAGACCGATCCACAGACCGGCCGGGCGCTGATCAGCCCGGAGATGATCGTGCAGGTCCAGCTGCCCCGGCTGGCCGACGGGGGCCGGACCGCCGCCAACGTGGCGGTGCGCGGCGTCACCGAGATCGCCTTCGCGGTGCACCGCAACGTCCGCCTGGAGGGCAGATGCTTCGCCCCGGGCGGGCGCGAGGTGATCGTCGGACGGACCGCGGCCCGCCAGTTCGCCGGCCTCCAGGTGGGAGACACGGTCAACCTCGGCTTCGGCCAGGACCGCGGATACGTTGTCGTCGGCACCTTCTCGGCCGACGGCGGCCCGATGGAAAGCGAAATCTGGGGCTACCTGCCGTCGCTGATGAACGCCTACAACCGCACGCTGTATTCCTCGGCCTCCCTGCGGATCGCGCCCGGCGCCGACCCGCGGTCGGTGATCGCCCGGATCGAGGGGCCGGCCGTGCAGCTGAACGCCTCGACCGAGGCCGACTACTGGCGCGAGCAGGCCATGCTGATCCGCGTGTACCTGGCGGTGGCCGGCGTGCTCGTCGGCCTCATGGCGGTGGCGGCGGTGCTGTCGATCGCCAACACGATGTACGCCTCGGTGGCCGGTCGAACGCGCGAGATCGCCATGCTGCGGACCATCGGATTCGGGCCCGGCCGGATCCTGGCCGGCTTCGTGCTGGAGGCGGCCATACTCGCCCTGATCGGCGGGCTCCTCGGCTGCGCCGCCTGCGCCGCCTGGCTGGGGCTGGCCGGGAATACCAAGGACATGTTCGGGGCGACGACGTTCACCTCCATGGCCTTCGAGATCGTGCTGAATCCGCGGACCGCGGCCGAGGCCCTGGCCTGCGTGGTGCTGGTGGGGGCCGCCGGGGCGCTGCTTCCCGCCCGCCGCGCGGCGCGTCTTCCGGCGATCGCGGGGCTGCGGGAGGCCTGAGCGCCGGCCGGGGCGCGGAGGAACAGCGGCATGTTGAGACTGGCCTACCTCTACCGGAACCTGACCCGCAACCCGATGCGGGCCCTGCTGACCTGCGCCGCCGTGGCCCTGCCGATCACCATCTACGTGCTGAGCATGTCGGTGGTCGACGGCGTCAACCGCTTCCTGGACAACTCCGCCCGGCAGCTCCGCCTGGCCGTGACCCACCGCGCCTCGATCATCAACCCCTTGCCGGCGGGCTACCGGGCGAAGATCGAGTCGCTCGACCCGACCCGCACCCGGCTGCTGTCGGTCTGCGGCATCGACTGGATCGGCGGCAAGATTGAAGGCGACCCAAGGCCCCTGTCCGCGCTGGGCGCCGACCACGACACCTTCATCCAGACCTTCCCGGAGTACCGGCTGACCCCCGGGGAGATCGCCGAGTGGAACCGCGACCGCCGGGCGATCATCGTCGGGCCCGCCGCCGCCCGCCAGTTCGGCTGGAGCGTCGGCGACCGGATCACCATCAACCCCTCGCTGCCGCCCTACCAGCCCATGGAGTTCCGGGTCATTTCCACTGCTCCCCGGGCCGAAGATCCTTTGACGCTCTGGTTCCACCGCCAGTACCTCGTCGAGGCCCGCAGGCAGGCCGGCTGGGAGGAGGAACGCGTGGGCTTCTACTTCATCAAGTGCGCCTCTCAGGCCGACCTGGAGCATTTCCGCGCCGCGATCGACTCCCTGTTCGCCAACACCCCCGACGAAACCAGGACTCAGGACGAGAAGGCCTTCATGAACGAGTTCATCACCCAGCAGTTCAACCTGCCGCGCAACCTGACCATCCTGGCGGCGGTGACCGTCTTCGTGGCGGTCATGGCCGCGGCCAACACCATGAGCATGAACTTCCGCGACCGGCTCAACGAGCTAGCCACGCTCAAGGCGATGGGCTTCCGCGGAACGCTGATCTCGGCGATCATTCAGGCCGAGAGCCTGTTTCTCTGCACCGTCGGCGGACTGCTGGGGGCCCTGGGACCCTACCTGGCCTTCAACCACACGCCGCTGCGCGACTTCACCGTGCCCCTGATCCAGCAGCTGGACGTCCGGGCGGCCACCTGCGGCAAGGCCATGCTCATCGCCGCGGGGATCAGTGTGCTGGCGGCCCTCTGGCCGGCCTGGCTGGCGGCCAGAATGAACGTGGTCACCGCCCTGCGGAACCTGGAGTAGACCCCGGAGGACAGGGGCCATGGCCCTGCCGATCAGCTACAACTGGCGCAACCTGTTCGTGCGGAAGCTCAGCACCGCCCTGACCTTCACCGTGGTCACCGTGGTGGTCTTCGTGCTGGCGGTGCTGCTGTCGTTTGCCGAGGGCATCCGGGCCTCGCTGTCGTCCAGCGGCTCGCGGGCCAACATCCTGGTGCTCAAGCCCGGATCCACCGCCGAGGGCACCAGCATCATCCTTCCGGAGGAGTACGCCCGGCTGCCCCAGACCCCCGGCGTCGCCCGCGGGCCCGACGGCCGGCCGCTGATCAGCCGGGAACTGTACGTGCAGACCTCGATCCCCCGCCGCGGACCGGGAGGGGCTCCGGCCAACGTGGCCGTGCGCGGCGTGGAGGACACGGCCTTCGCGGTCCACGACGAGGTCCGGCTCGTCGAGGGCCGGATGTTCGAACCGGGGGCCCTGGAAGCGATCGTCGGACGCGCCGCCCGCGACCGCTACCGCAACCTCGAACTCGGCGGCGAAATCCCCCTCGGGAGGCTGGGCCACCGCACCTGCCGCGTGGTCGGCGTCTTCGAGGCCCGCGGCGGAGCCTTCGAAAGCGAGATCTGGGCGCCCCTGACCCTGCTGTTTGACGCCTATGCCCGCCGCTTCGTCTCCAGCGCCGCCCTGCGGCTGGAAGACCCCGCCGCCGCCCAGGCGGCCGTGGCCTACGTCAACGGGCCGGCGGTCAATCTCGAGGCCCGCCTGGAAACCGACTACTACCGCGAGCTGTCGGCCAAGACCCGCGAGATCGTCGTGCTGACCACCATCCTGGTGGGCATCATGGGCGTCGGGGCGGCCTTCGCGGTGGCCAACACCATGTATGCGGCCGTCGACGGACGCCGCCGCGAGATCGCCATGCTGCGGACCATCGGGTTCCCGCGGGGCTCGATCATGGCCGCCTTTGTGGTCGAGTCCCTGCTGATCTGCCTGGCCGCCTGTGCCGCCGGGCTGGGCCTGAGCCTGCTGGTCAACGGCGCCCGGCAGGACTTCCTCTCCGAGGCGACCTGGACGGTGCTGGCCTACGAGCTCCGCGTGACTCCCCGCACGCTGGTCGCCGCCCTGGCCACCGCCGGATGCGTCGGGCTGCTGGGCGCCATGGCCCCGGCGCTGCGGGCGGCACGCACCGGGGTGATCGAGGCGCTGCGCAAGGCCTGACGTCGACTACAATGAGAGGCGCCATGGATTCAGGACCGGACATCCGAAGCCGCCTGGAAACCCTGCGGATCCCGCGCGACCAGCGGCCGGCCATGGAGTACGGGCCGGCGCCCCGCCGCGCCTGGCCGAAGCTGCTGGCCGTCGCGGTCCTGGCC
>CAZSYS010000399.1:0-3787 GCA_964611365.1 uncultured Planctomycetales bacterium
TCCATGTGCAGCTGGTGCCCAATCTGCGAACCCATGCGCCCGGCCGGCACGGGGGCCGGCCGCTACGGTGCTTGGCGGCGACAATGTGCGCCTAGGTTCGGCGGCCGGCACGGAGGCCGGGCGCTGCAGCACCGCGCATGACTCACATGCGGCCGGCGGTCCGATCGGCGGCCGCTGCATCCAGCCGGGCGATCGGCACCCGGATCTTCGGCCTGATGAGGCAACCGGGGCTCCGGGCCTCTCGGCCTGATCAGGCCTCCTGCGGCGCGGCGGCATCGCCTGCGGGTTGTCCGTCGGGCAGCTGTGGCCCGGGAGTCCCGGGGGGATATAATCCCGGCCTGGTGAACCCTTTCCGGGCGGCGGGCGCCGGCCGGGTGCGCCGTCGGGCCGTGCCGGCGGCAAGCCTCGCCCCGGCGCGGCCGATCCGGGCCCGCCGGCGCGTCGGCGGCAGGCCGGAAAGCCGGCTCTTTTCATGGGACGCACAGGCATGCTGCCGCGGGTGGTGATTCTTCGTAACCCGGCCAAGCCGGACGCCGAAACCAAGATGGCCTCGCTGGTGGAGGCCGTGCGCGGACGGGCGGATGTGGTCGCCTGCGGACTGGTCGGCGATGCGGCCGGTTATGTCGATCTGGCTCCCGACCGCTTCATCGTGCTGGGGGGCGACGGCAGCATTCTGGCGGCGGCCCGGGGTCTGGGGTCCCGGCAGCGCCCGATCGTGGGCGTCAACTTCGGCAAGCTCGGCTACCTGGCCGAGTTCAGCTTCGAGGATCTGCTGGCCAACCTCCAGCGGGCCCTGGCCGACCCGGCCATGGTCACCCGCCGGATGATGCTCGAGGGGTCGGTGAGCCGGGATGGGCGGGAGCTGAGCCGCGGCCTGGCGGTCAACGATTTCGTGCTCAACGCCGGACCGCCGTACCGGATGATCGAGCTGGCCCTGGCGGTGGACGGCATCCCGCTGTCCACCATCAGCGGCGACGGGCTGGTCCTGGCCACGCCCAGCGGCTCGACGGCCCACAATCTGGCGGTCGGCGGACCGATCATGCAGTCCACGGTTCGGGCCATCGCGGTCTCGCCGATCGCGGCCCATTCGCTGACCCACCGGCGGCTGGTGGTCGACGGCGACTCCACGGTCGAGGTCGTCGCCCTGCGGGTCAACGAGGGTTCCGGCGCGGTGGTGGACGGGCAGGTTTCGTGGTCCATCCGGGCCGGCGACCGCCTGACGGTGCGACGGTTTTCCCATGATTTCCTGCTGGTTCACAACCCCGCGCACCCCTGCTGGTATCCCCTGACCACCAAGCTCAAATGGGGCATGTAGCCCCCCGGGCGGCCGCCCGACATCCGGCGGATCCGGCCGGATTCGCCGGGTGTGCGGTTCCCGGCCGACGTTCGGACAGGTCTTTTCCGCCGGGTTTGAGGCCGAAAGACGCATGCCGCGCCGGAAAAAACGTAAAAAACCTTGAGTTTTCGGCTTGCGCCTCTGGACGGCGGCTGAAAACGTGCTATATTCCGCACGAATTGCGGGGCTGGCGGTCGGCCCCGGGTCAAGCACAAGGAGGTCCCCATGGCCAATTCCAAGAAGATGTCCAAGTCGGCGATTGCCGCCGCCCTCGCCGAGCGGACCGATCTGCCCAAGAAGCAGGTGGTGTTGCTGCTGGACGAACTGGCCCAGCTGGCCTACAGCGAAGCCAAGAACACCTTCACCCTGCCCGGGCTCGGCAAGCTGGTGCTCAAGCAGCAGAAGGCGCGCATGGGTCGGAACCCGATGACCGGCGAACCCATCAAGATCCCCGCCAAGAAGGTCGTCAAGTTCCGCGTCGCCAAGGTTTGCAAGGAGGCCGTGCTCGGCATCGCCCCGGCCAAGAAGGGCAAGAAGGCCCCCAAGAAGAAGAAGTAGGTCATCTCCCCGGTGTTCGCGCCACGGTCCTGTTGACGCCACGGCCAGGCTGACGGGTGCTCGGAGCACCCGCCCGATGCGACAGTCGCCGGCCGTCCCGCGGGGCGGCCCCTGCAGCCGACACCAGGACGCTGTTCGATCGTGTCAGACCGCAGCCGCCTCGGCGCCTCCGGCGGGAATCTGCCCCGGCGCCGCGGCGGTTTTTTCTGCGCCGGCGTTGAAGTGGGGTCTGCGGCGACAAGGCCTTCACGTGCGTGCCCGGCGTGCCGGGGCCGGATCCTTTTCACCCAAGGCGGCTTTGCGCCGGCCCCGGCGGTGGCCATTGCCGGCCCACGGCGGCCCTGCGATGCCTGCAAAACCTCGCCAGGGGTTGCCTGACCCCGCTTGCACGCTGAACACGCAGGCCCTCATCGAAGGCCCCAGGCGGTGCTCCGCGCGACGGGGAATCACGGGGAGGACGGTCCGGCAGAATCGGCCGGCCCGGCGGCGGGAACCCAGCGGGCCCGACGGCACAGGTTGATCAGCTCCTGCACCTCGCCCTGGACCCGGGCCAGTTCGTCGGAGGCCTTGCAGGCGGCCTCCAGCCGCCCGGCGGCCTGCCCGATCACGTCGAACCCGTAGCCTCCGCTGGCCCCCTTGAGCTGGTGAGCCAGCGTCCGGACGCCCGCCAGGTCGCCGCTTTCCAGAAGTTGCGTAAGCTTGTCCACCCGGGCCGCGAGCCCGGCGACGAACTCGCCGATCAGCTCGTCCATGTCGGGATCGTCGCGGTAATCGCTGAGAATCGGGGACGCGTCTTCCGTCTGCATGAACCTCTCCTTGCCTGCCGGCTTGCCGGCGCAGCCGTCATGCCGCGCGAGCCGCCGATCTGGCCGCGCGGGACCGGCAGCCCGGCCGAGGCGAGCAGCCGCCGGGTCATGTCCTTGTCCCCCGCGATGTCCACCGCGAGCGCCGAGGTCTTGGAGGTCATCGTCGCCCGGATCCGCTGCTGGTACTTCCCCCAACCGAGCTGCACGAGCGAGGCCTCGTTCAGCCGGATCCACGGGATGTCGCGGCTCGCCGCCTCGTCGACGATCGCCTGGGTGGAGGGGCCGAACGCCCGCCGCTCGGCGAGCAGGATCAGCCGCTCGAGCTCGGCCTGGAAGTCGAGCTCCTTGTCGGGCTTCACCAGGTGGTTGACCAGGCGCACCGCGAGGCGGCCGGCCTCCAGCCCGACCTGCTCCTCCCAGTAGCCGTAGATCACGTTGTAGCGGCCGGGCTCCCCGGTGCCGCGGGTCTTGCCCCGGTACACGTGGGCCCCCGACTCGCGCTGGAGCTCGATCGCGATGTGCTCGGCAACGTGCCCGGCCCACGTGCCGTCCACGAGGCGCTCGCGGAACCCGCCTCGCCGGCCGAGCGAGCAGGAGTGCTCCCCCACCCCCGGCAGGAGCTCGAGCAGGCCGTCGACGAACCCCGGCAGCGTGTTGGAGGGCCAGTCCTCGAGCGAGCCGAGGTCGACGAGCAGCCGGATCGCCGGCTCGTACGACCAGTAGTTCGGACCGCGGAAGACCTGGGTCTCGACGATCCTCAGGTCCGGCTTCGCCTTGGGCTTGGCCTTCGCGGGCTCGCGCTTGGCCTCCTCGCGCTCGGCCTTGGTCTTCGCCTTCGCCGGGCTCACTCGGAGGCCTCCCGCGCCTCCAGCGCGTTCGGGCCGGCGAGCAGCCCGCGGGCGCGCAGGTCGAACCAGTACCCGGCGGGCAGCGAGTGCAGGACGGCACCGCTCACCATGAGCGGCCGGTACCCCTTGCCCTGGAAGGCATCGGTCTTCACGTGCGAGCCGTCGACGACGGTGACCGCGCCCTTGCCGATCACCTGGAGCGTGCGGTCAGGGTGGACGATCGCGCAGGTGTCCTCGTC
>CAZSYS010000400.1:0-3774 GCA_964611365.1 uncultured Planctomycetales bacterium
ATCGTATTGCGTTTATGATTCGATGATGCTTCGCGCCGAACAAGATCGTTGCCGATTTCATCGCTTTTCAGCTTGCCTCGAAATCAACACTTCAAATCCAACCGCAAACTTTTTTAGCGCGATCTTGTACGTGCTAACACCCAGCTCAGCGGTGCGGCCATTTCGAGCACGGTCTTTGAAATTTATGCCGCGCTGGCCGCATCCGCTGAAGCTGGTGTTAGAAAAATTCGTCTGCATTTATCACGATTTTGTTCTCGGACTCAAGTAAAATAACCAGAATTCATATTCTACGTAAGTATTCCTTTGTCAACAATTCCCCTGCGTCCTCAAACCAAGGTATTTTTGTTTCTATCGCATCCACAATAGCCTTCATTGCTTTTTCCTCATCTTCACCATTCACATATATAGTTAGTGTTGAACCAATACTAGCGTTAAGGTTCATCAGACTCATGTGACTTCTTGCATTTACGAGCATACCATCTTTGGAGATAAATACGTCAGATCTGAATCTTACCATGGTCTTCTGAATTATGGCACATTGCAGGGCACCCAGGCCTAGTTTGTTACGAACTGTTACTCGCTTTTCCATGACCCTATAATCTCCTTCACGGTGACAATTAGTTGCTCCCTAAGCATCAAGATACTACTACCATATATAATATGTTTTTGAGCCTGAAGATCAAATGGAATATCTTTAGCCTGTTCAGTTAGTAGAATAACTGTCTTATCTAATGCATGAGCATAACCGACTTCATAGAATACATTCGGATTCTTCCCTGACATATCTGCGACAATCAGTCTTGCTGATTCAATGCATTCGTAAACTTTGTTAATAATGTTACCAGTGAATTGAATTTCATCAACTCTATCGCATTTAAGTCCAAGGGCTTCAACAGGCTCTTTGATACCTAACTTATACCGCTCGTCAAATTGAGTATCGAAAGGCATAAGAACAAAAACATCAAGGTCGCTCCTCGATCCTTTTCTTTTAAAAAAACACTCAGTATATGCTCTTCTTACTAAGTCACAAAAGTACGAAAACTCAAATACGTCAGTGCGTATCACTGTAAATGCACCATTTATCATAGCTTGTATATGCAGATTGACATCTGTGTTAGTAGTGACATAAACTACTGAAATAGTAGGATCAACCTTCTTTGTTGCCAATACGAGATCTAAGGATCTTTTCACATTTTCTGTAAAATGAATTATAGCCAACTGGGGGGAATTCCTCAGCACATAATTCATGGCCAAATCATCATTATTAAACCTTACGACTTCAAAACTCTCTCGTATTAGAAGTTCTACATAAATGTCGCTCCACTGAGAGTTGTCATGAATTACAATTGCGTGTCTATTTTTCATGTCTTTCTATTCCTATCTGGACATCTGCATCAATATTTGCATCGTTAACTCAAACTAAAAAGAAGAACTACTTGTTTTCATGATTCTCTCTTTGTGTAAGAGTTGTCGTATTGCGGAGCTTTTTTGTTTTGCCATGACTTCACCTAATAGTCTTTAAAATGGGGGTGAAGAACTCTCACAACAAGCAACCGCATCCGCGAAGCCAGCACGAACTCATCGTTGGACGCGCCATGATATTTTTGATTGCACCGTGATGCCCTTCTTTTGAAGCATCACGATATTTGGGTTGCAAGAACTTCTTTCGCTTGAACTGGGCTAACACGAGCATCAGCGGCTTGGCAGGCAGAAGACAAGGTTTGCTTGAGAACGAAACTTCAAAGTCAGCCACAAAACAAAATTCATGCACGGCCTGCCAAGTCCGCTGGATGCAATGTTAGGCATTTGATTGTTACTATTTGGACATTTTTTAAAGAAATTGCGCGCGAAAAACAGTATTTGCCTGTAATTTGATTCAGATAATTTTGGGTTGCGGGTTGCGGAATTTTTTCCTATGGACGAAAAATGAAAGTCTTTTTAAGCTGGTCTGGACCACTGAGTCACAAAGTTGCTTGTGTGTTCCGCGAGTGGTTACCGTCAGTAATTCAATCCGTCGCTCCCTATGTCTCATCTGAAGATATCGACAAAGGTGCCCGATGGAGTACAGATATTGCCAAAGAACTTGAAGATTCTCGATATGGAATAATATGCGTCACGAGAGAAAATATTAGCGCACCATGGATAAACTTTGAAGCAGGCGCGCTATCGAAGATCATTGAAAAGTCATTCGTTACGCCATTCTTGTTTGATATCAAACGATCTGATGTCCAGGGGCCCTTATTGCAATTCCAATCTACTGTGTTCGATAAGGATGATATTCTTAAACTGCTCAAAAGTGTCAATAACCGAATTCCAGAAGGTGAACGACTCAAAGAAGACAAACTGAATAAAGCCTTCGAAGTGTGGTGGCCGCAACTAAACGACAATTTTAACTTAATCAAATCGGCAGAGGAAGAACCCATTAAATCGCAACAAAAAAATAAAGAAAAAACTCCTGAAATTCTTGAGGAACTCCTAGAGCTAGCCAGAGCACAACAACGGCTTTTGAATAACCCCCCTTCTTTGATACCCCCAGAGTATTTCGCCTTTGTCCTGGAACAAAGTGGCATCCGTGAAAGCCGTCGACCTTTTGAACGCGAAATACTGGAACGTATTCACAGAAATTTAATCGAGCTTGAAGCCTTTATTCAAAAATACTCCAAGGATCATCCGGAGATCATTGAAGCAATGGCGTTGTTAGAACGAGTACACCGCTATTTTCATGAATTGCCTGGTTGGCCTAGTCACAGAGCGTCAAGAAGACCTCGGCATATCAAAGACAGTTTAAAGGACAGCCCTGCCTAACACAAGCATAAGCGGCGGCGCAGCAGAAGATGAAGCTTGATCGAAGAACAGGCGTTGAAGTTACCCAATCATGAAAATCATGCCACGGCTGCGCCGTCCGCTTGATGCAATGTTAGGCTCGGGCTTTTATTTTCACCAAGCCTTTTTATTCTTTCATGTCACCCAATTTTAGTTATCAACGTTGATCCAGCTTCTATGCGCTGATGAAGTTTCACCAAATCGTGTATGACTTCAGAATTGGGGTCTTCAACTATCATTACAAATGGTAAAAAAGTTTGATTAGTATCCGTTTTACGAGTATCAAATTCCAAATAAAGAAAAGACCGGTCAATGATGCAAAAGGTATTTTGAAAGATAATTTCTGATAAACGCAAGCTGGCAAATTCCGGTTCTGATTTGCTGGTATCTGCTAGGAACTTACAATCTTCTTGGTAAATCGGATCATAAGGAAGAGCTTCTTCCAAACGATGACCTTTAGGGATTTGGACTATTCTCACATATCTAAATCCTTTCCTTTTTTCACGCTGTAACTTTGACTGCGTTGCAGCAAAGACCGCCTTACGCTCTGAACTTTGCATTGTGGCGGTATCATAAATAGGTTGCTTATTTTCCCAGTCAAATACGTAATTGCTCAATACGAGAATTTCAGATTTTGCAGATTGTATTCTCTTTTGCAATTCTTTGAATCCCTTTGTGTAAGGCAATACTTGAATTCTCTGCCCAATCGTGTTAGCAAGTGTTCCAGTATATGTTTCTATTGAGGCAATCTGTCGATTTGTGGTACGCCACATTGCCATCGAATAAGATGCGGTGGCTAAAAAAATCGCGGCAATTAATGCAAAGGAAACGTAAGGTAAATTAGGTTTATCGAACAATGGAGGAGCAATCTCTTTTATTAAGTCATCAGAAAAGATACCTATCATAGCAGAAATAACGGCAAGTAAAGCTTCTCGCCAATGACTTGAATAC
>CAZSYS010000401.1:0-3730 GCA_964611365.1 uncultured Planctomycetales bacterium
TTCCAGGCCGGCGTCTGCAGCCGGTCCGGCCAGCCCGCCCGGCGGCACCGCCGCCCGCCTGTCGCCCGGCCGGAGTCCAACCTATTCTAGACCAAAGGCTTGTGCGGGCGGAAAAAGGGGCGGCCCGCGGCCACGGCCGGTCTCCCGCGGCTTTGCCTGGAGCGATCCGCCGGTCGGCGGTACAATACAGGTGCAGGTCACGGTCATGCCCGACCGGAGCGACCGCGGTCGCTGCCGGGAGGGAGGTCCGAACCCGCTCGCGGAAAGCCCGGTCCGTGCGGCCGCCTTCAGGTCGCCGCGCCGGGCCCCACGTCGCCGCGGGCCGGCGGGCCGGGGCATGCCGCCGACGGCGGACGATGCCCCCACGTCGCACCATGGCCGGCGGCCGAGGAGGTCTGCCATGCCCGACAGGACCATCACCGGCGACCCTCATCTGGCCAAGGTCTTCGAGAAACAGATGCGCAACTGGGAGATCGCCCGGTCCCAGTCGCACGCCCGCGGAGATCCGGATCAGCCGCTGCGGGATTTCATCGCCATCTCCAACATCTGCGGAGCCGGCGGGCAGACCCTGGCGACGGCCCTGGGCGAGCGGCTCGGATGGCCGGTCTTCGATCGCCAGCTCCTGACCGAGATGGCCCGCAACGACGAGAAGCGCGCCCGGCTGTACCGCTCCATGGACGAGCGCGATCTCGGCTGGGTGGAGAACACCTGCCGGGCCTTCATGGAATCGAGCTTCAACCGCAACGACTACTTCCACAAGCTGACCGAGACCGTGCTGTGCGTGGTCCGCAAGAGCCCGGCGGTGCTGGTGGGCCGCTCGGCGGATCTCATCCTGCCGCGCGACCGCGGGCTGCGGGTCAAGGTGGTCGCTTCTCCGGAGCGCTGCGCCCGCAACTTCGCCGAGCATGCCGGCGTCCCGATCGAAGAGGCTCGCCGCCAGGTGGCCCGCATCGAACAGGAACGCCGGGACTTCATCTGGAACCATTTCCGCATCGACGCCTACGAGCCGACACGCTTCGATCTCATCGTCAACCTGGAGGCGTTCAGCATCGGACAGGTCGTGGAGCTCGTCCTGGCAGCCTTCGAGTACCGCAGGGCCGGCGCAGCGGTCGCCCCGCGACCGTGATTTCGCGGCCGGCGGCAGATACAATGGGGATCCGTGAATGGCCTGGAATGCGGGCCCGCCGCCGGAGTCGGCCGGGTCCGGGAGGTATGCCATGGACGCCCATGAAATGGCCCGCGTCATGCGGGAAGAGCACGAGCACGTGCTCCGCGTCGCCGACGAGATCCGCCGCCACGCCGCCGAGGCCGCGATCACCGCCGCCTGGATCGACGAATTCCGCCGGCAGGTCCGGCAGTTCCGGGACCACCTTCAAAGCCACTTCACGCTCGAGGAACAGGGCGGGTACCTGGCCTGCGTGGGCGAGGAACGGCCGATGCTGCACGAGGATGTCGAGACCCTCAAGCGGCAGCACGAGGAGATGAGCCGCCGGCTGGATGCCCTCCATCACGAGGCCGGGGCCCTCACGCCGGAGAACCATCCGGCCGTGGCCCGCTGCCGGGCGGAAGTCGCCGCCCTGCTGGAGGCCCTGGCCGAGCACGAGGCCCTGGAGGATCACCTCGTCCTCACCGTCCTGAACGAGGATCTGGGAACGATCGGTCATTGACCATCCGGTCCGCCGGCCCGGCCGCCAGGCCCGCCGCGCGCGGCTGCAGCCTGGCCGCGCTCGGCCGGTGACACCCGCCGCCGGCGTTTCTACAATGCCGCCCCGGAGGTGACCGGATTGTCGGAGATCTCGACCGCCGCCGTCGGGCCGCGGCGGCCGGTGGACTACGCCGGCCGCCCGATCGGTCCCCTGCGCCTGGCCCGGGCGATGTGGCTGAACATCCTGGGCGGCTGCTGCATCATGATGACCCTCGGGGTGCTCTGGCCGACCTCGGGGATCACCGTGGTGTTCCTTCAGGAACACATCGGGGCGACCAAGACGGAGATCGGGCTGAACCTCGCGCTGGTGATCCTGGGCACGACCAGCGCGCTGCCCGGGGCCTGGGCGTTCAGCCGCCTGCGAAGCCGCCGCCGCGCCTGGTTCGCCGGGACCATCACGGCGCGCTCCTTCTGCCTGGGCTGCGCCCTCATCGCCCTGCTGGCCGAGGGCGGGCAGCGGCAGCCGGCGATGATCTGGGCGTTCATCCTGTGCCTGACGATGGTCCAGGCCGGGGGGGTGTTCACGTCCCCGGCCTGGTGGGGGTGGATGGCGGACCTGATTCCCCAGGAGATCTGGGGCAACTTCTTCGGCCGCCGCTACCGCTGGCTGCTGCTGGCCCAGTCGCTGCTGGGGGTCGGCGCCGGCGTGGCCCTGGACCTGGCTTCGCCGGAGCGGATGAATGTGGTCTACTTCTCCATTTTCGCGGTCGCGGCGCTGCTGGCGGTGCTCGATCCGCTGCTGTTCCTGTTCGTTCCCGAGCCGGTGCGGCCGCAGCCCGAGGCCCGCACCGCGGCCATGCTCCTCCGGGAGTACCTCGAGCCGCTGCGCGACCCGGCCTTCCGCGACACCCTGCTGGGCGCCGGCCTGCACGGGCTGTTCTACAACCTGCCGCTGGTCTTCCTGATGCTGTTCCTGCGCGGCGAGCAGGCCGGGGACGCCTGGATCGGCGGGGGGGCCGGCCTGGGGCTGATCTCCCTGGTCACGGTGGTGTTTGCGGTGGCCACGGGCCTGGCGTCGAACCTCTGGGGACGCCTGGCGGACCGCATCGGACACCGCACCGTCTGGGTCCTCAGCTCGCTGGGCTACTTCTCGCACGTCTCGTACTTCTTTCTCAACGAACACAACGTGGTCTGGATCGCCCTGCTGAACGCCGCGGTCTACGGCATCGGCTTCGCCGGCCAGCCGGTGGCGGTGCAGAACCTCGTGCTGTCCATGGCCCCGGCCCCGAGGCGCGAGTTCTACATGTCCCTGTACCTGGCCGCGACCTCCATCGGCGCGGCCCTCGGACCGATCGCGGGAGGATGGCTTTCGGACCACTACCGCGTCCTGCCGGCGGTCATGCTGCCCAGCGGCCAGCCGGCCTGCTATATCCACCTGCTGCTGGCCGTGGCCTTTGCGGGCATGCTGCTGACCGTGCCGGTGATGGTCCGCGTGCCCGATCCGCGCGGATCGGCAGTGGGCCCGTGGCTGGGCCGCCTGGTGTCCGGCGACCTGCTGCGGCTGGCCTGGAACATGAGCGTCTTCGACACCGATTCCAGCGCCTCCCGCCGCGTCCGGGCCCTGCGGCGCACCGGAGCCCGCGACGGGAACCTCATGCTGCCGGAAATCACCGGGGCCCTGAGCGACCCGGACCCGCGGATCCGGCGCGAGGCCCTCCTGGCCCTCGGACGGCTGGGCACCCCCGAGGCGGCCGACATGCTCCGCTGGTACATGTTCGAACCGGACCCGGTGGTGAGGGCCCAGCTCATGGAAGCCCTGGGACAGGCCGGCCTTCCGGACCGCGGCAGCCTGCTGCGCCGGGCACTGCACGACCCCGACAGCCGCGTGCGCCGGGCGGCCGTCGAGGCCCTGGGGCGCGCCGGCGACCGTCACCGACCAGTGCCACCGTCTGGCGGCCGGGATAGGCCACCTGGGCCGCCAGGGCGTATGGCAGGCCGCTGGCCATCGTCGCCAGGGTGCCGGAGCCGGAGGTCAGTTGACCACGCCGGATCTTGATGTAGCGCGCCAGCCAGACGGTGCAGGTC
>CAZSYS010000402.1:0-3720 GCA_964611365.1 uncultured Planctomycetales bacterium
GCGCCGCAGACCGCGGCGGCGGCCGGTGATCCCGCGGAAAGGGGCAGACCGGTCATGAACGGCTCTCGCCGGGTTGGTGGGCGGAAACATCCGCCCGGGCCGGGTCGGCACGCCCGGTGCGCGCACGCCCGGCGATGGGTTATATCGGACGTGCCTGGACCGGACTGAATGAACGCGTCCGCCGATCCCCGGCCGGACCGACCGGCGGGGCGGCAAAGCGGTCGTCCCTGGCCGGCGGGGGGCCTAGAATGGCCCGTAGTTCGGAAACCGTTCGCCATCACGGCCCGCAGTACGCCGGCCGGCCTCGCCCCGGAGCCTGCGGGCCGTCGGGGCGCAAGCCGCCGGCCGGACCCGTTGCGGTCCCTTCGGGCCGTCCAGGAGGCCATCTCATGACCCCACCCGCCCCGACCGACGCCTTCCCGACCAACCGGCTCAGGGACGCCACCAGCCCCTACCTGCTGCAGCACGCACACAACCCGGTGGACTGGTATCCCTGGGGCCCTGAGGCGCTGGAAAAGGCCCGGCGCGAGGACATGCCCCTGTTCGTGAGCATCGGCTACTCGGCCTGCCACTGGTGCCACGTCATGGAGCGCGAGAGTTTCGAGAATCCCGACACCGCCGCGGTGCTCAACGCGCATTTCGTGCCCGTCAAGGTCGATCGCGAAGAGCGCCCCGATCTCGACGAGATCTACATGCGGGCCACGGTGCTCTACAACCGCGGCCACGGCGGCTGGCCGATGAGCGTCTTCTGCACACCGGACGGGCGCCCGTTCTTCGCCGGGACGTACTTTCCGCCCGAGCCGCGGTACGGGATGCCGGCCTTTCGCGACCTGCTCCTGGAAATCGCGAGGTTGTGGCGCCAGCAGCGCGAACGGGTCGATCAGGCGGCCGCGGGCTTGACCGACGCCCTCCAGAGGCTCAGCGCCGGGGCCGGCACCTCCGCCGGGCGCCGCGGGAGCATCGTGGACGCGGCCCTGACCCTGGCGGCGGCTTTCGATCCCCGCGAAGGCGGGATCCTCAGCGGCGCAACCAACAAGTTCCCGCCCTCGCTGGCCGTCGGGCTGATGCTCCGGGCCTGGGACCGGACGCGCCGGGCCGGCGCGCCCGACCGGCGGCTGCTCGATCCGGTCGTGCTGACGCTGGAGAAGATGCTGGACGGTGGCATCTACGACCATCTCGGCGGCGGCATCGCCCGCTACAGCACCGATCCGCACTGGCTGGTGCCGCACTTCGAGAAGATGCTCTACGACCAGGCCCTGGTCGGCGGCGCGCTGATCGATGCGTCCCTGGTCACCGGCCGGGAACGGTTCCTGCGCGGGGCCCGGCACATCCTCGACTACGTGCTGGCCGACCTCCAGGCCCCGGAGGGAGGCTTCTATTCCGCCCGCGACGCCGACAGCGAGGGCGTGGAGGGCCGCTATTACGTCTGGTCGAAGGCCGAGGTGATGTCCCGGCTGGGCCCGGAGCTCGGCACGCTGTTCTGCGAATACTACGACGTGACCGAGGCCGGCAACTGGGAGGGGCACAACATCCTGCACATCCGCCGCGACCTGGAGACCCTCGCCGCCGAACGGGGTCTGAAGGTCGATCAGGCCCGGCACCTGCTGGCCGAGGCCCGCCGTCGGCTGCTGGAGGCCCGGACCGCCCGCGTGCCGCCGGCCCTGGACGACAAGATCCTGACGGCCTGGAACGGGCTCATGATCTCCACTCTGGCCCGCGCGGGCCGTGCGGCCGGGGAGCCCGGCTACATCCGGGCCGCCGGACGGGCCGCGGACTTTCTGCTCTCGATCGCCGGCCGCGAGGGTCGCCTGCTGCGGACGTACCGCGCGGGGAAGGCCCACACCCCGGCTTATCTGGAGGATTACGCCTTCCTCGTCGAGGGCCTGCTGGATCTCTATGAGTCCACATTCGATCCGGCCTGGCTCGACCGGGCGGCGAGGCTGAATGACGACATGGTCCGGCTTTTTCACGACGACGGCGACGGCGGCTTCTTCCAGACCGCCTGCGACGCCGAACCTCTCGTCATCCGCCCCAGGGACCTGCGCGACGGCGCGATTCCGGCCGGGGCTTCCGTCGCGGCCATGAACCTCCTGCGCCTCGCGTCGATGCTTGATCGGCCCGATCTGGAGAAGCTGGCCGCCCGGACCATCGGGAGCTTCGCCGGCCAGGAGGCCTCTCCGTTCGGATTCGAGCGGATGCTGGCGGCCGCGGACCTGCTGGAAGGCCGGCGGTGCCAGGTGGTGGTCGTCGGAGCCCTGTCCGACGCTCAAACGCAGGCATTGATCGCCGCCCTGAACCGCGATTATGATCCCGGCCGGATGGTCCTGCACCTGGATCCGGCGTCACCCGGGGCCGAGGATCTGTGCCGCCGGATCGGGCCCCTGCGGGGCAAGACCCCGGTCCACGGCCGGCCGGCGGCCTATGTGTGTTTTGACGGCACCTGCCGCCCGCCGGCGACCGGCCCGGACGAACTGCTGCGGCAGTTGCAGGACCGTTGAACCGTCAGGCCGCCAGATGCCGATGAAGGGCTGGGCGGCGCGTGCGCCGGCCCGAGGTCCTGCCCAGGACGGCGAGCCACGGCGGCGGACTGCCGGAGGGCGGGCCAGACGCACCCGGGGATGGAGGATGGCCGGTACTGCCGACCGGCCAGGATCCCATGAACGCCCACCAGATACCCCCTGAAGCTGCTTCGGGCATTCCGGCTACCCGGGCCGGCGCCCGGCGAACCCTGCCGACCTCGCGGGCCTGGGGTGCGGCCGGGTGGCTCGTGCTGGCCGCGGCGGTCTCGGCCGCGCCGGGACAGCAGTCCCGACCGGCCGAAGGGCAGGACCGGACGCTCCCGACGGTCGAGCCGGCCTACACGTCATCGGCCCGCGTTCCCGACGAGATGCTCGACCAGCGCCCGCGCCGGGTGATCGTTCTGCCGTCCGAGCCAGGCGAGGGCGGATCCGAGCCCCGGCTGTCCAGCGGCGCGCTGGCCAGGTTGACGCCGGAGCAGCGGCGCCTGCCCGAAGGCTACGTCCTGGCCGCTCGTCGGGCCTCGGCCCGGCGGACCGAGAAGTGGCTGGTCCTGACGGTCGAACCGCAGGCCGGGGCCCCCGAGGCGCCGCCCCTGCGGGTGTTGCCCAACAAGCTGCTGGCGATCATGGAGGCAGTCCTGGACGCGGCCTCGACGCCGCCGGTCTTCGTGGTCACCGGTCGGGTGACGGAGTTCCAGGGCGAGAACTACATTCTGCTGGAGAACGTGGCCGAGGTGCCTCGCTCCGAGACCGGGCAGCCCGCCGATCCACAGTCCGCTGCGGGCGCGCCGGCCGCCGAAGCGGAGGCTTCGGCCTCGACCTCGACGGAGGGCGAGCCCCGGGCCGAGGATATCGTTCGCCAGCTGATGCGGACCCGGCCGCTCCGCTCGGTGGTGCTTCCCAAGCTCAGGGCGAACGCCGCGGCCACCGCCCCGGCGGTCCCCGGCACGGCAGCCGCCCGGGAAGGCCAGACCGGCGGGGAGGTCGGCGAGGTCGCCTTGTGGCCCGAGGAGACCATGCTGGCCGACCGGGCCGCGCGGGTGATCGCCGGCGAGGGCGGCTGGATGCTGTTGTTCGAGGACCGCGGTGCCGAGGTCCGCCCGAAGCCCATTCGCCTGCTGCCCAACCGCCTGCTGGAGACCGCCATCGCCCTGACCGGCGACGGGGCCGCCGGCGTCGTCCTGCTGATCAGCGGCGAGGT
>CAZSYS010000403.1:0-3687 GCA_964611365.1 uncultured Planctomycetales bacterium
GGCGGCGAACCCCGGGCTCCGGCCGCACCCAGGCCGCCCTGCAGCACCACCAGGCCCCCCGGAAGACTCCAGATCATCTGGATGACCCGGCTGAACAGCGACAGCGACACCGCGGCGGCCTCGGTTCCCAGGCCCGCGGCGCCGTAGAACAGGCCCACATAGGAAAGCTCCATGCCGCCGATCGGCAGAGCCCCGGCCAGCAGGCACAGCGGCGTGCAGGCCAGGTACACCCCCGCGTCGGCCACCACCCGGCCGCTGCCTACGCCCAGTCCCCGGCCGGCCAGGAAGATCGACACGATGCAGATCAGCTGCAGCAGCACGCTCAGCAGCAGGCAGGCCGTCAGCCGCCACCAGCGGCCCCGGAACGCCAGCACCGCCCGGTCCACCCGCTCGATGTGCCGCCCCAGCGGAAGCCGGGCCAGCAGCTGCTCAAGCCGAAGAAACCGCCGCACGCGATCGGAAAAGTAGACCCCCACGCCGGCCAGCAGCATCGCCACGGCCAGGGCCACCAGACGCCCGACCCCCGCGAAGGTCGGATGGCGCCAGTGGACCAGCGACGTCGCCCCCGCCAGCAGCAGCAGGCCCAGCACCCCGATCGCCCGGTCCAGGAAGATGCAGGTCACGGCCTCGTGCTTGCGGGGCGTGCCGCGGGCGATGTAGAACGCCTTGACCGTATCCCCGCCGGTCGTGCCCACCGGCAGGGCGTTGATCACGAAGTTCCCCGCGAACGTCGCCCGGATCGCGTCCCAGAGACTCAGCCGGATCTCGTGCACCGCCAGCACCCACTGAAGCCGGACCGCGATCAGCACCGGGGCGGGACCGAACGCCAGCACGCCCAGCACCAGCAGCGGGCGGTCGGCGGTCATCCAGACCCGCTTGAGGTCCGACCAGGCCACGGTGTGGGCCAGCCAGCCCAAGGCCGCCGCGCACAGGCCCCACCTCAGGATCAGCCGCGCCGCGGCGGCGGCCCTTCCCTTGGAAGCCGGGCGGTCGTTGCCGGGCCATGGCGGCCCTGGATTGGGTGACGAACACACGTCAGTACGCCCTCGTCAGCGACGACTGCGGGTAATAGTGCCGCAGAATCGCCGCCGCTCCCCACCCCTGGCGGGCCAGGCCCTCGGCCCCGTGCTGGCAGAGCCCGACGCCGTGCCCGAAGCCGGTTCCGCGTTCGAAGACCACCGCCCCGGCCTCAACCCGGATCTCGCACCAGGTGCTGCGGATCTCCCGGCCCGAGGGGTCCACCGCCAGACGGAAGTTCTCGGCCTCCAGCTGAATCTGCCGGTCCTGGGCGTCCCGGATTTCCAGCCGGACCGCGCGTCCTTCGGGCGTCGATCGGACCGCGACGACGGAGGCCACCGGCCCCAGCGAAGCCGCGGCCGGGTAGCGGGCCTTCAGCCGGCGGGTGACCTCCTCGCATGGCAGCCGGACCGGCCCCCACGGTTCGGGGCTGGCCCGGCAATACGCGCAGGCCACGCCGCCGGCCAGCGGCGGGATGTCGGGCTCTCTTCGGAGGTTGCCGGCCGCCTGGGTCATGCCGCCGCACCGCGAGCTGTAGTAGCTGCAGAAGATCCGCGGACCCTCCGGCGATTCCCAGCTGCAGACCAGTCCCTCGGTGGCCCGCACCGCGGCGACCGCCTGAGGCACGAGCCGCTCCCGTTCCTCGCCCAGGTAGACCTGCGACCGTTCGGTCGCCCACACGTCCCAGGGGCGGTCGGCGGGCCGGTTGCGGATCTGAAACCACGCATAAGTCCGGGCAGCCACGGCCTGGACGCGAAAGGTCTCCGGGTGAAACCGGGCCGGCAGTTCCGAGGCGACCACTGCGGCGAGGTAGTCCTCGATATCCAGGATGTTGACCAACGCCCCGCCCCCGCCTAAACCGCGCAGGAACCGCAGCCGCCCGCGAAACCGCCGCCAGGTCTGCCCCAGACGAACGGTCAGCAGGGCCGGGCCCTCCGAGACGACGTCCAGGCTCGCGACATCGAAGGTCCGGGAGATCTGCGGGCACCGCAGGCCCTGTTTGAGGAAAACCACGCCGAACATCGCCGGCCCGGCCGCGCGCCCGAGTTCCCCGCCGTCCAGCGGGTTGATCAGCCTGACCGGGCCGTCGCATGCCACCTCCGCCTCACCGACCTCCTCGGCCAGAAGCACGCGGATCTCCCGGTCCATGGCGGTGGCGGGGTTCGGAGCCTCGCCGGAGCCCGACCCGCCGGACCGCGGCTGGATCTGACTGCCGCAGGCCCCGCACGCCACGGCCGTCCAGGCAATCGCCAGACGCGCCGGAAACCCCCGGCAGCCCCCCGGCAAACCGCCCGGTCCGACGCGGGGCCGGGCCGGCCCTCGCGACCACGGTCGCGCCAGCGTGGAAGAACCGTGAAGTCCGGGCACCGGGTGGCACTCCTGCCCAGGCGGCGGCCGCCCTGAGGCCGGCCGGGATCACTCGGACTTGCGCAGGGTCAGGTTGAAATCGGCCAGGCGCTGCTTGATCTCGCTCAGGGAGGTCAGCCCGAAGTTCTTGGTGGCCAGCAGTTCGGCCTCGGTCTTCATGATGAGGTCGCCGATGGTCACCAGGTTGAGCCGCTGCAGGCATTTGCGCGAGCGGCTGGAAAACTCGATCTCCGAGAGGTACTTGTTGAGCACCTCGGGCGGACCGTCGGCCACGCCGCGCCGCGCGGGCAGGCTGCGCGCGCGGGTCGCGCGGGTTTCCTCCTCCTTGAGCTGGCCGAGGCGCAGACCCTTCTGCTTGAGCATGGCTTTGATCTCGGTCAGCGACGTCTCGCCGAAGTTCTTGTAGGCCAGCAGCTCGGCCTCGCTGATCCGCAGGAGGTCGCCCAGGGTGGTGATGTTCATCTTCTTGAGGCAGTTGCGGCTGCGAACCGACAGCTCGAAGTCGGAGATCGGCGTGTCCAGGATCGCGCTGCGCTTGGCGAGGGATCGCTCCTGGGCCTCGTCGTAATGCATGGTCATCGAGCTTTCGATGTCCTTGAGGAACGCCCGGGCCCGCTCGTGATCCGGGTATTCACGAAGCACGCGGTCCACGCAGTGATAGGCGCTCTCGTAGCGTCCGAGGTCCTCATAGAGGGCCGCCAGGTTGAGCAGGGCGTTCACGCTGGCGGGCGAACGGTCGGTCAGGGATTCGTACAGCGCCACGGCCCGGGCCTCGTCGCCGTACAGGTCCAGATCGCGGGCCAGCCTGAAAGCCGCCGCCAGGTGCTCGCCGTCGGCCTGCAGGGCCGCCTCGTAGTGCCCGATCGCCGCCTCGGCCTCGCCCCGCGCGTCGGCCAGCAGGCCCATCGCGTACTGCCAGCCCGCGGAGTTCTTGTCCGCGTGCTGCTGAAGCACCCGCTCGGCCTCTTCCAGCTTGCGCTCCCGGATCAACGTCCCGACGGTGTTCATGCTCTCTCTTCCTGGTGGCCCCCGCGACGCGCCGTTCCGGGCCGCCGACACCGGCCGCCCGCCTGTACCCGTCGCCTCGCGTCGGAACGCCACAGTGTAGCCGGCTTATCAGACGATGCAAGCGGCGCGCCCCCCGCCGGCCCGGACCGGGTCCGCCCCCCGGACCGCGGCCGTATCCCGCGGGTCTGCCCGCCGGCCAGACCGCCCGCAGTTCCGCCGCCGGCCCGGGGCCCGATCAGCCGCCGGCCGCCCGTTACGCCCCCGCGGCCCCCCCCCCCCGCCCCCCCCCCCCCC
>CAZSYS010000404.1:0-3681 GCA_964611365.1 uncultured Planctomycetales bacterium
GGGCACGTGGAGGTCGAAACCGACGGCGGAACCAGGTCCATCGCCCACCAGCCTGGCTTTCGCATCCGGTTTCGGCCTTGCGTTCCTTCGTCCGGTGCCGGGCAGTGAGGCACCCCGTCTGGTGCTATGGAACCCGTCGTGGTGCCGTGAAAGGAGGGTGTGAACGGGAACAGAGGAGGTCCGATGCGCAGGAACAATCCAGCTTTGTGTATAGACAGATCACTTTGTGTGAGGAGGAAAAAGAGATGAAGAAGGCTATCGGAATTCTGGCCATCGTGTCGATGGCCGTCGCCCCGGCCATGGCACTGACCTGGGACTTCAACGACGGGACGACCCAGGGGTGGACCTTGGCACACAATCCCAGCAACGCCGTGGCGGCCAACCCGGCCGGCGTTATCCCGGAACCCGGCGACGGCACGAACTGCCTGTACCTGCCCGACCAGGGCTATGCGTACATCTACGTGACCTCGACCAACAGCTTCAGGTTTGAGGCCGACATCTGCGGGGCCCGCATGGACGTCAACAAGCTCATGGCGGCCGGTCTCGGCTATCGGTTCACCCACAACCAGAATACGCTGGACCCCAACACGACGACCAGCCCCAACGACGGTCTTCAGGCCGTCAACTTCTGGTTCGAAGGTCGTTCGCCGACCAGCGAGCGCATGAAGTTCCGTGACACCTACAGCATGGGCGGCGAAAACACCAACATGTCCGTGCTCAAGACCAACGCACCCGGCCAGTGGGGCACCTGGTACAACATCGTCGAAACCGGCCATGCCACCGTGTTGTACAACATGGAAACCGGAAATCCGGGCGACCTGAGCGACGGTGAGGCCGGTTACCTCACGGTGAAGTGGGCTGCCTTGGACTACGCGCCGCTGGCGAGCTACCCGGCCACCAACTTCTGGCAGGCGGTGCCCCTCGTGAACAACGCCATGACCGGCGCTCCCCACGAGGTCAACATGCTCCGCCTGGGCGGGGCCTACTCGTGGTCGCAGTTCTACGCGGACAACGTGACGTTCATCCCCGAGCCGGTGTCGCTGGTACTGCTGGCCCTGGGCTCGATCCCGATGCTGCGTCGTCGCCGCTGAGACGATCCGCTCTTCGGGTCACTTTGCGGGATTGAAAGGGGCCGCGGGTTTCAGGCTCGCGGCCCTTTCTCTGCGCAGACGGCGAATGTGCCCGGTGTGCAGGGCGGCGGAGCATGCACCTTTTCGCGCGGTGTGCAGCCATTGCAGGGCCGCCCCTGAGGGCGATGGTCGCCGCCGCGGCGGGCGAGAAGCCGCCTTGCGCGAACAGGAGTCAGACCCCGCATGCCCGGCACGCACGGCCGGTCGGCTTGGACAGGCGGTTTCATCGGCGGTTCCGGTCCCGGCTATGGTCGCTCCGCCTGTTCCCGGTAGGCGACTCCCGCGCGGAACAGCTCCAGGCGGTTGCGGATGGTCTCATCCAGCCCCGATGGTGAATGGCCGTCGATCAGTCTCAGGGCCTTCTGTGCCGTGGCCACGGCCTCGTCGAACCGCCCCGCAGCGGCGTATGCCACCGCCAGCACATCCAGCACGCCCGGGTCCGACTGCCCGGTCACTGAGGCCGCCCGCTCGGCCAGGCGCACGGCCTCCGGCGGGTTGCGGACGGCATCTTCGTAACTGGCCGCTCGCAGCCAGGCCAGCCGGCAAAGGCCCTCGACGGAGTCGGGCTGAAGCCGCACGATCGCTTCCAGCTGGCGCGCGGTACCCGCGAGGTCGCCCCGGCGGGCGAGCAGCCTGGCGAGATTGAAGCGAACCGGCACGAGACCGGGGTCCAGGTCGAGAGCCCTGGTGAACGCCGCTTCGGCCTCGGGCAGGCGTCCGAGGCCGTTGAACGCGTTGCCGAGGTTTCCGTAGGCGTCGGCGCGGCCGGGGGCCAGCTTGATCGCCTCGGCCAGGTGCGGTTCCGCCTGATCGTAGAGGCCCAGCTCCACGAGGGCGGTGCCGAGGTTGTAGCGGGCGTCGGCCAGACCGGGATCCAGCCGCACGGCCTTGCGGAGATGGGCCGCCGCCTCCTCGGGGCGGTCCAGATTCACCAGCGCCCCGCCCAGGGCCGAGAGCACCTCGGCGTTGGCCGGCTGCAGCTCCAGGGCCTTTCGGAAATGGGGGATGGCCTTCTGGAGTTCGCCCAGCTCCTGGTAGTGGACGCCCAGGTTGAACCGCGGGGTGATCGCCTCGGGCACGCGTTCCAGCATGGAGGCATACAACGTCGGCGTGTCCCGCCAGCGGGCGAGGTTCGTGCGCGTGATCCAGCCGCAGGCGATCGCAGCGAGAACGACCGCCACGATCGACGCCCGTCGGGCCAGGTTCGTCCGCGGTGCCGGCGGAAGTCTCGCGATCGCGGCCAGGCCGCCGGCCAGGACCGTCAACGGCCCGACGAACGCGAGGCAGGCGTACTTCTCCGACACGAGCGTCAGGCTGAAGCCGATGATCTGCATCGTGGGCAGGAGGAGGAGCGTGTAGATCGCCAGTCCCGCGAGAACAGCCCGGGTCCGGCGCAACAGGACCGCCGCCAGGGCGACCAGCGCGGCCGTGCCGACCACACCGGCCAGGAACGGTCCGTCCGAGAAATGAATGGCCGCCGGCTTGGGGTAGTGGCCGGCAAGGTCGAACGGCAAGACCATCCGCCGCAGGTAGAAGAGAATGCTGTGGCAGACAATCAGCGGAACCCGCAGCGGGTCGGACAGCCCCGGCCAGTTCACGGGCATGGTGGTGGTCCGAGAGACGTAGACGACCCCGGCAAAGAAAGCCCCCAGGGCGATGTGCGGGATCTTCTCGATCGCCGCCCGGGCGTTCAGCCGGTCCAGCGGCCAGTAGTCCAGCACCAGCAGCACGGCCGGCAGCGCCAGGGCGGTCGGCTTCGCCATGAGCGCCAGGGCATAGACCACGATGCAGCCCGCCCAGGCCGCCCGGCTGCGATCCCGGGCCCAGACGAGGTGGAGCCACATCGCCAGGAACGCCAGTCCGCCGGCCAGCAGCGTGCCGCGCTCGGCGACCCAGGCCATGGGTTCGACGTTCAGCGGATGCACGCCGAAAAGCAGGGCCGCTCCCGCCGCCGCCCAGGCCGATCCCGACAGCCGCCGCAGCAGCACGGCCAGCATCAGCGTATTGAGCACGTGGAGCGCCAGGTTGGTGCGATGGAACGCCCGCAGGTTCTCCGGCCGGCCACCCATGGCCCAGTCGAGCATCAGCGAGGTCATGGTCAGCGGCTGGTACATGCCGCGCTGGGTCGGGCGGGTCAGCTCGCCGAAGAACCGCCCGACCGACTCCGGGCCCGGGTTGCGGACCAGCGGGTTGCGGACCAGGTAGTCGCGGTCGTCGAACGACAGGGCCTGAGCCGACAGCACCGGCCAGTGTGCCAGCAGGACGACGGCCGCCAGCGCGGCGAGCAGGAGACCGAAAACCAGCGATTCGGAGGCCAACACCCCTTGAACGCCGGTCTGCGGCGAGGATCCCCGGTCGTTCATAGACTTGCTGCCGTGTCGGCGACTCATCGCCTTTCCTTGGACGCAGGTCAGCGGCCGCCAACGTCCCGCAGCCGCTGGCGGGCGTCCTGGAGGCCTGGGTCGATTCGCAAGGCCTCATTGTAGTGAATTGCCGCGTCGCCGTCGCGGCCGCTTTGAGCCAGGATGTCGCCCAGAAGCAGATGGGCCCG
>CAZSYS010000405.1:0-3646 GCA_964611365.1 uncultured Planctomycetales bacterium
GTGCGGGTGCGGCGCGGCGGACCGGCCGGGCCGGTGGTGGGTATCGAAAAGATCGCCGCCGGCCACGGCGAGTGGACCGGCGACGCCTCCTGGGGCGTGCTGGCCGCGGCGTTCGCTCCCGGCGAGGTGCCGCTGACGCCGGGGGAGCCTTTTGCGATCGAGTTCGAGACGCTGGAGAACTTCAACACCCTCCACGGCTTCGTGAACATCAAGAACGTGGCCAGCGGCGATACGGGCGGGTTTTCCCCTTATTTCCGCCCTCCCGCCGACCCCTACGCCGCCGGTCAGGCCTGGCAGGACGGCAGCGAGCCGGTGGACGCGGACCTGGACATGCTGGTGGTCGAGTACGCCGCGCCGCAGGAGGACTGGGCCGGGCGGGTCGAACCGGAGAATCTGCTGGCCAACGGCGACCTGCGCGAAGGCGGCGACGAGGTCTGTCCGCCGGCGCCCTGGAAGACCTTCGCGCTCGACCCGGCCACCGAGCACCGCTGCCCGCGGGACGCTCAACTGGCCTCCCTGCGGCTGCTGCAGGTGATCGGCGGGAGCCTCAACGGCCGGACGGCTGACGGTGGCTTCGTGCAGCGCGTCGGCGGGCTGGACCGGGCGTCCACTTACCGGCCGGAAGTCTGGGTGCGCTGCTCGCATGCCGTGGATGTCGAACACCAGTGTTTCGTCGGCATCGATCCCACCGGCCAGACGGACGACCCGCGCGCCGGCACCATCGCCTGGACGACGCTGCCGGCGGTCGCCGGGCGCTTCGTGCTCCACCGCGGGGAGCCGGTCCGTCCGGCGGCCGATTCGGTGAGCCTGTGGCTGCGGGCCCGGACGACTACCACCGCCGGTTCGCCGATCGCCGTGCCGCTGGATCCCTTCGGCTTCCGGGCCGAGTTCTCGGCCGCGGGGCTGTGCCGCGTCGAAACCGGCGTCCCGCGCGACCCGCTGGAAGGCGACCCCGAAGGCGACCCGGCGGGTATCGACGCCGAAAGGCTGTCACGGGTCCAGGCCCGGGTGGGCGAGCTGATGCGGACGCTTCCCGGCCGGCCGGTGCTGACCGGCAGGGGCCTGCCCACCAGACTGGGGCTGTATTACTTCCTGGGCTACCAGGAATCCACCGGCTTTTTCGAGCTGGCCGACGGCGGCGGCGTGCCGCTGGTCCGCACCATCGGGCAGGCCTTCGACCGTGCGTGGCGCGCGGCGGAACGCAATCCGCGGGCCATCCTGGTGATCGGCACCGGCTGCGGCGATGGTGAGCCGACGTTCGACATCAGCCGGGAAACGCCCCCTCAGGCGGCCGAGCGCAACGCCGCCGTAATCCGGGCCAATCTCGCCCACGTGCCGCCGGAGCGGCGGTCCCGCGCGGACCTCATCGAGTGCATGCCGATCATGTGGGAGCCGAAGGATCCAGCCGCGGCCCTGTGGTTCAGCGAGTACCTCTGCGAGCTTCTGCCGCGGATCGCAGACCTGGGCCCGCGGCCGGTGGTGCTCAACACCGGCATCGGCGGGGCCCCGATCCGGCCGGAGATCCTGGCCGGCATGGTTCCGGGGCTTCGGCTGGCCCACCACCTCGGCGGGGCCTGGGGCTCGCACGGCTATACCGCCCGCTACGTCGAAGACGAACGGATCGAATCCTTCTACAGCCTGCGGCACCGCCGGGTCTACAAGTTCCTCGAACGCCACGCCCCCGACATCGCCGATCTGCCGGTGTACCTGCCCGAGGGCGGCATCGACGAGATCGGCGACGCCGGCAAGAGCGGCTGGCAGGCCCGCGGACCGATCGAGAAGTACGCCCGCTGGCTCGCCTGGTACGACGCCCGGCTGCGGAGTGACGACCGCGTGCTGGGCGTCGCGCTGTTCAAGATCGGCACGCCCCCGGAGTGGAAGTCCTTCGACCTGGAGCCGATGACCGGGTGGCTCGGGCAGTACTACCGGTCGGTCCGCCCGCCGGCGGCCCGCTGACACCCGCCCGCCCGGCCGGGTGCCGGGACAGAAACGGCCGGCCGGCGATACAATGCCGGCGATGAACGGCGGCAACCTGCGCATCCTGGCCCTGGAGACCTCGGGGCGTTTCGGCAGCGTGGCCCTGGGTACCGATGCCGGCCTGCTGGCCGCCCGGCGCCTGGACGACCCCATGAGCCATGCCACCGCGCTGATGCCCGCGGTGCGGGAACTGCTGGCCGGGGCCGGCTGGCCGGCCGACACGCTGACCGACGTGTTGGTGTCGATCGGCCCGGGCAGCTTCACCGGTCTGAGGATCGGCGTCAGCATCGCCCGCACGCTGGCCTGGTCGGTCGGGGCCCGCATCGTGGCCGTGCCCACCATGGAGGTTCTGGCCCGCAACGCGCTGGCCGCGGTGACGCCCCCGACGCAGGTGGTGCCGATGGTCGACGCCAAGCGGTCACAGGTGTTCACCGCCGCATACCGGCTGGAAAGCGGGGCGTGCGTCCGGCTGCTGGACGCCTGCCTGGCCGAGCCGGGTGCGTTTCTGGCCGGATTGCCGCGGCCGCTGGCCGTGCTGGGCGAGGGGATCCCCAGGCACCTGGAGGCCATCGAGGCCGCCGGCGCCGTGGTTCTGCCGGAGGCCTTGTGGCCGGGCCGCGCCGAAGAGGTGCTGGCGGTGGGGCTGCGGATGGCCCGGGCCGGCGAGTTCACCGCGTCCGGCGACCTGGTACCCCGCTATGTCCGCCGGCCGGAGATGGAGGAACGCTGGGAGCAGCGGCACGCGGCGGCGGCGCCGACCGGGTCCGCCGTGCCTCCCGGCGAAGGATGAAAGACCGGACGCCGGCCGGGCCGGAACGGACCGGCAGACGCCGTTTTTTTCGGCGATCGACCTGCGGAGCAAGACCTGATGGCTGCGGACAGACCCCTGGGCGTGGCGGTGCTGGGTTTCGGTTTCATCGGCAAGGTGCATGCATATGCCCACCTGAACCTGCCGCTGTACTACGACCCGCCGCCGGTGCGCACCCGGCTGGTCGGCGTGGCCACCGGCAGCCCGGCGACGGCCGAGGCCGCACGCGCCCTGCTGGGCTTCGAGGTCGCGACCACCGACCAGCTGTCCCTGATCGCCCGCGACGACGTCGATATCGTGCACATCTGCACGCCCAACCACCTGCACGCCGACGCCCTGCTGGCGGCCATGCAGGCCGGCAAGCACATCTACTGCGACAAGCCGCTGACCGCCACGGTCGAGCAGGCCGAGCGCGTCGCGGCCGCTTTTCCGGCCTACCGCGGCACCAGCCAGATGACGCTGAACTACCGCTTCTTCCCCGCCACGCTCCGGGCCCGCCAGCTGGTCGCCGAGGGGCGCATCGGCCGGGTCACGCATTTCCGCGGCGCCTACCTGCACGCCGGCAGCGTGGACCGCTCCCGGCCGCTGAACTGGAAGGCCGACGCCGACCGCGGCGGCGGCGTGCTGAATGACCTCGGCTCGCACATCATCGACCTGCTCCAGCACCTGCTGGGGCCGCTCGAGCCGCTGCATGCCGTGCACCGCGTGTGGTCTGACCGGCGCATGGACCTCAAGGACCCCACGCGCCCCATTGCCCGGGTGGGCGAGGATTTCTCCATGGTGACGATGCGCACCGCCGACGGGGCTCCCGGCGTGATCGAGGCCAGCAAGATCGCCACCGGCGCCGAGGACGAACTGCGC
>CAZSYS010000406.1:0-3618 GCA_964611365.1 uncultured Planctomycetales bacterium
GCCGGGCAGCCCCTGGGCGCGGGCCTCCTCGGCCAGCGCCGCCAGCTGGTCCTGCGAGCGGGCCGCCGCGACCACCGTGGCCGAGGCCCGGGCCAGCGCCAGGCAGATCGCTCGGCCGATACCGCGGGAGCCTCCGGTGACCAGGGCGACCTGATTGGCAAGCTGCATGCGATACCTTCCTCCGGCCCGGGTCGGGGGATTCCCGGCCGGTCCGCGGCACCGGCGTCAGGCAGTCAGGCCGACGGGCCGGGCCAGGGCCTCGGCGGTGCCGATGTTCACGATCGGAGCCTTGCGATCGATCTTTTTCAAGAGGCCGCTCAGGATGCGGCCGGGGCCGATCTCAACGAACTCCTGAATCCCCTCGGCCAGCAACCGCTCCATCGAAGCCTGCCACCGGACCGGGCTGGTCAGCTGCTCGGCCAGCCAGCGGCGGATCGTATCCGCATCCCGGTGCGGCTGGCAATTCACGTTCGCGATGACCGGCACCGCAGGGGGGGTCAGGGTGACCGATTCAAGCATCCCGGCCAGCCCCTCGGCGGCTGGCGCCATCAGGGGCGAGTGAAACGCCCCGGCCACTTTCAAGGGCACCGCCCGCCCCCCGGCAGCCTCAACCAGGGCCGGTACCGCCTCGCAGGCGGCTTTGGCCCCGGAGACCACCACCTGGCCGGGGCAGTTGAAGTTGGCCGGCTGGATTGGCCCCAGGTCGGAGGCCTGACGGCATACCGTCTCGACCTGCTCGACCTCCAGACCCATAACGCTGACCATGCCGCCGGGGTTGGCCTCGGCGGCCGCCTGCATCAGTTGACCGCGCCGCTGCACCAGGCGGAGGGCATCCGGAAAACTCAGGCTGCCGGCCGCATAGAGGGCAGTGTACTCGCCCAGGCTCAAGCCCGCCAAGGCGACCACTCCAGGATCCAGGGGCCGGCCCCCGCGGACCGCCTCCCAGATGGCCACGCTGGTGGTGAATATAGCCGGTTGCTGGATATCCGTCTGCTCGAGCCGTTCAGCAGGCCCCTGGAAACAGGCCTCGGCCACGTCCCAGCCCAGGATTTCCCCGGCCTGGCGGAAAACCTCCGCGGCCTGCGGCGAGGCCTCGACGACATCCCGTCCCATGCCGACGTACTGGGCGCCCTGTCCGGTGAACAGCACCGCCTTGTGTGTCATCCGCCTCTGGTCCTCACAGTCTCATCAGGATGGAGCCCCAGGTCAGCCCGGCGCCGAACCCGGCCATCAGCACCCAGTCTCCGGTCCGGACGCGGCCCTGCTCCCAGGCCTCGGCCAGGGCCAGGGGGATCGAGGCCGCCGAGGTGTTTCCGTAGCGGTCGATGTTGACCGCCACCCTGGACATCGGCACCCCGAGCCGCTCGGCGGCGGACTCGATGATCCGGAGGTTGGACTGGTGCGGGATGATCAGGGCCAGGTCTTCCGGGGAGATGCCCGTCTGCCGCACCGCCTCGAGGATCACCTCCTGCATCTTGGTGACCGCGAAGCGGTAGACTTCCCGGCCTTTCATCCGCATGTAGTGCAGGCGCTCGTTGACCGTCCTGGCGGTCGCGGGCTCGGCTGAGCCTCCGGCGGGCACCCAGATCAGCTGAGCGCCCGAGCCGTCGGCGCCGAGCTGCTGGTGGTAGATGCCGGAGGTGCCGTTGCCGGCCGGCCCGACGACCGCCGCTCCGGCGCCGTCGCCCAGCAGCACGCAGACGGAGCGGTCCTGAAAGTCGGTGATGCTCGAGAGCGTCTCGGCCCCGACCACCAGGGCGTTGCGGCAGCCGCCGGTGGCGACCATCCGGGAGGCGATCGAGAACGCGTACACGAAGCCGCTGCACGCCGCGGCCAGGTCGAAGGCCGCGACCTGGCGGCAGCCGAGCTCCTGCTGGAGGAAGCAGGCCGTCGCCGGCAGCGGCATGTAGGGCGTGCAGGTGGCCACGATGATCAGGTCGATCTCCCCGGGTTCGATGCCCGCGGAGGCCAGCGCCCGCCGGGAGGCCGCGGCCGCCAGCGTCAGCGTGTTCTCGCCCGGACCGGCGATGCGCCGCTCGCGGATGCCGGACCGCGTCCGGATCCACTCGTCGGAGGTGTCGAGGGTCCTGGCGAATTCGTCGTTGGTCACGACCCGTTCGGGTACGGCGCAACCGACGCCCCGTATGGTGATCGGAAGTCTGTCGAGCATGGGGTGCAGATTCACTGATTGGCGTGGTTGGCGACGGGCCCCATGGTCGCCAGATCCTCGGCAATGATGGCGTTCAGGTTTCTCTCCAGGTACGCGGTGGCCACCCGGACCGCGTTGCGGATGGCCACATGGTTGCTGCTGCCATGGCAGATGATGCAGGCCCCGTCCACGCCGAGCAGCGGCGCGCCGCCGTACTCGGCGTAGTCGTGGTTGGCCCAGACCCGCCGGACGACCGGCTGGAAACTCTCGGCCAGCTCCGGACTGGCCAGGGCGATCTCCTTGGAGATCGTCTTGAGCAGACCCTCGGCGAGCCCCTCGGTCAGCTTGAGGCAGATGTTGCCCACGAAGCCGTCGCAGATCGCCACGTCGCAGGTGCCGCGGAAAAGGTCCCGGCCCTCGACGTTGCCGACGAAGGTCAGCCGGTCGCAGGCGCGCATGAGCTCATGGGCGGTCTTGACCAGCGCGGTGCCCTTGAGGTCCTCCTCGCCGACGGAAAGCAGGCCGACGCGCGGCTTCTCCACCTTGAGCACGTTGCGGGCGTAGGCCCCGGCCATGATCGCATACTGCAGCAGGTGATGCGGCTTGGGGGTGATGTTCGCGCCGACGTCGCACATCACGATCGGGCCGGTGAACGAGGGGATCACCACCGCGATGCCCGGCCTGGACACCCCGGGCAGGGCCCGCATGCGCAGCTGGGCCGCGGCCACGAAGGCCCCGGTGTTTCCGGCGCTGATGATCGCGTCCAGTTCGTGGTCCGCCGCCATCACCGCCATCCGGCAGATGGAGGAGTCCTTCTTCTGGCGGACCGCCTCCACCGGCACGTCGTCCATGCCGATGACCTGGCTGGTGTGCACCACGCGCACCGCGCAAGCCGGCCGCCCGCAGCGTTCGAGTTCCGGCCGGACGACGGCTTCGTCGCCGAAGAGCACGAGCTCGTGCCCGTTCAGCATTTCGGCCGCCTGCACGGCACCCTGGACGATCTCCCGGGGCGCGTGGTCCCCGCCCATGGCGTCGATGCCGATCCGCATCGCGATCAGCTCTCCTCGGACTTCTGCGGCAGCGCGACGGTGCTGCTGACGTAGCCGCAGTTTTCGCACGCGGCGTGAGGCTGCTTGGCGACGCTGCACTTGGGACAGGCCACCAGGTTCGGCCGGCTCAGGGCGTGATGCGATCGTCGCATCCGCTTGCGCGACTTGGATGACTTGAATACCGGAAGCATGTTACGTCCTGCCTCGCATTCCGAAGCACGGCGCCCGTTTCCGGGTCGGGCCCGGGCGCCGGCTTCCGCTGGTTTGAGTCTTTCTCGGGCGGGCCGGCCGGCGCCTGCCCCCGGATCGCCGGGGCGCCGAGCGTGGGCTCTGCCCCGCGGTGGGGGCCTGCCGGCCGTGTGCCCCGTCCCCGGCACCCCCCGGGCGCAAACCCCCCCCGCGGGGCCGGGGGGGGCCGGG
>CAZSYS010000407.1:0-3616 GCA_964611365.1 uncultured Planctomycetales bacterium
CCGCCCATTACCCGGAACCGGGTTGGCCAGACCGGGGGGCGCCCGGCCGGCAAGCCGGGCGCAGCGCCGGTGAGCGGACCCGTGCCGGCCGGGAGAGCGGGCAGGCCGCAGCCCGGTCCAGCTGCAACCGGCCGGCGGGGCCTCGGCCGCGCGGCCCGGGGCGCGGCAGGCGATAGCCTTGTCGCGGCTCGCCGGTTACCATGTCCGGCGAGCTCGTTTCCTCGATGCGGCAGAGGTGCATCATGACCAGTCGGGAGCGTCTTCAGGCAGCCCTGGCCCACCGTCAGCCCGACGCCGTGCCCGTCGATTTCGGCGGGACGCCCTGCTCGGGCATGCACGTGACCTGCGTGGCCGGCCTGCGCGAGTACTACGGCCTCCAGAGGCGGCCGGTGAAGATGCACGAGCCGTTTCAGATGCTCGGGCTGATCGAGGACGACCTCATCCGTGCGATGGGCCTGGACGTGATCGGCGTGACCGGCCCGCGGACCCTCTTCGGCACGGTCAACGACCGCTGGAAGCCCTGGCGGACGCCGGACGGTCTGGAGGTACTGGTCGGCGGCGACTTCAACACCACGGTCGATGCCGACGGGAACACCTACATCCATCCCGAGGGCGACCCCTCCGTGCCGCCCAGCGGCCGGCTGCCCAGGGGCGGCTTCTATTTCGACGCCATCGTGCGGCAGGAGCCGATCGACGAGGACCGGCTCGACCCGGCCGACAACTGCGAGGAGTTTCAGCCGCTGGGGCCGGACGTGCTGGACCACTTCGGCCGCCAGACCGCCCTGGCCGCGGCCACCGGGCTGGGCGTGGCCGCCACCTTCGGCGGAACGGCCTTCGGCGACATCGCCCTGGTGCCGGCGCCGTTCCTCAAGCGGCCCAGGGGCATCCGGGACATCGCCGAGTGGTACATGTCCACGGTCAGCCGCCGCGATTACGTGCATCGCGTCTTCGAGCGGCAGTGCGAAGTCGGGCTGGCGAACCTGGAGGCCCTCCAGCGGGTGGTGGGCGACAACGTCGACGCCGTCTTCGTCTGCGGCACCGATTTCGGCACCCAGACCTCCTCCTTCTGCTCGACGGACGCCTTCCGCGAGCTGTACATGCCGTACTACCGGCGCATCAACGGCTGGATCCACGCCCACACCACCTGGAAGAGCATGAAGCACTCCTGCGGCGCAGTGGAGAAGTTCATTCCGCTGTTCATCGAATCCGGATTCGACATCCTCAATCCGGTGCAGTGTTCGGCCGCGGGCATGGATCCGGTCCGGCTGAAAGAGCGGTACGGCGACCGGATCGTCTTCTGGGGCGGCGGCGTGGACACGCAGAAGACTCTGCCTTTCGGAACGCCGGCCGAGGTCCGCGAGCAGGTCCTGCGACGGTGCGAGATCTTCGCCCCCGGGGGGGGCTTCGTGTTCAACGCGATTCACAACGTGCAGGCCCGCACGCCGATCGCCAACATCGTGGCGATGATCGATGCGGTGCGGGAGTTCAACGGCCGGCGGTGAGAACCCGCGGACGGCACCGCAAGCGGAGCCGGCCGGGATGCCGTCGACCGATGCTGCGGCATGTTCCCCGAGGATCGGTGGCACCCGGGCACCAGGGCCGCGGCCGGGCGGCGCGCCGTCGCCCACCGGGGCGCGGCTACTGCTTGATCAGGAGGACGGAGATCGACGCGTTTCCGCTGGAACACTGGGCCGCGATCTCGACCCCGTACTGGCCGATCGAATACGTGGAGCCGTCCTCCATGATCACCTGATCGACAAAGATCTCCCGGGGCAACGCCACGCTGTACGTGCCGTCCTCCGAGAGCGTCAGGTCCGATGCCGGCACGAAGTAGAAGAAGTTCTCGAAGCCCGGAATCGCCGACGGCCAGGTGGCCTCGGCGTCGATGTCCAGGTTCTCCACCAGGGCAGCCTGATACTGGTCGAAGGTCCCGCCGGCCGGTACGCCCGTCTGGTAGAACTTCATCTCGAAGTGGTAGTCCAGGTGCGTCAGCGGGGAGCCCGTCTCGTCGGCCGGCGGTTGCCACACGAGCACCAGATCCTCATGGCCGTCAAAGCGGATCGGGTCGCCATACACGCCGGTTTCGCCGGCCCCGCCGGAGTCGAAGGGCTGCAGGGCTTCAGCCGTACCGTAGGCCGTGAGGCGAGGGATGTTCTTGAGCACGTACGCGATCATGCGCGAGTACTGCTCCGTTGAGCCGTCATCGAAGCTCACTTCCGCGGTGAACGTGTCCCCGCAGCTCATGACCGCATTGGGATGGATGAACAGGCTGAAGACCCCGAACTGGGGGTTGAACGTGATCGCATAGTCGCTGGCGGACCACAGCGGCTCGGTGCCTTCGCCCTGGACGGTTGCCCCGGTCAGGTAGGCCGGCGCCGGCGAGGGCAGGATCCGCGCGCCGGTGACCGTTCGCGTGCTCCAGGGTTCGCTGACGATTTCGAACGTGATCACGGTGTCGCGGGCGATGGCCGCATCCCTCGCCGCCTCGTCCGTGCCGTAGTAGGGCCCGGACCGCGACATGTCGATCTTCAGGTTGGTGAAGAACACCGCCCGCACATCGCTGTCGGCGGGCAGTTCCCAGGAATCACAGCCGGGCTCGAAATCGTTGACCACGCCGTCGCCGTCCTCATCCGCGTCAAACAGGTCGACCAGGCCGTCGGCGTCCCGGTCGGCGGCCGGGCCGTCCGCGGCGCCGCCGGAAACCAGCGAGGCGGCCCCCTTGCCGTAGCTGTCCACGCCCACCGGCACGCCGTTGGAGTCGAGCCGGACCGGGGTTGTCGAGTCCACTTCATCGGCGTCGATGTCCGCGTCGGTTCCCGCGGTGATGGGGCTGGTGCTCACGTCGGCCGGAAGGGTGATCGTGCCGAGGTCCGCCTCGCCGGCCGGCCTCAGGCCGGTCGCGCCGGCCGTCGACAGCAGGACCGGTCCGAGCGGCTGGCCGTCGGAGCCGAGAATCGTCTGAATGAACGTATGGCCGTCTTCCGAATCGGGGATCTCGATCCGGAACGTTCCGTCGGCGTTCACCGTGCCGCGATAGACGGCGCCGGTCTCGTTGCTGACGGCGACCACGACACAGCCGGCGACATCCGGCATGTCGGCCTTGCGCGCGTTCGCCGGCACCGGCCGGGCGGCATCCAGCGCGATCCGGCCCCGAATGACCGGCGGGCCGCCGTCGCCCTCACCGTCACCGTTCGTTCCCGATCCGGGACACGCCGGAATCGTCGCCAGGAGTATCGCCGGCAAACCCAGCAGCCAGGCCCTCCGGAAGATCGCTTTCCCTTTCATGGTGGCATCTCCCATTGTCGATGGTGCCGCCCGCGGCTCCTGGGCCGGCCACAGGTGGCCGGACAGGCGTTTTTCGGGCAGCCAGACCTGCAAGACCTCCAAGAGCCTTTTCCCCCGATATCGTCCATCGTGCAGAATGGGGTTAGTCGCCCGCAGTACGCCGGAAGGAAAAGGGCGGCGATATCGGACCCGGATCCATCGGAAAAGTCCGGGGCATTCGCGCGCCGGTGCATGCCGGGCGGTGCCGGTGTGACCGATCATCCGGTTGCCGTTTCTCCCCCGGGCCCGGTCGCGCAGCGGCGGGCGGCGCGCGCGGCCGACGCAGCGATGC
>CAZSYS010000408.1:0-3604 GCA_964611365.1 uncultured Planctomycetales bacterium
CCAGGTCGCCTCCCCCCGGACCGGTGCCGCCGACCAGAAAAGCGAAATCCTCGATCCAAGGCGTGGCCGGCAGATCCTCGATGTCGATCATCACTCCGGTCAGCCCGTGGTGATGGCTGATGTAGTTGGCAAAACCCGCCGTCCGGCCGGGCAGCAGGGCCTGCTTGTCCGGCGCGACGGCCGCATCGTCCGCCGGGCCGGCCGTCGGGTCGAAGCCGTCAAACGCCGAATCGTTGTAGAACACGTGGCGGCCCAGCACGCGCCCCGGGCGGTGAACCGTGCGGAACGACCAGACCGGTCCGGCGGCCTGGCCGCAGCAGTTGCGGGCCACCACCCGCCAGTAGTAGCGCCGGCGGTGCTCCAGCGGCCCGACCGTGCAGGTCGGTGCTTCCAGGTCGGCGCAGACCAGCGCCTCCGGCGGGTCCACGGTGTCCAGGTAGACGTCGTAGCGGGTAGGGCATTCTTCGGATGGGCCCGACGTCCGCACCGCCTGCCCGGCCTGCAGCGACCGCAGGCGGGCGACCAAGTCAGGGTGGTCCAGCCGCCAGCGGACCGCCGCCGCCGGCTCGGCGAAATCCGCCGGTTGCGGCGGATCCGGCATCGGCCCGGTGACGGCCTGGACGGCCTGGACCGTGCCCGGCGGGCTCCCTACGAACAGGGGCTGCGAGGCCAGCGACCAGGGAAGCAGGTCGTACGGCGCGATCATCAGCATGGAGCCGTCGTCCGGATCGATCCGAAACAGCCGGTAGCGGCTCCAGATGCCCCATTCCAGGGCGTACAGGTAACCGTCCGGGGCGAAGTCGATATCCAGGAAACCCCGGCCGGTCGGGCTCTCGCCCAGCAGCCGGACCAGCCCGGCGGTCTCCGGGTCGATCTGAAAAACCTCATACATCGCCCCGTAGAGCCGGCCGTCGGGCGCGAAGTCGATTCCCCAGGCCGGCCGGGGCAGCGGTCCGACCGCGTGCGTCTCTGCCTGCGGCGGATCGCCCTGCAGCTCGATGCGGTACAGCCAGGAACCGAGGTCCACCGCGAACAGCCGTCCGTCCGGTGCCGCCGCCAGACCGAAGACCAGCCCTCCGCGCACGTTCAGCGGGCCCAGACGCCGCAGCACCTGCCCGGTCTGCGGATCGAGAACCACCAGCTCGTTGTCGGCGGCCAGGTCCACGCCGTACAGCTCGCCGGCCGGCGAGAAATCCAGGCACGTGGTGAAGGCCGTCGGGCCGATGAGGCGCGTGTGCGGGGGAAAGAGAATCAGCTCGCCCAGATTGTCGGACCACGTGGTGGTCAGCAGTCGAAACGAGCCGCCGGGCCAGGTCAGGCGGGCGTGCCGCGGGACGCTCACGGCGTCGTCCGCCGGCTCCGGGGGGCCGGCCGGCTCCGGCGGATGGCAATTCACGCCGGTCACCTCGACCGTGGCGATGTTGGAGTCCCCGCCCCCGGGCGAAACGCCGCCGTCGTTGAGCTTGAAGTGAAACGCGTCGGCGTCGGCGTCCGCTCCGGCAATCAGCACCACCGACCGATCGCCGGGCGGCAGCGAGAAGGGGGTTTCCCGGATCGTCTCCCCGCCGACGGTCTCCAGCACGCATCGCGCCGGTAATCGGGTGATGGTTGCCGTGAGCGGATCGCCGTTGACGTCCCAGCCGCCCAGCTCCACGAACACCCTTTCACCGATCGGCGCCCAGACGGCCGCGTCGCGGGCGGCCGGCGGCAGCGGGCGGGCCTGCTGGATGCAGAGGTGATCCACCTGCCAGCCCGCCTGGCCGCTGAAGACCGCCGTGTTCCGCATCCGCAGCAGAAGGCCCGGGTGCCGCGACTCCGGCGGCAGCGGCCGCACCCGCTCGCGGAAGGCATCCTCCTGCGGCGCATAGCCGGAAAGGTGATCCAGCTCGCGCCAACCGCTTTGGCCGTCGAGGTATTCGATCACCAGGTCGTCGGCCCGCCAGGCCTCGGCGTGCCGGCAGCGGTAGCTCAACTCCAGCCCCTCCGGTCCGCTCAGATCCAGCATGGCCGAGGTGATCGCGTCCGGGCCGCCGGCGTCCCCGTCCAGCTGCAGCGCCCACGGCGCTCCCGGCTCGTTCGCGGACGTCGGAACCACCGTCGGACTCCCGGAGACGCTCCAGCGCGACGGATCGATCGTCCCGGTGTCGAACGGCTCGAAAAACAGGCAGACGCCGGTGGTCAAGGCCCGGCAGACGCCCTCGCGGCCGGTGTTGCCCGCCTCGTCCACGGCCTCCACCGTGAACGACAGGGCCTCTTGAGGCCGCAGACCGCTCAGCGGGATCGCATGGAGGGTGCGTCCGCCCGGACCCTCGGCCGCGCGGATCGGCGCGGCGCAGTCCGGGCCGAAACGCACGCGTCCTGCGGCCGGCTCGTCGGTGGTGAAGGTCACCCGGCCGACGATGCCCAGGACCTCGACGGCCACATCCGAGATCGCCGGCGGTCGGCAATCGACCGCAGCGGCGGCCTCGACCACCGCCGGCTGGCCACCTCCCGCGTCGGCGTCGGCATAGGCGGCCGTCAACCGGTCGCCATCCGCGACGCGGAGCCGGCCGGGATCGGTGCCGCCGGTCAGTGAGAACTCGCCGGCGAAGACCCCGCTGTTCGCGCCGGTCTCGCGCAACACAACCGCCAGGCCTGCCGGATCGCTGTCGGAGCGGATCTGTGCCTCGGCGGTCTCGGCGGCCATCGGGTCGGTGTTCAGATCGCAGTCGGTGACCGTGACCACGCCGGTCGATTCGCAGGCATACACCACGCGGTCCAGCTCGATCCGGCCGGCCGAGGCGCACGGTGCCGTCGCCGGCGAGGCCGCCAGCGCGAACCGCTGGGGTCCTTGCGGCACCTGGTGCCCGGTCACGCGGATCGTCCAGATCCCCGGCGGGGGGGCATCCACCAGCACCTGCTCGAGGTTATTGAGGCGATCGGGGCGGTCGCGCCGGGCGGGGTCCGCCGGCCGGGCCGGGTCCAGCGTCCAGGGGAGGTGGACCGTCGTGCCGTCCGGGGCCAGGGCCGAGAGATCCAGGTCGTTGACCAGCTCGGGGATGGTGTTGATCGCCCCCGGGGGATCGTCCCAGGCCAGCGTCGCCTTCAGCTGCGAGGTTCCCGGCGGCACCGCCACGTGGAACCGGGCGGTGACACCGTGATCCACGAAGCCCTCCGCCAGGCCGCCTTGACGCAGCAGCGACACCGCCTCCAGGCCGCGCACCGCGCCGTAGCCGTGGGCGAAGTCCGGACCGGCGGGTCCCAGGTCGGCGCTGGTCTGCACCAGCAGGGCCTTCAACGCCGCATTCCCCGGCAGCGGGCGGTCCGGGAACAGGGCGCCGTGCTCCTCCAGCAGCAGCGCCGCCAGGCCGCAGACCGTCGGTGACGCCATCGAGGTGCCGCAATACGCCGCGTAGCCGCCGCCGGTGACCGTGGAGGTCACGCCGCCGTCGTCGCCCGTCTGGCAGCCCGGGGCGCACACTTCGGGCTTCAGCCGGCCGTCGTCCGTCGGGCCCCAGCTGGAGAACCAGGTCATGCTCGCGTCGTCGGAGTTCAGTGCACCGACGGCGATGTGGTTTTTGGCCGTGGACGGCGGGGGAATCGTCCCGTAGGTCGAGCCGCACAG
>CAZSYS010000409.1:0-3597 GCA_964611365.1 uncultured Planctomycetales bacterium
GGCCGACGGGCGGATGCTCCGGGCCCGGGCGGTGATCCTCACCACCGGGACATTCCTGTCAGGCCTGCTCCACCGCGGCCCGCAGACCACGCCCGGCGGGCGCATCGATGAACCCGCGGCCGGCCGGCTGAGCGACAGCCTCCGGCGGCTCGGCCTGAGCCTCGGGCGGCTCAAGACCGGAACCCCTCCCCGCGTGCACCGCGACTCGATCGAGGTCCGCGACCTGCAGGTCCAGAGCGGCGATGAGCCGCCGGCCCCGTTCTCGTTTCTGACGCCTGCTCTCCTTCAGCCGCAGGTGGTCTGCTGGATCACCCACACCAGCGAACAGACCCACCGGATCATCCGCGACAACATCCACCGGGCGCCGATGTACTCCGGTCAGATCAGGTCCCGCGGTCCGCGCTACTGCCCGAGCATCGAGGACAAGGTGGTGCGCTTCCCGGAGAAGACGTCGCACCAGATCTTCCTGGAACCCGAGGGTTACGACACCCCCGCGGTGTACTGCAACGGCATCCCCACCTCCCTGCCGATCGACGTGCAGGAGGCGATGGTGCGCTCCATCCACGGGCTGCGGCGGGCTGAAATCCTGCAGTGGGGTTACGCCGTGGAGTACGACTGGATCCCCACCGACCAGCTGACCCCGACCCTGGAGACCAGGGCGGTGTCCGGCCTTTTCGCCGCCGGGCAGATCAACGGAACCAGCGGATACGAGGAGGCCGCCGGCCAGGGGCTCGTGGCCGGGGTCAATGCGGTTGCGGCCGTCCGTCGAACCGGGCCGCTGGTCCTGGGACGCGACGAGGCCTACGTCGGTGTCATGATCGACGATCTGGTCACCCGCCCGCCCGACGAGCCCTACCGCATGTTCACCTCCCGCGCCGAGTACCGGCTTCACCTGCGATGCGACAACGCCGACATGCGGTTGACGCCCATCGGGCGCAGGCTCGGCCTGGTGGATGACGACCGCTGGGCCGCTTTCCAGGCCAAGCAGGCGTGTCTGGAGACCCTGGAGACATGCCTGGAGGCCACTCGGCTGGACGGGAGGAGCCTGCAGGAGTGGCTGCAGCGTCCCGGCACGACGCTGAAGGAACTGGCCACCCTCGCACCGGGCGTCAATCTGGCCGGGGTTCCCCCATCGGTCATCGAGGCGGCCGAAATCCGCGCCCGGTATGCCGGCTATCTCCGGCGCGAGCTGGCCGCGATCGAGCGTTTTCGCCGCCTGGAGTCCCGCGCGATCCCCGATTCGCTGGATTTCGGGACCCTGACCGGGCTGCGGTTCGAGGCCCGTGAGAAGCTCAGCCGCTTTCGTCCGCGGAGCCTCGGTCAGGCAGCCCGGATCAGCGGAATCAGTCCTGCTGACATCGCAACATTGTCGCTTTATCTGCGATAGGCCTCCGACAAAGGACTCATCTCCGGGACATTCGTCCGCTACAGAATCCTTGGAGGCCCGAACCGGGGATGCCGGGACTACCTGCCGCCCGAGAATACACTCCCTGAAGGGTCTTCAGGCGGTTCTGCCGGTCTTTTGCGGTGGTTTTTGAGCCTTCTGACGACCGGGAAACCGCAGCCGGGGTTGTTCAGTAATCCCGATTTGCCATTTGACAGCCGTTCAAGTTGATTGGTAGATTTAGGCAATCTGGCGAATCTGGGCAACTCGAGCCTTACAGGGGAAGAATCGCAAGCCGGCGCCGGCGGGGCATATCGGACGCCGGATACAGGACAGGATGCACTGCGATGAAAAGCGTGTACACGACAGGCGAAGTGGCGGCGGTGTGCAAGGTCAGCCAGCAGACGGTGATCCGCTGTTTCGACAGCGGCAAGCTCAAGGGCTTTCGGGTGCCCGGCTCGCGGTTCCGGCGGATTCCGCGGGAGAGCCTGCTGCAGTTCATGCGCGAGAACGGCATCCCGCTGGAGAACCTGGATTCGGGCAAGAAGCGGATCCTGGTCGTGGACGACGACGAGGCCATTCTGGAGATGCTGACGGAACTGCTGGAGCGGGACGGCCGGTTTGAAGTCAAGGTCGCCCGCGGCGGCTACGAGGCCGGGCTGCTGACTCAGGAGTTCCGCCCGGACGCCGTGGTGCTGGACTACAAGCTGCCGGACATCAACGGCAACAAGGTGTGCCGGACGCTGCGCTCGAATCCGGCCTTCGCGGACATCCGCATCATCATCATCAGCGGCGTGGCCGACCCCGACGAGCGGGACGACCTGCTGGCGGCGGGCGCGGACGATTTCCTGCAGAAGCCTTTCCAGATCGACGAGTTGATCGCCAGGCTTCTGCAGCTCGTGCACGCCTGACCCGGTCGCGGTCCGGAAAGGGGAAGCATTGGCTGGTTCCGCCACATCCAGGCCCCAGTCGCCCGAGCCCTCCGAGCCCGGACAGGTCGAGCTGGTCCTGGCCCAGATCGACGCCCTGCCGACGCTGTCGGCGGTGGCGGTGCGGCTGCTGGAGCTGACCCACGACGACCACACCGGCGCGCGGGAGATTGCCGAGCTCATCGAGGCCGACCAGAGCCTTTCGGCGCGGCTGATCGCGGAAACCGGCCGCGCGGGCGTCGGCCCGGCGGTTCATACGGTGCGCGACGCGGTGGTCCGGCTGGGTCTCAACGCGGTGCGCAACCTTGTCCTGGCGGTGCGGATCTTCGAGACGTTCGCGCCGCGGGTCGAGAAGGCCCCGAGCCGTTTCGACCGCGAGGGGTTCTGGAAGCACAGCCTGGCCGTCGGCTGCGCCGCCCGGCTGCTGGCCGAGCAGCGGCCGGCGGGGACGAACGGCTGGCCCGGTCCGGAGGAGGTCTTCCTCTGCGGCCTGGTTCACGACCTGGGCAAGGTGGTTTTCGACGCCTGTTTCCCCAAGAGCTACGACCGGGTCATCGCCCGGGTGGACGCCCGGCAGGGCTGCATCGCCGACGTCGAGCGGGAGGTCCTGGGGGTGGACCACGCCCTGGCCGGCCGGAGGCTGGCGCGCCACTGGCGGCTTCCCGCGGCCATCGAGGAGTGCATCTGGCTGCATCACCACACGCCGGCTTCGACGCCCAACCGCATCGGTCATCCGATCTGCGTGTACCTCGTGCAGCTGGCCGACCGGCTGGTGCGTCAAATCAGCCTGGGCTACTCCGGCAACTACGTCCACGACGGGATGCTGCCGGCGATCGTCCGCGACCTCGGTCTGAATGACGAGGTCATCCGCACGGTCACGCAGGCGCTGCCCGACCTGCTGGAGTCCCGGGCGAAGATGATCGGGCTGGGCAACGTGACCTCCAGGGAGCTGCTCCAGGAGACGCTGGCCCGGGCGAACGTGGAGCTCGCCCGGGTGAATGCGGCGCTGGCGGTGACCAACCGCAGCCTTCGCGAGCGTTCCCGCTGCTTCGAGGCCCTGCGGGTGCTCAGCGAGCAGCTCGGCGAGGAGCCGACCCATGAGCAGGTGCTGCGTGCCGCGGTGGGCGCGGTGCGGGAGGCGCTTCCCGAGGCCGCCGTGGCGGTGGCCGCGCCGTCGGCCGGCCGTTCGATCGCGCTGATCGCCGCCGGGGCTCCGGGGCGAACGGCGACGGTCCAGGCCCTGCGCTTCGATGTCGTGGGCGACTGGCAGCATCTGATCGGCGC
>CAZSYS010000410.1:0-3579 GCA_964611365.1 uncultured Planctomycetales bacterium
GTTCAGCAGCCCGCAGACCCGCCCCCGACTGACCGACAGCAGTTCGCGGCCCCAGCAGACCTGGTTTTCCATCGGCGCCGGCGGCAGCCCCCAGTCCGGAGCCTGGCCGATCCCCCCTCCCCCGTACCACCCGAACTCCCCCAGCATCAGCGGCTTTTCCGTGCCGCAGTACTGCAGCAGGGTTTCCAGATAAACCCGGTTGGCCAGCGTGCCCTCCGGAGACTGGCACACCCGCGGCATGGCCAGGGGGTAGAAATGAACCGAAACGAAATCCACATCCTCGGCCGTGGCCCGCGCGTCCAACCCCGCGTAGTGAGCCACGCTCTCCAGGTAGACCGGCGCGGCCCATTGCACGTGGCCGATGGTCACCATGTGGCGGCGGTCGGCCTGACGGATCGCCGCGACCATTCGCCCGGCCCAGGCCCGGCCCAGCGAAGCGCGAAATCGCTGGTAGTCGTACAGCCGCTGATCGCCCCGCGCCGGAACCGCCGGCGGGTGCTCGATCGAACCCCACGGGCCGACCTGGTCGGCCGGCAGACCCCAGGCCCGGGCGACAGCCTCGGTCGAGCCGTACTCAGCCTGGAGCCAGCGGTTCCATCGGGGTCTCATGTGCGGACTGTTCCATGGGACCGCCGGTTCGTTGAGCACATCCCAGGCCAGAATGGTCGGACAATCAGCGAAACGACCTGCAAACGCCCTCCACCAGGCCTCGTCCGCCGCCAGCAGGCTCTCGTCGGCGAACGGATCGGTCCGCAACCCGTCGGGCCACCCCCGCCCGTCGTCGGCCGAAACCCGCCAGGAAGGCATGCCTTCCCAGTGATCCGGCCCGGATGGAATGACCCGTAAGTCCAGTTCCCGGCAGATCGCCAGCAGCCTGCCGAAAAGGGCCTCGCCCTCGGGGCAGACCTCTCCGGGATGGCGATGAAACGACTGCAGGGTCAGGAACACCCGGATGGTGTTAAAGCCCTGCTGCGATACCATACGCAAGTGGCGGCGGACCGTCTGTTCGTCGAATTGCTGCCAGAGCTTGGGAGCCCAGCCGACGTGCGGGTCGTAGTAGTTGACGCCGACCGCCGTGAAGGGTCGGCCACTGTCCTGTTCCCGGAAGGCGGTCCGACAGTCCGGGTTCAACTCGATCCAGGGACTTCCGGCTGACAACGCCTGGCAGCTCCAGGCCACGGCGGCCACGATCGTGCCGGTCCGCATGGGATCTCCTTGGAACAAGCCCGCGCCGGGCGGTGTCGGGGCTGGCAGTGCGCGAAACGCGCCGGTCGGGCACAGAAGGGCTGCTCTAACATAAGCTTATTTTTCGAAAGGCTTTGCGACGAAACTGGACAGTGCCCGCGTGTCGGCATGCCTCCTCAAGGACTCGAACCTTGAACCCGCTGATTAAGAGTCAGCTGCTCTGCCAATTGAGCTAAGGAGGCGACCTTGCCGGTGCCGGTCTCAGCCGGAACCCCACCGGAGTACTCGGGGGTACTTTACCATCCGGCGCCGTCCTCCTCAAGGGGCTGCCGGACGGGGATGCTCGCATCGACCGGCAGGGAATTGGCGTCCACGGAAGCCTTCACGTCCGGAGGCTTTCAGGCGTCCCCGCCCGGCCTGCACCCGTGGCCGGCTGCGGCCACCGGCCCCGCGAATCCCGCTGCCGGGCGGGCGGGTGTCAACGCGTATCCAGCGTCTGTGCAAGATTCACAATGCCTCTTGCGGACAACGGCATTGTGCCGATAATACCGCCGCAAATGCGATTGCCGCGCGCCGCCCTCGCGTGGTCCGCATGCAAGCGGCTTGCCGGGTTGAGAAGGTGCTCGCCAGCGGCGATCACCTCCGGCTTTCAGGTTCTCAGGCGGCTTCGGACACGGACGACTGGCGCGGGCCGGCCGAAGCCCTCAAACGCCACGCGGAGATCGGCGGTACTGTCACCGGGCTCGTCGAACGGCCGAATCCGTTCGCCCGCGTCAGCCAGGAGCGATTGCATGAGCCGAAAACCTCGGAAGCATCGCGTCCGGACCGGTCTGGCGCTGCTTGCGGTTCTGGGGTTGCCGCAGGCGCCGCTGGCCGCACAGGACAAACCCCCGTCCACAGCGCCCGCGCCGGTCGAGGCCGCCACCCCGTCGTTCCCCGACAGCCTGTGGACCTCGCCCACCCTCACCGGCGACTGGGGCGGCGTGCGGACCGGGCTGGCGGATCTGGGCTTCAGCCTGGCTCCCAACCTGTACACCGGCTACATCCACAACTACAGCGGCGGGCTGAACACCCACCACGCGCACGACTGGCCCGGGATCGCCCACTACAACGCCGAGCTGGACTTCGCCAAGATGAAGCTGATTCCCGGCGGCAGCTTCTTCTTCCGGGCCATCCAGTCATGGAACGACGGCATCCGGGGCGACGTGGGCAGCCTCAGCACGCCCTACAGCACCTGGGGCAGCAGCGGCGATAACGAGATCCTCGTGGACAAATGGTGGTACCGGCAGCGGCTGCTGGATGACCGCATCGAACTGCGGCTGGGCAAGCTGTTGAACGTGATCGACCTGTATGACGTCAGCCCGTACGCCGGCAACATGTACACGCGCTTCAGCAACTACTGGCTGGTGGCCAACCCGACGATCCCGGTGGCCAAGGGCATCGGGGCCAACCTCAAGATCTGGCCGACGGACTGGCTGTACGTGCAGGCCGGGGCGATGGATCCCGATCAGAACCAGCGCAAGACCGGCTTTGACACCGCCTTTCACGGCCCCTGCCGCTTCCAGGGGTACTGGGAGTTCGGCCTGACGCCCAAGTGGGACGGCCCCAACGGCAAGCTGCCCGGCCAGTACCGCTTCGGCTGGTGGTACGACAGCCGGACCAAGGCCGTCTTCCGCGACACCCTCGGAGGAGCCAAGCGCACCCCGATGGAAACCGGCGACGTGGGGTTCTACCTGGGTGTCGACCAGCTGGTCTTCAAGGAGAACGATAACCCCAAGGACAGCCAGGGCTTGGCGATGTTCTGCCGCTACGGCTACGCCCACCGGGAGGTCAACCGGCTGGCCCATTTCTGGTCGGTCGGGGCCCAGTACCAGGGGCTGGTGCCCACGCGGGACAAGGACATCCTGGGCTTTGGCGTGGCCCAGGGTATTATGTCCTCCGCTTTCCGGCACGAACTGAACAGTCGGGCCGATCGTGAGACGGTGTACGAGTGGTACTATGCGGTTGAGGTCTTCCCGTGGCTGACGATCACTCCGGACGTCCAGGTGATCACCAACCCCGGCGGTCTGAAGGACGGCCGGGACGCCATTGTGGGAGGCGTGAGATTCAGGGTCGCCCTTTGAGGTCAGGAGGTCTTGACATGTTGATGGCGCGTCTGGTTCGTTCCACGAAGCTGGGGCTGATGGCCGCGACGCTGGCCGCAGGCACGGTCTTCGGGTCTTCGTGCGGCCTGAGCGATATCAAGGACAACCTGGTGGCCGGAAGTCTCAACTTCGTGAAGTCCTATACCACGGACGCCTGGGATCTCATCATCCCCAACCTCGACGAGCTTTTCCCGTCCATCCCGACGGACTGACGGCTCGAGACGGCGCCGGGGGGGCGCGCCCCGCCCCC
>CAZSYS010000411.1:0-3571 GCA_964611365.1 uncultured Planctomycetales bacterium
CAGCCCCTTGTCCTTCTTGTAGTCGGGTATGCGGATCGGCAGCAGGGTGGGGGCGTTCGCTCCGGCCGGGGGTCGGCTGCCGGAGTCGCCGCCGCAGCCGGCGGCCGCGGCGATCAGCGCAAACGACAACAGTGACGTAAAATGGTCACGCATGGATGAGGCCTCAGAGTCATCCGGGCTTCCGCCTGCCCCTCGCCAGGTCGGCCCCGCCGGCAGGGTCGGGTCCGGACGGTGCCGCGGCGGGCCCCGGCGGCCCGGGATGTCGCTTCCCGGCAAGTCAACAGGCTGAGGATACCCTGCAGGGCGTCCGGCGGTCAACGTCCGGCCGGGGCGGACGCGGGCGGATCGCCCCGGCGCGCCAGGGCCCGCGGCTCCGGACGCGGCTCGGCCAGCAGGGCGTCAATCCGACCGGCCAGGAAGCTCTCGCCTCCCGCGTCCTTCCAGTTCAACTCCCCGTACCACCAGCAGCGCACCCTTCCACGACGGTCGATGACGTAAACCGCCGGCCAGACCCCGTTGCCCCAGGCCCGCCAGTTGGCCAGCTGGTTGTCCACCGCAATCGGAAAACGCAGGCCGGCCTCGTCGGCCTTGCGCCGGACGCTCTCGACGTCGCGCTCGCCGGACGTCTCGGGGGCGTGGATTCCCAGAATGGTGACCTCCTTGCCGGCGAAGGCCTCCTGCCAGCGCCGGTAGGCCGGAAAGTTGTGAATGCAGTTGATACAGCCGAACGTGTAGAAGTGCAGCACCACCACACGCCCCCGCAGCCCGGCAAGTGTCAGCGGACCGGAATGGATCCAGCCGGTCACGTCGCGCAGCTCGGGAGCCTTGAAAGGCGGCGGCTCGAGGCGGGAGAAATCAAAAGGCCGGCCGACCAGCACGCCCCAGGCACGCTTCTGGCCGTCGTCCAGCACGGCTTCCAGACGCGCGGCCAGACGCTCCTCCTCCTGCTGGAGCCGCCGCCGGGCCGCCGGATCCGGCTCCGCCCCGGCCGACTGTTGCCGCGCGGCCTGGAGGTTCCGGGCGATGGCGTCGATCTGCTCGACCTGCCCCGGCCCCAGCTTCAGCCGGCTCCTCACCGAAGGCCGCTGCAGTCCGGACAGTCCCTCGGCTCGCAGAGCGATCTGGTGCAGGCGGCTTCGCTGCCCGGGACGGAGGATCTGCTTCAGGTCCGCATCGGCGCGGCCCTTCAACATGTCCAGCGTCCCCCGACAGGCGTCGGCCGGCCGGTCGCGCAGCGGCCAGAGCGTTTCATCGACGGCGTCCATCAGCCGGTCGATCCGGGATGCCTGCTCGTCGGTCAGGCCCAGCTCGGCCCGCACGGCCGCGTCGCGCACCAGCATCATCGGAGCGGGGCGCAGCTCGGCCAGCACCGTGGCCTGAGGATCCGGCTGGGTCGCCGCCGGCGGATCGGCCCCGGCCGCCGCACGGGGCCACGGCGACAGGATCAGCAGCATGCCCGCGACCCGGCCGATGCCCGCGACCCGGCGACAACCGGACGCCGGCAGACCCCGCCGGCCGGCCGGAGGCGGTTCAGCCCGAACGCGGCTGGTGTGCACAGTAAGGCTCCTCGGCCAGGTAGTCGCCGAACTGGTAGAAGGCCCGGGCCCGGCAGCCGGCACAGACGTGCTTGAACTCGCAGGCGCCGCACTTGCCCGTCAGCCGGGCCGGATCGCGCAGCTGGCCGAAGACCTCCGCCTCCCGCCAGATGACGCCGAAATCCTGCCGGCGCACGTTTCCGGCGCTGATCGGCAGGTATCCGCACGGAAACACCTCCCCCTCGTGGGAGACAAAGCACACCGCCGTGCCGGCCAGGCAGCCCTTGGTCAGGCTGTGCAGCGGACCGGCGGGGTGCCCGGGGCGTCCGGCCGCCGGGAGGCCGGATCCGCGATGCCGGGCCTGCTGGCGGATGATGCGGTAGTAGTGCGGCGCACAGGTCGGCTTGATCTGCAGCGTCGTCGCCTGGGCCAGCTCGTCGATCAGCCGCAGACGCTCCTCGACCTCGTCCATGTCCAGCATCTGCTCGTCGGCGATCTGGGCCCCGCAGCCCACGGGCACCAGCAGGAAATAGTGGACCGCGACCGCCCCCTCGCGTTCGGCCAGCTGCAGCAGCGCGGTGATCTGGTCCCGGTTGTGGCGGGCGATGGTGCAGTTGATCTGCGTCGGCACGCCCCGGACCCGCAGGTGACGCAGGCCGGCCATCGTCCGGGCGAACGATCCGGGCAGGCCGCGGAAGCGGTCGTGCGTCGCCTCGTCGGCACCGTCCAGCGAGACGCTCACGCGGTCGAAGCCGGTCGCGGCGATGCGGCCGGCCAGCCCCGCGTCGATCAGCGTGCCGTTGGTCGCCAGCGCGGTCGGCAACCCCGCGCCCGAGGCGTGCCCGGCCAGCTCGAAGATGTCCGGACGCAGCAGCGGCTCGCCGCCGGAAAACACCAGGACCGGCCGGCCGGCGGCGGCGATCTGGTCGATCAGTCGGCGGGCCTCGTCGGTCGTCAGGTCGCTGCGCATCAGCTCCCGCGAGACCTCCAGCCGCCGGCAGTGCACGCACTCGAGATTGCAGCCGGCGGTGGTCTCCCAGAAGACCAGCCGCAGCGCGTCGGGCGCGGAAGGATGACCTTGCGGTCCGCCCGACGGGTTGGTCTGGTCATCGCAGCGCATGTCCGGCACACCTTAGCCGCCCGGTCGGGGCGACTCCAGGACCGGGCCGTTTGAAAGCCGCCCGGGGCCGCGTTACAAGGTGTCCTCGCGGCCATCGGACGCCGGCGCGGTCCGCCCCGCCCGCGCACGACGGATCTTAGGTCGTCCGTCCCGCGAGGACCAAGGAGGAACTCGTGGCCCGGGATCGCTGTTTCAGGCTTGTCTGGACCCCGTTTGTCAGACACGTCGCCGGCCGGCTCGAACAGGCGGTGGGACTCTGCTGCCCCGCCGAAGGCCCAGCCGGTACATTCTCGATGCACGTCGGACAACACAAGACCCGACTGGCGGCGAAAGACCTGCCGCGCTGGCCCGGCACCTGCGACGGCGCCCCGGACGCGGCCGTCTATCTCGCCCCGGTGCCCGCGGTCGGACCGGCGACGCGGATCCGGGCCGTCCGGCACCCGCTCCGCGGCCGCGCCCTCGAAGCCCGCCTGCGCCTGCGACCTCCCTCAGCCCGCACCTGCCACATGGTCTGCCCGATTCCGCCCTTTCCGCCCGGCGCAGGGAGCAAAGCAGGTTCATCAGCATCCGCCGTCCGAAACCAGTGGCGCCGACTGCTGGCCGCGCTGGATGACGACCGAAGCCGGCCCGCCTGGCACCGCCCGGTCTGGACGGCCGAAGCCGGCATGCTGGCCGACATGCTGGACGACGAACGCATGCCCGCCGGCGATCGTCGCCGCCTCGAAAAAGCCCTGGCAAGCGGTCGGATTGCGCCGACCCTGGCCCCGGAGACGCTGCGGGCCGACCTGCTGGGCATCGAGTCGCTGTGCCGCAGCCTGTACGCCGGCCGCGATCTGGCCCGGCGCTGCGGCATCAACGTGCCGGCCGCCGCCGTGGTCCCGGCGGGCCCGGGCGTGTGCGCCGCCCTGGCCATGGC
>CAZSYS010000412.1:0-3569 GCA_964611365.1 uncultured Planctomycetales bacterium
GGCCCGGGCCGGATCTCGCCGTGGTACCGCCGGCGGATCTGCCGGCCGTCTTCAACGGACAGATCGGCCCCGGGGACGTGGATCGCTTCCGCTTCCGGGCCAGGAAGGGCCAGCGACTGGTGATCGAAGCCCGGGCCCGGGCCCTGATTCCCTACCTGGCCGATGCCGTGCCCGGCTGGTTTCAGGCTACCGTGGCCGTCTACGACCAACAGGGCCGCGAGGTGGCCTTCGCCGACGACTACCGTTTCGACCCCGATCCGGTGATCCTCTATCGGGTGCCGGAAACGGCCGTATACCAGCTTGAGATCCGCGATGCACTGTATCGGGGCCGGGATGACTTCGTGTACCGGGTCACGGCCAGCGATCGGCCTTTCGTGACCGCTCTCTACCCGCTGGGGGGTGACCTCGAGGGCGCGACCGTGGCCGAAATGGAAGGTTGGAACCTTCCCCGCCGCGAGATGGTCCTGGACACCCGCCCCGGGGAGCCGGCCGTTCTGGAGACGGCCGTAGGGCGAGGCACGAGGGTCTCCAACCCCGTGGCCTATGTACTGGACAGCCTCGAGGAGACCGAGGAAAGCGAGCCCAATGACGCGCGGGAGCAGGCCCAGCGGATCGCTTGGCCGGTCAACGTCAACGGTCGAATCGTCCCCGCCGGCGATGTCGACCGATTCCGCTTTGAGGGCCGGGCCGGCCAGGAGGTCGTGGCCGAGATCCTGGCCCGGCGGCTGAAATCGCCCCTGGACGGGCTGTTGAGGCTCACGGACGCCGACGGGACGGTGCTGGCCTGGAACGACGACCACGAGGACGAGGAACAGGGCCTGACCACGCACCACGCCGACCCGCGCCTGCGGTTCCGACTGCCGGCCGACGGCGAGTATGGGCTCGAGGTTTCCGACGCCCAGCATCACGGCGGCAGCGCCTGCGCGTATCGTCTGCGGGTCGGGCCGCCGCAGCCGGACTTCGCGGTTCGCCTGACTCCATCCAGCGTAAACATCCGTGCCGGGCTGGCCTGCCCGGTCTGGGCGCATGCGGCCCGCAAGGACGGCTTCGAGGGACCGATCGAAGTCATGCTGGTCGATGCCCCTCGGGGCTTTGCTCTTCAGGGCGGTCGGATCCCGCCGGGGCGCAGCCGGATCTGCATGACGCTGACCGGCGCGCGGGGCCCGTCCGACGCCCCGGTTCGCCTTCGATTCGAAGCCAGGGCACAGATCGACGGGCGGACGGTCGTTCATCCGGTGGTTCCGGCCGAAGACATGATGCAGGCTTTCCTGTACCGCCATCTGGTGCCCGCGCAGGAGACGTTAGCCGTCGTGCTGGCCGGCGGCAGGGGCGGACCGGCCATCACGGCGGGCGACGGCCGGCCGATCCGCCTGGCGCGCGGCGGTCAGACGCGGGTGCCTGTGGGCCTGCCAGGCCGATGGATGCGGCAGGCCATACACCTGGAGCTGCGCGATCCGCCGCCAGGCCTGTCTCTGGCCGAGGTGGCCGAGGGGTTCGGCCGCACGGCCCTGCTGCTGAAGGTATCAGAGGATGCCCCGCAGGCCGGCTACGCCGACAACCTGATCGTCGAGGTCTTCCTCGATCCGCCGACCGGCTCCAGGGCGGGCCAGGGGGCCCGCAGGCAGCGATTCGCGGTGGGGGTGCTGCCGGCGATGCCGCTGGAAATCGTGGAGCGTTGAGCAGTCATCGGCGGCGGTTCGTCGCCGGGGAAAGGCCGGGTGGGGCGGCATGGAGTGGTTTGGCCAAAAAGTCGGGCCGCTGGGCGTATCTTACCAGGCATCGCGCTTTCGCGGACGCGGCGGCGTCGAGGAGTACCACTTTATGATCCGGCCCAGGGAATCCGGGCCGTTTGAGGTACAGCTGGCCGCGGTTCATGACGCCTACCGGCGGGCACTGACGGACTTCGGGCTTGACGGCGACACGGCGGTTTTCCGGCGATACTTCTGCAGCGACCCGGTGAACCAGGCCGGGGTGCTGGTCCGGGCGGCCGCAGCCGATGAACCTTACGGTGCCGGCGGCCGCTGCGCGGTTTCGATCATCGGTGAGCCTCCGGCGGGGCCGGCCAGAGTGGCGTTGTGGGCCTGGCACATCCGCGACCCGCGGGGGCAGCTGGACAAGCACCCCGACCGGGGCGGACTTACCCTGCGGCGGGGGCAGGTGGTCCACCGCTGGACAACGGGGATCGTCTGTCCACATTACGCGACCGCGGCCGAACAGACCCGGGCCGTCTTCGAGTGTTACGCGGCCGAGCTCCAGGCGCACGGCATGTCTCTGGCCGGCAACACGCTGCGGACCTGGCTGTTCCTGCAGCACATCGACGCCGACTACGCGGGCATGGTCGAGGCGCGGCGGACGCTGTTTTCCGCCTGCGGGCTGACCCCGGAGACCCATTTCATCGCCAGCTCGGGCATCGGGGGCATGCCGGTCGATCCGGCGGTGAAGGTGTCGATGGACGCCTACGCCGCCTGCGGCCTGATGCCCGGACAGATCCGCTACCTGGCCGCGCCGGAGCACCTTGGTCCGGCGCACCGGTACGGGGCGACGTTCGAGCGGGCCACGGCCGTGGCCTGGGCCGACCGGACGCAGGTGATTCTCAGCGGCACGGCCAGCATCGATCCGGCGGGGTCGATTCTGCACCCCGGCGACATGCCGCGACAGCTGGATCGCACGCTGGAGAATGTGGCCGCGCTGCTGGACCGGGCGGGCGCCTCGCCTGAGGCCATGGCCTCGCTGATTGCCTACGTTCGCGATCCGGCCGACGCGGAACCGGCCCGGCGACTGCTGGAGGCGCGGTTTCCGGACGCGCCGCTGCAGGTCGTGGTCGCCGCGGTCTGCCGGCCGGGCTGGCTGATCGAGGTCGAGGGTCTGGCCACGGTTCCCGTCGACCGTTGTGATCTACCGGCGTTCTGACCCCGGGGCTGCGTCCTTCCGTGCCGGGCCTTGCCGTTCGGGCCTCATGCTGCTAAACTTCAGTTGGCGCGGCAACCGCCCGGGGAGTATTCCCCGCGGACGGTTCGGAACCCGGGGCCCCGGCGGCTCCTTCCCATCCTGCGAGCCGCGCGATGAGGACTCCATGAGAATCCTGCTGGTATCGGCGGCGACGCCGGACACGTTCTGGAGCTACAAGCACGTTCTGCCCCTGGTATCCAAAAAGGCGGTGTTTCCGCCGCTGGGGCTGCTGACCGTCGCGGCCATGCTGCCGAGGGAGTGGGAGCTGGAGCTGGTCGATCTGAATGTGGACAGGCTGTCCGACGAGCAGATCCGCCGGGCCGACTACGTCATGGTTTCGGCGATGATCGTGCAGGCCGACTCCGCCCGGCGGGTGATCGAGCGCTGCCGCCGCCTGGACCGCCCGGTTATTGCCGGCGGGCCGCTGTTCACCACCGGACACGACACGTTCGTCCCGGCGGCGCACTTCGTGGTGGGCGAGGCCGAGGAGATCATGCCCGCGCTGGTCGAGGACATGCGCGCGGGAACCCTCCGGCCGCTGTACCGGGCCGAGGGCCGGCCGGACGTCCGCCGGACGCCGGCCCCGCGCTGGGATCTGGTGGATCTGCGGTCCTACGCCC
>CAZSYS010000413.1:0-3560 GCA_964611365.1 uncultured Planctomycetales bacterium
CTGGCGAACATAGGCGTTCCTGTGACCTTTCGGCCCGGGCGGCGCGGGGTTCGGGCCGGCCCGGCGGGCTCCGGCCCGCGTCCCGGCCTGCCCCCTGGGCGGCCGGCGGGGCCGCTTGGCAGCCATGGGGCGTTATTGTAAAGTACGCTGCCCCCCCGTCCAGGGATCTCCTGAGGGGGCGGGCAGGCAGAGCCTGCGGTTTCGACTCCGGCCGGAGTTCCAGCCTCTCCGGCCACAACCAACTGGATGAACGGACGGCATGATCACTCAAAGGCCTGATCGCAGAGCCCGCACGGTTGCCCTTGTCGGGCTGGGGATGGAGATTCTGCTGGCCGCCTTTCTGACGGTCATGGCCGTCTGGAGCGCCTCGGAGGCCATCCGGGGGCTGGCGGTCATGGCGGCCGTGGGGGTGGAGATCTGGCTGTTTCTGGTGCTGATCTACCAGCAGCGGGTGCTGGTCCAGGACGAGGCCCTCGAAACCGAGGAGCTCCGGCGGGAGCAGGCCTCGGGGCTGGGGGGCGAGGCCCTTTTCGACGTCGAGGGGGAGGCCCTGCTCCTGGCCCGCCGCCGCCTGCAGGCCATGTACCGCTGGCTCCTGCCGGCGTTCACCCTGGCGATCATCGGTTCGCTGTCGGCCGGGGGCCTGTTGCGCTGGTCGTGGCCGATCGGCCGGCCGCTGAACGCCCCGGAGTGGCGGCCGATCCAGAATGCCACGGTGGTGATCTGGTTCATGGGCGGGGCGGCCTTCCTGACCTTCCTGCTGTCGCGCTATCTGACGGGCATGGCCCGGCAGGCCGAATGGCGGATGCTGCGGAGCGGGGCCGCCTGGCTGATGGGGCTGACGCTCGGGGCCGCGGCGGTCTGCGGCACGCTGGCGCCGCTGCACTACGGGCAGGCGGTGGTTCCCGAGCGGGTGCTGGCCTATGTGGTGCGGATTCTGCTGCTGGTGCTGGCGGCCGAGACGCTGTTCAACTTCGTGCTGGACTTCTACCGCCCCCGGACGCCGGGGGAGGAGCCGCGACCGGCGTTCGACAGCCGGCTGCTGGGCCTGTTCACCGAGCCCGGGGGGATCGCCCGTTCGATCGCCGAGGCGATCAACTACCAGTTCGGGTTCGAGGTGTCGTCCACCTGGTTCTATCAGCTGATCCAGCGAAGCCTGGTTCCGCTGATCGGGTTCGCGGTGTTGACGCTGTTTGCGGCCAGTTCGCTGGTGTTCATCGAGGCGGACGAGGAGGGGGTGGTTGAGCGGTTCGGGCGCAAGATCACCTGGCCGGGCAGTCCGGACGGCACGCTCAAGCCGGGCCTGCACCTGAAGTATCCCTGGCCGATCGACGCGGTCTACAAGGTGGCGACGCAGCGGCTGCACGAGCTGAAGATCGGCGACCAGGCTCCGCCCGGGACCGATCAGACCCGGGAAGAGCTGATTCTCTGGACCAACAAGCACGAGTCGGATCCGCACCTGCGGGTGCTGGTGGCGACGCCCAAGCTTGCCGAGTACCTGGGCGGGGGCCGCGGGGCGGCGACGCGGCCGCAGGCCGGAGAGGCGCCGGCGGTTCCCGGGGGCACCGGCGGGGTCAAGACCGGGGAGGCGGTGCCGGTGAGCCTGCTGCGGGTTTCGGTGGTCATCCAGTACCGCATTCTGGACGCCTGGGACTGGCTGACCACGCTGGAGAATCCTGAGGGCATGCTGGATGCCCTGGCCCGGCGGGAGATCATGCGTTACTGCGCCAGCATCGACGTGCCGCGGTTGCTGGGCGGCGAGCGGGAGCGGCTGGAGCGTGAACTGTGGGGCACGATCCAGGCCTCGGCCGACGCCAGGCAGCTGGGGATCGAGATCGTGTTCCTGGGTTTCCAGGGCGTGCATCCGCCGGAGGAGACGGCCGAGAGCTTCCAGGACGTCATCGGATCGCTGCAGAAGCGCACCGCGGCGATCCGCTCCGCCCAGGCCAAGTACAGCAAGCGGCTGACGGAGGTGGCCGGCGAGGTCGGCCGGGCCGAGGCTCTGGCCGAGGCGATCCGGCGGCTCAACGACCTGGAGAAGCTGCCGCCGGACCAGGTGGACGCCGAGGCCGTGCGGCAGGCGGAGGCCCGGGTGACGGGCCTGACGCTGGGCGACGCCTCCGCGGGCGTATTGCCGGTGGGCGGCCGGGCGGCGGGGGTGTTGAGCGAGGCCCGCACCCGGCGCTGGCGGCTGGAGAACCAGGCCCACGGCGAGGCGGTGCTGTTCGCCGAGGAGATCACCGGCAAGAACGCCCAGCCGCGGGTGTACGGCGTGCGGAAGTACCTTCAGGCCCTGGAGCAGTCGATTGCCGGCATCCGCAAGTACGTGATCGCCGCCGGCGGGAACACGGCGGTGCACACGTATCAGCTGAACCTGCAGGATCCATCGACCAGCGACCTGCGGTTCGGTCAGGGGTCGCAGTGAGTCCGGCGGCGGCGCCGCGGGCGGCGCGGCTTTGAGCCGGGGGACATTCCGGGCCCGCGACGGCGGGGCCGCGTCGGACGCGGTCCTCCGGTCCGGCGGGCGGCAGGGGCGGCGGACCGCGGCATGCGGCCGCCGCCGGGAGACGACGAGCCCATGAACCGCAGTATTCCCTCACTGGTCGCGGGGGCGGCGCTGGGACTGATCCTGGTGGCCTACATGGTCACCTACCAGCTGCGCTTCACCGAGGTGGCGGTGGTCCGGACCTTCGGCCGGGCCACGAAGGACGACGTCCGCAAGGAGCCGGGGCTGTACTTCAAGTGGCCCTGGCCGATCCAGCGGGTCAGCTTCTACGACAACCGGATCCAGCTGACGGTGACCACCGGCGAGGAGGCCCCGACGCGGGACAACAAGAACGTCATCGTGACCACCGCGGTGGGCTGGCGGGTGGACGACCCCTACACGTTCAGCATCCGGTGCGCGGACATGGCCGACGCGGCGGGCAAGCTTCAGACCCGGGTGCGCAACGACCAGAAGACCGTGTTGTCGCGGTACGACTTCGCCAACCTGGTGTCCACGGACGAGACCGAGCTGCGCTACGACCGGCTCGAGCAGGAGATTCTCGAGGCGGTGGCGCCGGCCGCCCGGGAGCTTTACGGCATCCGGGTGGAGTCCGTGGGCATCGAGAAGCTTGCGCTGCCGCAGCGGATCACCGAGACGGTCTTCGAGGCGATGAAGAAGGAGCGGCAGGCGGTGGCCGACCAGTACATCAGCGAGGGCGAGTCCACCGCCAAGCAGATCGAGGACACCGCCGAGAGCATTGCCGGAACGATTCTGGCCTTCGCGGACCGCAAGGCGGCCGAGATCGTGGCCGAGGGCGAGCGGCGGGCCGCCCAGTACAACGCGACCTTCCGGCAGGATCCCGGCCTGGCCGAGTTTCTGCTGGCGATCAGCAATCTGACCAGGGTGCTCAAGGAGCGCACCACCATCGTCGTGGACGGTGCCAGCCCGCCGTTTGACCAGCTGCTGGACACCGGCGGCGCCGGCGGCCGGCCGGCGGTGCCCACGACGCTGACTTCGGAGGCGCCGGTGCTGGCCCCGACGCCGCAGATGCTGGAGAACACGCGCTGACCGTCCG
>CAZSYS010000414.1:0-3553 GCA_964611365.1 uncultured Planctomycetales bacterium
CCCATCGGGGTGATGACCGCCGACGCGCTGTCCGCCGACGTCGACCACGACCAGCTCGAGCTGGTCGCCGACCTGCTCGAGGCCCTGTGGCTTCACGTGCATCACGCCAATCAGCTGCGCACCGCCTGGCTGCTGGACCGGGCCTCGGGGGTTCTGAATCGCGGCGAGTTTCTGAGCCTGCTGGAGGAGACCGTCGCGGCCGGGTACGAGCTGCGCGAGCCGGTGGTGGTGATGGCGGTGAGCATCGAGGGGCTGCGCGGTCTGGACGACACCGGCCAGTGGCAGGTGCGCGACGAGGTGGTGTGCGCCGTCGGCCAGGCCATCCGCAACGGTCTGCGCAAGGACGACGCGGTCGGGCGGTTCAGCGACGCCCAGTTCGTCGCCGTGCTGCGCAGGATTGACGCGGGACTGGCCGAGCTCATCGCCCAGAAGATCGTGGGGGCGATCCAGGACATCATCTCCCGCCTGGACGCGCGGACGCCGCTGCAGCTTCGTGCCGGACTGGCCGGGACCGGCTTCGAGAAGGTCGAGCCGGAGGAGCTTCTGCGGCAGGCGATGGCCGCCCAGCAGCGTGCCCGCCACGAGGACGTCCCGATCCGGATCGCGCCGGTCCGCGGGCGCGGCGAGGCGGTGGAGGTGACCCGGCGGTGAAGGTCAACCGCTACGAGCTTGCGGGAGTCCCGGTGGTGTGCCCCCACGAGGCCCTGACGCAGGCGGACTGCGCCCAGGTCCGGGCCGTCCTGGAGGAGGCCTTCGCCGGCGGGCCGGCGGCGGTGGTGCTGGACCTGGCGGAGGTGCCCTTCATCGACAGCGCCGGCCTGGAGATGCTGTGCGAGGTGTCCGCCGAGCAGCATGCCCGCGGCGGGCGCCTCAAGCTGGCGTCCTGCGGCGAGATCTGCGAGGAAGCCCTGCGGATCACGGACCTGCGCGGGCGCTTTGAGGTGTTCGGCTCGCTGGAGGAGGCTGCGGCCAGCGTGGTGTGACCATGGAAACGACCATCAAGACGCAGGAACGCCTCGGCACCCTCCTGCTCCGCTCCGGGGCGATCACCGAGGAGGATCTGAAGGCCGCGCTGAAGCTCCAGCGTCAGGACCGCGGCCGGCTCGGCGAAACCCTGATCGAGATGGGCGTTCTCTCGCCGCAGACGCTGCTGGACATCCTCGCCAGGCGTCTGGGGGTCAAGGGCTGCCTGCTGCGGCACGGCCTGGTGGACCCCGCGCTCCGCGACCTGATCGACCGCGACGAGGCCCGGCGGCTGAAGGTGCTTCCGCTGTTCAAGGTTCACAACCGGCTCACCGTGGCGATGGTCGAGCCGCAGCGCCTGCCGGTGATCGACCGCCTGGCGGCCCTGACCGGCTGCGAGATCAACCCCGTGCTGGTGCTGGAGCGCAACTATGCGGAGTTCGCCGACCGCTATCTCTCCCAGGAAATGTCGGTCGACTCCTTTCTGCTCACGCTGAACGAGCAGAACGTCGAGTTCGTGAACAAGGAGACGGTCGATGACGACGTGCTGACCGACCTCTCCCGCACCGACAGCAGCCCGGTGGTGAACCTGGTGAACCTCTCGCTGCTGACCGCGATCCGCGACCGGGCCAGCGACGTGCACATCGAGCCGGACCGCAAGCACATGCGCGTCCGCTACCGGATCGACGGCCTGCTCCGGGAGCTGCTCACCGCTCCGCTGGCCATGCACGCCGGCGTGACGTCGCGGATCAAGGTCCTGGCCAAGATGGACATCGCCGAGAAGCGGCTGCCGCAGGAGGGGCGCGTGCGGATCATCGCCGAGGGGCGCGACGTCGATCTCCGCGTCTCGACGATGCCGACGCTGCTGGGCGAGAAGGTCGTGGTGCGGCTCCTGGACCGCCAGAACCTCAACCTGGACATGGCCGGCCTGGGCCTGCGCGGCGCGGCCCTGGAGAAGTTCCGCCGGATGCTGCTGCGGCCCCACGGCCTGGTGCTGGTCACCGGGCCCACGGGCAGCGGCAAGACCACCACGCTGTACTCCGCGCTGGACCTGCTGCGCTCCATGACGGTGAACATCGTGACCGTCGAGGATCCGGTCGAGTACCAGCTGGACATGATCAACCAGATCAACGTGCAGGAGCACATCGGCCTGACCTTCGGGCGGGCCCTGCGTTCGATCCTGCGGCAGGACCCGGACGTGATCATGGTCGGCGAGATCCGCGACGCCGACACCGCCCGCGTGGCCGTCCAGGCGGCGCTCACCGGCCACCTGGTGCTCAGCACCCTGCACACCAAGGACTGCGTGGGAGCCCTGGCCCGGCTGGCGGACATGGGCATCGAGCCGTATCTGCTGGCCTCGGCGCTCAACGGGGTCGTCGCCCAGAGGCTGGCCCGGACGATCTGCCCGGCCTGCCGGACCACGTACATGCCCGACCGGGCGCTGCTGGCCCGGGCCGGGTGGTCGGAGGGCGGGGCCCGGCAGTTCTACCGGGGGGCCGGCTGCAAGAAATGCCACGACTCGGGTTTCAAGGGTCGCCTGGGCATCTACGAGGTCGTGGAGATGGACGACGGGCTTTACAACCTCGTCCATCGCAGCTCCGACGAGGCGACCATCAAGGAGCACCTCGTCCGCAGTCAGAGCTTCCGCACGCTGCGGGAAGAGGGCCTGATCCTCGTCGAGCAGGGGCAGTCCACGCTCGAGGAGGTTCTCCGGGTCACCCACCTGGAGGCGACCGAGACGGTGCGGGCGGAGCGCCGGATCGCCGGGGCGCCCGCCGGGGCGGCGACGTCATAAAGCCGCGGGAGGTGCAGAGGCTTGGCCTTCGCCTATGAAGCCATGGACGCCGGGGGCCGGCAGGTCCGGGGGGTCGTCGAGGCCGACGTGGTCGAGGACGCCGGGGAGCAGCTCCGCGCCCGCGGCCTGTTCGTGACCCGGCTGACCCCGTCGTCGGCGCCGGCGGCGCCCGCCTCCCGGGGCGCGCGGCAGATGATCTCCGGTCGGCCGGGCCACCTGCGCGACCTGATGATGTTCTCCCAGCAGGTCTCGATGATGCTGCGGGCCGGCAGCCGGCTGGTCCCGGCCCTGGAGGCCATCGAGGAGCAGATCACCAAGCCCGCCTGGCGCAGCATCGTCGCCGACATCCGCCAGCGGGTCCAGACCGGTTCACCGCTGAGCGCCGCCCTGGGGGCCTATCCCCAGGTGTTCAACCAGGCCTGGCAGGCGATCATCGCGGCGGCCGAAAGCACCGGCGGAGCGGAGGAGGCCTTCGACCGCCTGGCGGCCATGACCCGCCAGCAGCAGCAGATCCGCACCCGGGTCATCGGGACGCTGGCCTACCCGGCGGCGCTGCTGCTGCTGTCTTTCGGGGTGCTCGGGGTGATGGCCTTCTTCGTGCTGCCGCGCTTCGACGAGCTCTATCGCATGCTCAACACGCCCCTGCCCTGGCTGACGCGACAGATGCTGGCCGCTTCGCGCCACCTGACCGCGCACCTGGCGGCGGTGCTGCTGGCGGCTGGGGGACGGGGGGTCGGAGGGCTGCTGCTGGTCCGCACGCCCGCCGTCCGGCACGGGCTGGAGACCGCCCTGGGC
>CAZSYS010000415.1:0-3529 GCA_964611365.1 uncultured Planctomycetales bacterium
GCGCGGACTTACGTCGCTTTTGTGTCATGGGGCCTTAAGTAAATGCCATTCATCCAGGCACTTTTCCTCGCCCGACCGGGTCACGCGGGGCGGCTGGAAAATCATCCTGACACCTTTTTCGGGGTCTCTTTCGGGGTCCCGGCCGCCGGCGACGGGTCCGGAAACGCCCGGAGCTGCTCGGCGAACTCGTTGATCACGTCATCCGGCGTGGAGGCTCCGGCGGTGATCCCCGCGACACGGTGCCCCCGGACCATCTCGGGCCGGAACTGCGCCCAGCACTCCAGGTGATAGGTCGGAAGGCCCTGTTTCCGGCAGATCGCCGCCAGCTCACGGGTGTTGGCCGAGTGCAGGCCGCCCAGGACGAACATCACATCCACCTCGCGGCACAGCTCCGCGGCCGCCTCCTGCCGGCGGATGACCTCCAGGCACAGCGTGTTGACCACCTTCAGTTCGCGGAAGGGCAGGGCGGCAATCGCTCCGATCATGCGGGCCACATGGTCCGGGGCGTGCGTGGTCTGAGCCACAATGCCCAGCCGGGCCCGCCGGGGCAGGACCCGCTCGAGGTCGTCCTCCCCGTCCACGACGATCACGTCGGGGGCATAACCGATGACGCCCTTGACCTCGGGATGCTCCCGATCCCCGATCATCACCACCTGATAGCCCTCTTCGTGCAGCTGCCGCACGACGGTCTGGGCCCGCTTGACCAGCACGCAGGTGGCGTCCGCCACGTGGAGGCCCTGCCGGCGGGCCTGCTCATAGATCTCCGGCCCGACCCCGTGCGAGCGGATCAGGACCGTACTGCCCGGCGGAAGGTCCTCCAGCCGCCCGGACTGGTCCAGGCCTTCCCGCTGCAGCTTCTCGACCACCTGCTGGTTGTGGATTACCGGCCCCAGGGCCGCCACCTGGCCGGGCTCGTTGGCCCGCAACGTGCGCTGGGCCAGTTCGATGGCGTCCTCCACGCCGAAGCAGAAGCCGCGTTTACTGGCCAGTCTTACTTCCACGACCGCGATCCTCCACGCGAGGGCGCCGGGGGCGGGGAATGGCACCGGCCGGTACGGCGGCGCCGGGCAACCGGGTCCGGCCGGGACCGGCGCTGCTGCCCGCCGCGGCCGCTGCCGAGGCGACCGTCCCGGCGCCGCGGCGCACAACAGCCCTCGACCGTCGCCTCATGACTTTAGACCGCGATGGGGCAGTCGGCGATGCCAGCGGCCCTGCAGGGCCAGCAGGCGGCGGCGGATCTCCTCGATCAGCGCCTCGGGCGACAGATCGGCGTAGGCCTCGGGCATGATCGGCTCGCCGTAGTGCACCACCACGTCACCGGGACCGGGAAACGCCCGCGTCCGCGGCCAGGCCCGGAACATACCGTCGATCAGCGTGGGCACGATCGGCACCCGGGCCTTGCGGGCGATGGCCGCCAGGCCGGGCAGCATCGGCCCGATCCGGCCGTCGGTCGTCCGCGTGCCCTCCGGGAAGATCACCAGCGCCGCCCCGTCCCGCAGCCGGCGCAGCGATTCCTTGATCGCCCCGATGTCCGCTTCGTTGCGCCGCACCGGGAAGGCGTTCAGCGAGCGGATCAGCCCGCGGAACAGCGGGTGGGCAAACAGCGACTCCCGGGCCATGTAGGTGCATTCCCGCGGCAGAGCGATGCCCAGCAGCACCGGGTCCAGGAAGCTCTGGTGGTTGCTGACCAGCATCAGGCCGCCGGTGCGGGGCACCCGGCCGGCCCCGTACACGCGCACCTTCAGCAGCAGCACGCAGAACCACCGGCAGAGGAACTGGCAGACCCTGTAGTACGCCCGCATCGCTACTTCCGCCCGCCCCGCGCCCGCCGGATCTCCTCCTGCATCCGGTCCACCACCTCCTGGATCGTCAGCGAGGTGGTGTCGATGCACACCGCGCCGCCGGGCCGCAGCAGCGGCTCCCACTGGTCGCGGTCGTTCCCGTCGCGAAGGCGGATGTTCTGCAGGACCTCCTCGAACCGCACGTCCTCGCCGTCGGCGCACATCTCGTGGTAGCGCCGCTCGGCCCGCCGCACGTCGGAGGCGTCCAGAAAGAACTTCACGTCGGCGTCCGGAAATACCACGCTGCCCTGGTCGCGCCCCTCGGTGACCAGGGATCCCAGCTGCCGGCCGATGTCGCGCTGCTTGTCCACCAGGATCTGCCGGATCCGCGGGATGCGGGCGATGAAGCTGGTGCTGCGGTTGACCCGCATGGTCCGCAGCGCCTCGGTGACGTCGCGACCGTCCATGACCACCCGCACGTGCGTGGGGCCGCAATCCAGCCGGATGTCCGTGCCGGCGGCCATCCCGGCCAGCGCCGCCTCGTTCTCCAGCGGCACGCCGGTTTCCAGGGCCTTGAGCGTCACCGCCCGGTACATGGCCCCGGTATCCAGGTACGGAATCCCCAGCGACGCCGCCAGCCTCCGGGCGGCCGTCGACTTGCCCGAGCCGGCCGGTCCGTCGATGGTGATGATCATGAGCCCCGGTGCTCCGCGTCTTACGACGCGATCTTCGGACGCAACCTTCGGACGCGACACCCGCCGTCCGCAAGCCGCTGCATCCTAACCGAATCCCCCGGGGCGGCAACACCGCCGGCGCCGCGCCGGGCCCCGCCGCACCCGTCCGCGCCGCCGCGGGGCATTGTCCGGCGCCGCCGCCGGCCTTATCATGCATCTACGCCCGGCCGCCGGAAGGGTGTCTGAATGGCGGCGGCGGGTTGAACGACCTCCCGTTACGCGGCCGGTACTCCGGCGCCGCGGAAAGCGAGCGGGTTCTGAAGCCCTCGGCGCACATCCTGATCACCGCCGGGCCGACCCACGAGCCCATCGACAAGGTCCGTTACTTGGCCAACCGCTCCAGCGGCCGGATGGGCCTGGCCCTGGCGGAGGCCGCACGCCAGGCCGGTCACCGGGTGACCCTCCTGCTGGGTCCGGCGGCGGTGGAGCCGCCCGCCGGCGTCGCCGTCCACCGTTTCCAGACCACCGCCGACCTGGAACGCCTGCTGGCCGTATGGTTCCCGGCGTGCGATGCCCTGATCATGGCCGCGGCCGTGGCCGACTACCGTCCCGTGGTCCGCTCGGCCGAGAAAATCCCCCGCCGCGAGGGGCGGCTGGTGATCGAGCTGGAGGCCACCCCGGATCTGGTCGCCTGCTGCGCGGCGGCGCGGAAGCCCCACCAGCGGATCGTGGCTTTTGCCCTGGAAACCCCGGAAAGGCTGCATCAGTCGGCCATGGAGAAGCTCCAGCGCAAAGGGGTGGATGCCATCGTGGCCAACCCGCTGGCCACCATCGGCAGCGACACGGTGTCGGCCACGCTGCTGACCGCCCGCGGGCCGGTGACGCCGCCGCCCGGCTCGGCCGAGCCGATGGACAAGCAGGCTTTCGCCCGGTGGCTGATCCGGTGGCTGGCGGAGCAACCATGACCGCCTCGCCGCGCGGCTTTATGCGGCCGGGACGACGGCTGCGGCTCGGGCTGGTCGTCGGCGCTGCCGCCCCCCCGGCAGCCGCGGCGTGCCGCCCCCCCCCCTCGCC
>CAZSYS010000416.1:0-3475 GCA_964611365.1 uncultured Planctomycetales bacterium
CGCTGGGCAGCGTGCGCGAGGTGACGCGCGCCGAGGTCGAACCCGGCCAGGGACTCAGCCCCCAGGTGGCGGGCCCGCTCCAGACGGGACTGATCGCCCGCGGCGGACGCCACCAGCACCCGGATCTCGGGGGCGATGCGGCGCAGCTGGTCGAAGAAATCGAACTCTTCCCAGTCCAGATCGTCCACGTGGACCGCCAGCACCGCCGGCCGGGGACCGACGACCAGCATGGCCAGTGCCTGGTAGACGTCGGGCGCGCAGCGGATCCGATCCGGATCGGACCCTGGAATCCGTTCCAGCCCGGGAAGCGCGGGACGGTCCGGGTCCGCGACGACCAGCACCGCGAATCCCTCTCGCGTGGAGGTCGACATAATGAGATTCCTCGCTCCGACCGGTTGCATGAACGGGAAGAACCTGTTACTAGTCTAACCGCACGGATGGCGGGGGTCAATCTCCCCCGGGCTGCAAGTCCCGTTCGGACAGGAGGTTCGACATGCGGGTGGGTGGGCTGACGCGGCTCCTGGTCGCCATGGGTTTTGCCGCCTGGGGCATTGCGGCCTGCGCCGCGGCGCCGGCGGCGCGTGCGGCCGCACCCGCCTCAACCGCCGCGGGCCATTCCCGCAAAACCGGGACGATGGTCGGCAGGGATCTGGCCGGGCGGCTGGAACGGGCCACCGGCGGCGCGGGCTTCGGCCAGATGGCCGTGGGCGTATGCGTCCTGCAGCTGGCCCCCCGGGCCGAAGTGGTCTTTCAGCGCCGGGCCGACGAGCTGTTCAAGCCGGCCAGCAATCAGAAAGTGCTGACCACCGCCGCGGCGGCCTGCCTGCTGCCCCCGGATTTCACCTATCGCACCGTGCTGGGCATGCGCGGCGACGACCTGGTGGCCGTCGGTGCCGGCGATCCGTCCCTCGGCGATCCCCGCTACGCCCGGCAGGCCGGCGAGCCGGTGACGGCTGTCTTTCACGCCTGGGCGCAGCAGCTGAAGTCCGCCGGGCTGGCGGAGATCCCCGGCAACCTGCTGATCGACGACTCGATTTTCGACGATCGCTTCCAGCCGCCCGGCTGGTCGGCCCAGCACGGGGACACGCGCTGGTACACCGCCGGTGTCGGCGGACTGAACTTCAACGACAACTGCGTGGACGTGATCATTCGTCCTTCCACCCCGGGCAAGCCGGCCGAGGTTCGGCTGGTGCCGCCGACGACCTGGGTGCAGCTGGTCAACCAGTCGGTCACGGCGAGCCGGGGCGAGCCCGTGATCGCCCGCAGCGGCTCCGGTCCGATCCGCATCGTGGTCCGCGGACAGGTTTCCAGGGCCAACGATCCCCAGGACCCGCTATCGATTGCCGTGCCCGATCCGGGTGCGTTCTTCGCCTCGGCGATGCGCACCTCGCTGGCGGCCCAGGGGGTGCGCATCCGGGGCGAGATCCGGCGTCAGCGGGTCCGCGGCGCCGACGGCAGCCTGCCGCCGGATCTGCGGATCATCGCGACCCACGAGCGCCGGCTGGCCGATCTTTTCTGGCGGGCCAACAAGAGCAGCCTCAATCTCTTCGCCGAAGCCATGCTCAAGACCCTCGGGGCCTGCGACCGGTCCGGGCAGGTCCGCGGCCAGGGCAGCCTGGAGAGCGGCCGCGCGGCGATGCATGCCTTCCTGACCTCGCTGGGCGTCCCGGCCGAGCGGTATGTGATCGCCGACGGCTCGGGGCTGAGCCACGACAACCGCGTCGCGCCCGCCGCGCTGGCCGCGGTCCTGGCCCACATGGACGCCCACCCGCGGGCCCGGGAATACCGCGAGAGCCTCGCCCAGCCGGGCGAGGCGGTCGGCACGCTGCGCCGGAGGATGACGGATCTCAAGGGCCGGGTTTTCGCCAAGACCGGCTACGTCGCCGGGGTCAGCGCTCTCAGCGGGTATGTTTTGGGCCCGGAAGGGCGGCGCTACGCGTTTGCCGTGCTGTGCAACGACACCGGCAAGTCCGCAGGGGCCGACCCGCGGGCCGTCCAGGACGAAGTCTGCCGCATTCTGGCCGGCTGGAGCGGGAACGATGCGGCCGGTGGAGTCACCGCCGCCGACCCGCGGCCCTGACGGCGCGCGTCGCGGCAGCGCGCGCCGGGAGGCACGCCGGACATGCTTCACGTCGAGTCTCCGCCGGCGCTGCTGGCGTTCCTGGCGACGATCGTAGCCGCGATCCTCGGGCTGGCCCGGATCCCGGGGCTGCAGGCCTTTTTCCGCTACTTCCCGCCGCTGATCTGGAGCTACTTCCTGCCCATGTTCTGCTCCAGCCTGGGCGTGATCCCCAGCCGCTCGCCGCTGTACGACGAGTTCATGCTCCGCACGATCCTGCCGGCGGTGGTCGTGCTGCTGCTGATTCCCTCGGACGCCGCCTCGATCGCCCGGCTCGGCGGCAAGGCCCTGGCCATGATGCTCATCGGCACCGCGGGCATCGTCGCCGGGGCGGTCCTGAGCTTCGGGCTGTTCAACGCCGTCCTGCCGGCCGGCACGCTGCCGGCGGACACCTGGAAGGGCGTTGCGTCGCTGTCGGGATCGTGGATCGGCGGCAGCCCCAACCTGGCCGCGATCGCCGCAAGCCTCCGGCTGGAGCCCACGCTGTTCGGCAAGATGGTCGTGGTCGATACGGTCTGCGCCTACACCTGGCTGGGTGTGCTCATCGCCATGGTCGGCTGGCAGGACCGGCTGGACCGTTTCAACCGCGCCGACGGGGGCCTGGTCCGCGATCTGGCCGCACGGCTGGCCCGCCGCCAGGCCGAACGCGCCCGGCCGATCCGCATGGCGGATTTCGTCACCATGATCGCCGTCGGCCTGGCGGTCAGCCAGCTCTGCCTGGCCGGCGGCGCGAAAGTGGCGGCCGCGGTGCGGCAGGCCGAGGAGGCCGGCGGACTGATGGCCCGGCTGCAGATCGGTCAGGTGATGTCCGCCTTCGGCTGGGGCATCCTGCTGGTGACGGCCTGCAGCGTGGCATTGTCGTTCACTTCGCTGCGCCGCCTCGATGACGCCGGCGTCTCCTCGATCGCCAACGGCGGACTGTACCTGCTGCTGACCACCTTCGGCGCACAGGCGGACCTGCGGCTCGTCGGCCCGGAGGACCTTTGGCTGGTGGCCATCGCCGCGGTGTGGCTGCTGATCCACATCGCGGTCCTGGCCGCCGGAGCCCGGCTGCTGCGGGCCCCGCTGTTCCTGCTGGCCACCGCCTCGATGGCCAACGTCGGCGGGACGGCTTCGGCACCGGTGGTCGCGGCCGCATTCCACCCCGGCCTGGCGCCCGTCGGGCTGCTGATGGCCATCCTCGGCGGCATCCTCGGCACACCGGTCGGTCTGCTGATCGTGGCCGGCCTGTGCCGGTGGATCGCCGGACCCTGAGTCAGCCGCGCCGGGCCCGCCGTGCCGTCCGCAGAGGCCGGCTTGGCGAGCCCCGGGGACCTGCAAAACCGGCAGCGTCGAACTGGCACCGCCTTGCGTTGG
>CAZSYS010000417.1:0-3429 GCA_964611365.1 uncultured Planctomycetales bacterium
CCCCTCAGGTAGCCGACAAAAAACGACCCACCAGCCGCCGGAAAAGGTCCCCGGCCGGCCGGATGCCGATGCCGGCCTTGGCGACCACCATCGCCCCCATCAGCGCCTGCAGGATCCAGTCGGCCGCCTCCGAGTCGTCCAGCCCGGAATCCACCGAACCGGACGCCCGAGCCGCCGCAACTCCCTCCACCATCGCGTTGCGCAACCCGGCCAGCATATCCAGAACCGCCTGCCGCAGTACCCCGTCCGACTCGCTGAGCTCCATGCACAGCATGACCAGCAACCGCCCGTGCCTCCACTGCGAACTGCCGGCAAGCTTGCCCAGGGCATCCAACAGCAGGCCAAGATCCATCCCCAAGTCCGGCCCGCTACGAGCCCGATCCATCACTTCCCGGCGGATCTCCTCCGCCATCACCCCCACGGCCGCCAGCGCGACCTCTTGCTTGGACCTGAAATGGTGGTAGAACGCCCCCTTGGTCAGCCCGGTGGCGTCCTGGAGGTCGGCAATACCGGTATGGTGGTAGCCGTAATCCGCAAAAAGCCGCCCGGCCACCTCCAGAATGTCGGCTCGCGTCCGCTCCCCCCGCTTCAGATGTCGTCTGCGACCCGATCGCTCGGCTCTTTCTTCACGCACTGCACACCTCTCTTCCGTGCATACCATCCGGTCGGTTTCATTCTGCAGGCCACATCCCGATAATGCAAGCGCCTGACCATCCAAGGCTTGCACTTCCGGAACGGCGGAAAAACAACTCGGGATCACCCGCTCGGCAGCGGTTATCCCACGACTGGGAGCGCCCCTGGACCGCTTGTGGACGGTGCCGCGGGTTGCTAGACTGCCCCTGTTCCTGGGGTTTTGACGCCAGGTCGTCATAGGTCTTGGTCCGCTGCTCGGCAGACTGCCCTCGTTCCTGGGGTTTTGACCCTCCCCGGAAGGCCTCGACATGAGCGGCACGCCCGATTCCAACCCCCCCTATGACCCCTCTGGAAGTGGGCATAAACCAGGCGGCCCCCCCCCCGACACCCCCTCTGGCGACCGGCTTGTGCCCCCTTGCCCGAGGCGCGATCCGCGCCTGCCCAAGCCTCAGGTGCCCGTCGGCTGCGGATCGTTCTCGGACGGCATTCCGACATGTCCGCCTGAGCCGCCGGCCGGCACCTCGGCCCCGGACTCCCCCGGACCGGCTCCGGCCCGATCCTCGATCCCCGGCGGCCTGAGGTCTGGTGAGACGGCCGAATACCTGCCGGATGACTTGCGCGGCCAGGTGTGCCCGGCGGACGTCGATTCGCCCGCCGCGGAAACCCTTGTCTTGAAGAAAAGCGACCAGGGGCGACTGGCCGGCTGGTTCCTTCTGGGAGGCCTGATCTCGTGCGTGGCAGGCGCGATTCTGGCGGCCACGGCTTCGGGCTGGACGCCGCCGGCCTATCGCGCCGAGGCGAGCCTGCTGGTTCCGGCGGAGCAGGCCGACGCATGGGCATCCTGTGTTGCCCAGTTGTCCAATCAGCGAGACGTCATCCTGGATCTCAACGACCGCCAGGGGCGGATCGCCATGTCCGTCCGGGGCGGCGACCCGGCGGAGATGTGTGCGCGTCTGGACGCGCTGGGCTCAAGCGTCGCCGAACGTGTACGGGCGACCTATGCGTCGATGCCGGCCGTCGAAACCCCGGCCGCCGACCGCCTTCACGCCGAGCTGCAGGAGGTCCGCCAGCAGCTGGCCTCGGCCGCGGACGCCGATGCCGAGTCGCGGGCTCAGATCGGCCGGCTCCAGGAGCACCTGAACCGCTGGCAGCGTCTTCAGGCCGATCGCCGGCGGCTGGCCGAGGGAATCGATGCGGCCACCAGCCGGATGGCCTCCACGGCACCCGCCGAGGGCGCGATCCAGATCTCCGCGGAAGAGGTGGACCTGGCCCTGGCCGCGGATCCTCGCTACCTGGCGGACCGTGATGCCGTGACCCATCAGGAGGGCCAACTGCGCGGGATCCTGGCCAGGAATCTGGAAGCCGGGGCTGCGAGCTTCAGCGAGCTGAATCGGCAGATTGCAGTCGCCCGCGAGCAGCTGGACGCCGCCCGCAAGGGCAACCACGGCCCGCAGGTCAACACCCGCCTGCTGGCGATGGGTGAAGCCGTCACGGAATGGGAACGCGCCGCCGAGGCTCTGCAGGCCGTTTGGAACGTGCAGAGTCGCCCCCCCACCCAGCCCGGAGACTGGCCGGAGGCGGCGGCCAGCCAGGAACTCCTGGCCCGTGCCTGCCGGACGTTTCTCGACCAGATGCTCCTGCCGCAGGCCCGCTTCAAGCGTGCCCTGGATGAAATCGGCCAGGGCGAGGACGAGGTGACCAAGCGACTGGTGCTGCAGAACGCGCTGATGCGGCAGCTCGAGCCGCTGACCAAGGCCGTTGATGCCGTCATGGCTTCGGCCCGGGCCCTGGTTCCGGCCGAGAACGTCGAACTGGCCGCGGTCGTGGATCGCCTGACCGCCCTGCGTGCCCGCCTCCAGGCCCGTCGGGCCGAGTGCGGCCAGCGGCTCAGGGATCAGCGTCTCGCCCAGTTGCGTGCCGAGCACGCCCAGGCCGCCAGAGAGGCCGCCGGGCGACGCGAGGATCTGATCCGCGAAGCCGTCCGGCAGGACCTCGAGATCGCGGCCACCGCGGCCGAGACGTCCGCCTTGCTGACCGAACTTCAGGCCCGCCTGAACACGCTGAAGGAACGCGAGATTCTTCACCAGCAGCAGGCGGACATCCAGGGCCGGCTGATCGAACTGGCCGGCCGGCAGGCCGCCGCATCCGCCAGGGCGATGCGCCCCTCGGAGGTCAGGTATGTGCCGGCCTCGGCGGCGATGATTCCCCCTCCCCTGGACCGGCTGCATCGCCGGGCGGCGGCCCTCGGCCTGCTGCCGGCGGGCCTGTACCTGCTGGCCTGCCTGGTCGTCTGGCGGGTGACGGCCGTTCGAGCCTCGCGCAACGACATGGAACGCTACGCCCGGGCACTGCGTGCCGCGACCGCCAGAAGCCTTGACTGATCCGGCCGATTGAACCCCCGGGCGCGTGACGCCCCTGGCGACGGCCCCGCGTTCTGCGGCGGGCGGGTCGCCGGCCTCCCGGTCCCTGGATCTCGCAACCCGGGATGGTTTATGGGTGTCCTATTGTTTCTTTCTACTGTTTCTACTGTTTCTACAGACAGACTGGCCGGAAGGTCGTAAAAATCAGAAAAACGCTTGCATCCGGCAGAGCGGGAAGGTATAAGGTTCACCTGTCGGTCGTATGCAGGCGGGCTCTGGAGGGGTTCAACCCGTCTGGAGGGGTCCGGCTCGTCAGAGTGGGGCGACCACGGCGGGTGCCTGAATCCGGTCGGGTGTAGGATGAACAGTGGTTACGGGGGGTTCGTGGGGGGGGGGGGGGGGGGGGGGGGGGGGGGGGGGGGGGGGGGGGGGGGGG
>CAZSYS010000418.1:0-3420 GCA_964611365.1 uncultured Planctomycetales bacterium
GGGGCGAGGGGGCCGCGCACCGGGGCGGCGGGACGGTCCGGGGGGTGGCCCTGGGATCGACGGACGGGCTGATGCGCGGCGCCGCGATTCACGACACCGGCGGACCGGTGACCATGCCGGTGGGCATGGAGACGCTCGGCCGGGTGTTCAACCTCGTGGGCGACCCGGTGGACATGCGCGGTCCGGTGGTCACCAAGGAGCGCCGGCCGATCCACCATGAGCCGCCGGAGTTTGCCGAGCTGATCCCCAAGTCCGAGATGATGGAGACGGGCATCAAGGTGATCGACCTGCTCTGCCCGTTCGTGCGCGGCGGCAAGATCGGCCTGTTCGGCGGGGCGGGCCTGGGCAAGACGGTGATCGTGCAGGAAATGATCGCCCGGATCGCGCGGGAGCACTCGGGCTACTCGGTCTTCGCCGGGGTGGGCGAGCGGACCCGCGAGGGCAACGACCTGTGGCTGGAGATGCAGGAGGCCGAGTTCAAGGACGCCCAGGGCAACGTCAAGCGGGTCATGGATCACACGGCGATGGTCTTCGGGCAGATGAACGAGCCGCCGGGGGCCCGCCTGCGCGCCGCCCTGAGCGCCCTGACGCTGGCGGAGTGGTTCCGCGACGAGTCGGGGGCGGACACGATGCTGTTCGTGGACAACGTCTTCCGCTTCTCGCAGGCGGGCTCGGAAGTTTCGGCTCTGCTGGGGCGGATGCCCTCGGCGGTCGGCTATCAGCCCACGCTGGGCACGGAGATGGGCGAGCTGCAGGAGCGGATCACCTCCACGCGGCAGGGGGCGATCACGTCGGTGCAGGCGGTCTACGTGCCGGCCGACGACCTGACCGACCCGGCTCCGGCCACGACCTTCACCCACCTCGACGCGTTCGTCGTCCTGGCCCGCAGCATCAGCGAGAAGGGCATCTACCCGGCGATCGACCCCCTCGGGTCGTCCAGCCGGATCCTGGACGCCCAGTACATCGGCGAGCACCACTACCGGGTTGCCCAGGAGGTGCAGCGGATGCTGCAGCGCTACCGCGATCTGCAGGACATCATCGCCATCCTGGGCGTGGACGAGCTGTCGGAGGAGGACAAGCTGCTGGTCAGCCGGGCCCGCAAGATCGAGCGGTTCTTCTCCCAGCCGTTCTTCGTGGCCGAGGCCTTCACCGGCAAGCCGGGCAACTACACCCGCAAGGAGGACACCATCCGCAGCCTGGAGGAGATCTGCGCCGGCAAGTGGGACCACCTTCCGGAGCAAGCCTTCATGTACGTCGGGACGGTCGAGGACGCCGCCGCCAGGGCCCGGGAGCTGCAGCAGGGCGGCGGACGCCCGGCGGCGCGGGCCGGCCGCCGGCGGGCGCGCGCCGGCGGCCTGAAAGGGACGATCATGGCCGGAACTCCGCTGACCTGCAGTTTGATCACCCCCGAAGCCAGGGTCTTCGAGGCCCAGGTGGACGAGGTGGTGGTGCCCGCCCACGACGGGGAGATCGGCATCCGGCGCGACCGCGCGCCGCTGGTGTGCCTGCTGGGCGCCGGCCGCCTCAGAGTGCGCTGCGGCGACCGCACGGAATGCTGGTTCATCGACGCCGGCTTCGCCCAGGTGCTGGACAACCGCGTGGTGGTGCTGACCCAGACGGCCCTGCGGCCGGAGGAAATCTCGGCCGGGGAAGCCCGGGCGGCGCTGGCGGCCCTGCCGCGCATCGCCCCGCCGGACGAGGCCGACCTTCGCCGCCACCAGCGGGCTCAGGCCTCCGCGCGGGCCCGCCTCCGCATGGCCGGGGGGTGAATCCCGACCCTGATCAGGCCATGTCCCGCGAGAGCTGCCCGAGCAGTTCGGTGATCGGCACCTTCGACGCGCAGACCTCCTCGCACCGGCCGCAGTGGCTGCACACCTTGTGAGGGTCGTAGCCCGCCAGGGCGTACAGTTCCCGGGCCAGCTGCTTTTCGTCGTACTGGTGCACGTAGGCGTGGTAGCGGATCATGTCCGCCACGGCGATGTGCTCCGGGCAGGCGCTGTCACAGTCGCCGCAGAGGTGGCAGGCCCCGGCCATTTCCAGCTTGACGACGGCCCGCAGCTCGCGCCGGGCCTCGGCGGTCAGCCGGACCGACGGCAGGGCGAGGTCCTTTTCCATCTCCTCGTTGCTCTTCATGCCGGCGATGCAGGCGTCGATCAATCCGTCGCTGAGGTGAAGCATCCAGAGCTTGGCCCGCTCCCACTCGTTGTATTCCCTGCCGCCCATCAGGTCGGCGAACTTCTTCTCCCGCCCGTCGAGCGGCCGGTTCCTGATGCCCGAGGTCTTCATCGCGATGATGCCGATGTCCTGCTTCTTCAGGACGGACAGTGTTTCCCTGAGTCCGTCGAAGGTTTCGGGGTTGACGCCGGGCATGATCAGATCGATCTTCCAGGGGCCGCGGGCGTCGGCCTCGGCCGCCGCGGCCAGAACCTCCTGATGGTGGCGGTGGCAGCTGAAGCCGAAGTGCCTGATCTTGCCGGCCTTGTGGGCCTTTTCGTAGGCCTCCCAGACCTCCAGGCAGTCGAACATCCACGGGATCTCGACGCCGTGCATGAAATAGGAGTCCACGCAGTCCAGGCCCAGCCGGCCGAGCGACTCCTCGAGCATCCGCACGTACATCGCCGCCATGTGTTTTCCGACCGGCCGGAGGTCGGGCTTCTGACCGGTCTCTTTCTGCCGGGCCACGGCTTTTTTGTGCAGTTCGAGCAGATCGCCGGAGTCGTCGCCCAGAAAGGCCTTCATCGCCTCGCGGTAGAGCCGCTGGACGGTCTCGTCGATCCGGTCATAGCCGGCGATGCCGGTGGCCTTGCTGGTGATCCAGAGCCGGTCGCGGTTCCGGCCCACGAACTCCTTCTGCTGGACCTCGTCGTCGCCGTAGCCGCGGGCGCTGTCGATGTAGTTCATGCCCCTCTCGAGCATCCGCCGCCACATGGCCGGGTTGCCGCCGCGCCCGGCCACGATCCGGCTGACCATGTAATTCGTGCGTCCCAGCCTGCGGTACTCCATCTCCGGCGCACGGCTCCGCCAGATGAGCCTGCTCTCGTCGGGCCGGGTGGCGGCAGGCGGGGCCTGGGCGGACGCGGGGGCGTCGCAGGCCAGCGCCGCGGCGGCTCCCAGCCCGGCGGCGGTGGTCCTCAGGAAACGACGGCGATCCAGCGGTCCCGGGGGAAGCATCATGGTTGGGTCTCCTGTTCCTGGGCGAGTGATGAGCCGCCGGTGACGACGACGGCTGCGGCAGCTGTCCGTCCAGGAGGTCAACGAGCACCGCAGAGTATATCTGCGCGCAGAGGTCGAAGGCAACGCACCGGCGGCCGGAGGCAACGTACCTGCGCCTCGGATCGTGTCCCGAAGTCGAGACGCCGGGCCTCGGGGCTCATCCCGGAGGCGCGCCGCCGGCCGGGGCCGGTCCGGCGGCTGCGGGCC
>CAZSYS010000419.1:0-2216 GCA_964611365.1 uncultured Planctomycetales bacterium
GAGCCGGGTGGTGGTCATGGGCGTGGGCCTGAGCTTCATCGACGGATACCTCTCCCGGCGCGTGCCCCGGCTGGAGGGCAAGACCCGCACCCGGCTGGCCACCGATCCGCCGCCCACCGAAAACGTGGACCTGATGGTCAACGCCCTCTACTGGCTGATCGGGCGGCCGGACATGATCGCCTCGGGTCCGGCGCCGGTGCCGCTGATCGGCGAGATCCGCCCCGCCCAGCAGCAGCGGGTGTGGATGCTGACCGCCGGCTGGGCCTTCGCCGTCCTGGTCGCAGGCGGCGTGGTGATGATGGTTCGGAGGAAGTGATCGACCATGAACACGAAAACAACCCTGGCACTGGTGCTGATCGCGGCGGTGGTGGCCGGCTATCTCCTCCTGGTCGAGAAGCCCTGGTCCGCGGCTCCGCCGGAAAGCGAGGAGCCCGCCAAGGCGGTCCGGGACCTGTTCGCCACCCGGCCGGAGAATGTGGACCGCGTGGAGCTGGGGCTCCGCGACGGCAAGACGTTTGTTTTCGTCAAGAAGGACAACGCCTGGTGGATCCAGTCGCCGATGGAGTGCCCGGCCAACGACTACGAGATCGACGGGCTGATCCGCAACGCCGCCGAGATCAAGGTCGTCCGCAAGTACGCCCAGGGCGACGCCGACCGGCCCTCGGCCGAAATCACCGGCCTGGAGTCGCCGATCGCGTCGGTCAAGCTGGTCAGCAAGGACCAGGTTCTCGGCGAGGTGCGGGTCGGCTCGCGGATGCCCGCCGGCAAGGGTTCCTTCGTGCAGCTGGCCGGCGGCACGGACATCTTCGAGTCGCAGTCGGACCTCAGCGAGACCTTCCGCAAGAAGCTTGAGAGCTTCCGGAACCGCAACGTGATCAAGTTCACCAGTGCCGGCGCCCGCAGGATCGTCGTCCAGGGCGGGCAGAACTTCACGCTGGTCAAGAGCGGCGACGGATGGGTCATCGAGGAGCCGGCGGCCCTGCGCGGGCAGGCCGACAAGGCCCGCGCCGACCGCATCGTCAACGCGCTGTCCAGCCTGTATGTCTCGGACTTCAAGGACGACGAGCCCGTGTCCTACCGGCCGTACGGACTGGAGCCGCCCCGGCTGAAGGTGACCGTCGACACCGAGGAGGAGCGGCCGCCCAAGGCCAAACCCGGCGATCCCGGCACCCAGCCGGCCGACACCCAGCCGTCGGTGGACAGGCGCACCTACGTCCTGCAGATCGGCGGAGCCGCCGACAACGAGGCCAAGCAGCTGTTCGCCCGGGCCAACGAGGCTCCGTGGGTCTTCACCATCGGCGACTACACCTACAAGGAAGTCAGCCCCAGGCTCGCCGAGCTGCGCGACCCGGTCGTCGCCCGGATCGAGACCGGCCGCGTCAAGCAGATCACCGCCGCGACGGCCGACGGGACGATGACCCTGAGACGCACCGGCGGCAAGTGGACGTTTGAGGACGGCACCGCCGCCGATGCCGTGGCCGTGCAGGACCTGCTCAAGGCCGTCGCCGACCTCAAGGCCAGCGACTACCCCGACCCCTCCGGGCAGCTGGTGCCGATGGACTGGCAGAACCCGCGGGCCCGCATCGAGATCACCCAGGAGGGCCGGCTCGAGCCGGTCACGCTGCTGATCGGACCGCCCAGCGCCTCCGGCGAGATGGTCTACGTCCGCAACGCCGCCGAGGCCGAGCAGGTCGTGGCCGCTGCACGCAAGGCGGATGTCGAGCCGCTGCTGGTTTCGCCGGCGGCCTTCCGCGACCGCAAGGTGCTCAGCTTCGAACGCGGACGCCTCAGCCGCATCGAGATCGCCCGCACCGGCAGCGACCGGCTGACGCTGGCCAGGGCCGAGGGCAAGTGGTCGATCGTCGAACCGATCCCGGCGGACGCGGACGCCGACGCGGTGCGGAACATCGTCGACGATTTCTCCTCCCTGCAGGCCCGCCGGGTGGCCGGCAGCGGCGACCGAACCGCCTTTGGCCTGAACACCCCCGAAGTAACGCTGGCCCTGCATGTGGCTGCGGCCGAATCGCCGACGCCGGGCTCGCGCACCGCTCCGGCGACCGCCTCGGCGCCATCGCCTCCGGCAGCCCCCCCCGCGGCCGGGCCGCCGGTACCGGCGCCGATTCCCGCGGGCAGGAGGTAGCGCAGGGTGAATCCCGGCCAGTCGTCGGGGATGCAAGGGCGCACCAGGAGTTCCCGCCCCCCCCTCAGCCGTACGC
>CAZSYS010000419.1:2226-3413 GCA_964611365.1 uncultured Planctomycetales bacterium
GCCTCGACCGGGCCGGCGGCATCCGCCCCGGCGGAGGTCGAGTCGCTGAAAAACCTGACGCCGGAGGAACGCGCCGACCGCATCGCCAAGATCCAGCAGCTGCTGGAGTTTCAGAAGACCAACCCGCAGGAGAATCCCCAGGCGACGCAGATGCTGCGGGACATGCTGGCCCAGCTCCAGGCCGCTTCGCAGCCCGGAGCCGCGACTTCGCCGGCCGGAGAACCGCCGGCCGCCGCGCCGCCGACGTCCGCGCCCGCGGCACCGGTTCGGCCGCAGGAGACCTCGCAGCCTGAGCCTCCGCCGGCCGAGACCGTCTTTCGCGTGCATCTGGCCCGCAAGGACGGCAAGGTCTTCGCCTGCGTCGAAGGCTCCGAGACGATCTACGAGCTCGACGAGCGGATCTTCACCGATGCCTCCGCCGAGATGCACGACCGCCAGGTGGTCAAGCTGCAGTCCGACAAGGTCGTCGAGCTCCGTCTGGGCGCAGGTGAGGAATTGCTCGCCTTCCGCAAGTCCGGCAGCGACTGGCGGTACGTCCCGGACCCGCTGGTGCCGATCGACGGCTCCAAGGTCACCGAGGCGATCAACGAGTGGCAGGACGTCAAAACCCACCGTTACGTCGCCTATGCGGCCGCCGATCCGGCCGGCTTCGGGCTGGATGCCCCCGCAAAGCGCTTCGCCGTCCGTCTGGAGGACGGCCAGGAGCTCGAAGTGCTGATCTCCGCCCGCGGACCCGAGGGCGACCCGGACAAGAGCCGCTACGCCGCCAAAGCCGGCACTGACAAGGTCTTCCTGCTCAAGGGCGATCAGGCCGCCAGGCTCGACAAGGAGCTCGACTTCTTCAAGAAGAAGTAACCTCCGGCGGTTGATCGCCCCGGGCGGCCGGCGGCTTCGCGCCGCCGCTGATGCCGGTCGGGGATGCAAGCCGGGGCCGGCCGGGCCGCAGGTGATGGTCAGGTTTCCGGACGCAGGCGCGACGGTGCCGGCAAGGAGTGGGGGCAATTGGGGGGGCCAGGAATCCTCGCTCGCAGGGACGAACCCGTCCCGCTCCGCAAGCTTGATGGCCGCCAGGCCCCCCAGTATGAACGGAGGGGAAAGGAAGGCACCAGGGATCGGAAGCGTAATGTTATCTTACGCATGACCAGGCCCGCCCGCGCCTATCGCACCAAGATCCTCCGCGAGCACAC
>CAZSYS010000420.1:0-3400 GCA_964611365.1 uncultured Planctomycetales bacterium
CCGGTCGCCCGGCACAGCCGGCGGCGGGCTTCAGCTCGCGCAGCCCGGATCGTACAGCTCCATGCCCGACAGGCAGCGCTGGAACGGTCCGAAGTCGCGCTGATCCACGTCACCGTCGATATCCTCGTCGAAGCGGTCGCACTCCACCGGTCCGCCGGCCGGGAAGGGCACTCCGGCGCCGGACAGGCAGCCCTGGAAGGCCTCGAAGTCGGCGCCGTTCACCCGGCCGTCGTCGTTGATGTCGTAGGTGAAGACCGCGATGCCGTCGGAGGCCCCGACCCCGCCGACGGTGCCGACGTGGTTGGTGGCCCGGACCTCGAAGACATACGTGCGGCCGAGCACCAGCGGCAGGCCGGTGGCGTCGACCGAGGTGGCCGGACCGGCGTCGGTCCAGTCGCGGATCACCGCCCCGCCCTGCTCGAGCAGGCGGTACTCGTAGTTACGGATGCCGCTCTCGGGGTCCTCGGCGGACCAGGCGGCATGCAGCGCGGAGCGGCGGACCGACAGGGTGCCGTCATCGGTGACCACCGGCGTGGTCGGAGGGCTGGGCTCGGGTCCCTTGTAGACGAAGCGGGCGGCGTCGGCGCTGACGTACCGGTCCGTCTGGCCGGTGTTGTTGGAGACCTGGACGTAGCCGCCGGTTCCGGGGGCAAACAGGAGATCCTGGCCGACGAGGAACCAGCCTCCCTGGTTGGGCGTCGCGGAATACTGGTTCTGGATGCTGGTCGCCTCTCCGCCGTGGTACACCACCTTGTAGGGCGCCGCGGAGGTGCGGTTGCTGCCGATCTGGTAGTACACGTACACGTCGTACAGGCCCCATTCGGGGATGTCGGGGGTCCACCGGCACAGCCGGGTGGCGTCGGATTCCAGGGTGCCGCTGACGCCGTAGCCGAACAGGTAGTTGCTGCCGATCCTGGGCACCAGTGCATTGTTCCCGACGCTCCAGGTGCTGGGCGGAACGGAGGTGTCGGTCCATCCCGGGTCGGTGTTGTCGATCAGAATCTCCGAGGCCATGTCCAGCGTGGTGAAGGTGCCGTCGGCGGACTCATCGCTGCCGTAGCCGTTGGCCGAGACCGCCTGGAAGTGGTACAGCGTGGCCGGCGACAGGCCGGTGACCACCACCGTGTGGTTCTGAACCAGGGCCGGGTCCACGGGCGTCTGGCTCCCGTAGGCCGGCGTCGTGCCGTAGCGGACCATGCTGTCGGCCCTGGCCCCGGTGGTCCAGGTGATTGTGGCCGAGGAGGCGGTGACCTGGGCGACCTGAACACCGGAGATCACCGGCGGCCCGTCGGTCGAGAAGGTGAAATCCTCCGAGGTTCCGGTGCCGTTGGCGCTGGTCGACCGGGCCCGGCAGTGGTAGAGGGTGGCCGGAGTCAGCCCGGTGAGACTCACGGTATGGGCGGTGACGGGCGCGGGATCGACCGGCGTGGACAGACCGTAGGCCGGCGTCGTGCCGTACTCGACCTGCGACGTCGAGGCCTGGTCGGTGTCCCAGGTGATGGTCGCGGTGTTCTGGGTCACGTTGGTCGCCTGGAGGTTGAAGATCGCCGGCGGGGCGGTGCTGCCCAGGGCGAGGTTGCGGGTGAACATGTTGCCGGTGACCTGCCCGAGGGCCACGTTCACCGTGCCGACGGCGTCGGCGTAGCCCGGCCGGGAGGCGGTCACGGTGTAGGTGCCCGGCGTCAGGTCGATGAAGGCGTAGAAGCCGGTGCCGTCGACGACCATGCTGCGCGTCTCGGGGCCGGTCAGGCTGACGACGGCATGATCGGCCGGCGTCGTGCCCGGGTGGTAGGTCACGGTGCCTTTAATATGTCCTTTTGTGGGCGATGTCTTCCACGGCATCACGGGGATGGCGACGGGCGTCGGAGTGACCTGGGCGACCAGCTGGGGGGAGAAGCTCGACCAGGTTCCTCCGCTGTAGGGCACGCGGTAGGAATACCCGCAGAAGCCCTGGGCGTAGTTGCCGGACGGCGACGGGTCGCGGGTCAGCAGGATCTCGTGGATCGCGTTGGTCAGCGAGTTCAGGTAGATGCCCGGTCCGATGACCATGAAGCGGCTGAACCTGCGGTCCTTCTCGAAGTTCATCCAGCGGACGTAGTCGGCGGGCAGCGACGCCCAGTTGTAGTAGGTCATGGGCACCGCGATGTCGAGGATGCCCTCCTGCATCCAGGCGTCCCAGTCGCAGTAGACGTCGTAGTAGGGGCGGGTCGCCTGGAAGGCCGCGCGGGTCGAGGCCGTGGGGGAGGGATTCCAGGTGACCAGGGCCCCGGACACCTTCACGTGCGGCTTGACCGCCTGGGTGCCGGCGTAGACCTTGCGCACCAGTGCCGTGATCTGGTCGCGCCGCCACTGCTTGAACAGCTCGCTGGTCGGAGACGGCTGGCCCGTCAGGCCGTGGCGGGTGTTGAAGCGCGCGATGCTCGTGGGGTTGTAGCCCTGGTTGTAGCCGGTGAAGCGGATGTAGTCGTAGTGCAGGCCGTCAATGTCGAAGTTCTGGACCAGGTCCATGCACACGTCGTGGATGTACTGCAGGCAGCCGGGGTGCCCGGGGTCGAAGGCCTTGTCGTCGGTCTCCTGGCCGGCGTCGTCGAGCGTCACCCAGTAGTTCGCCGGGTCGGCGGGGTTGTTGTGCTGGTAGTAGACCGGCGAGATGCTGCTGCCGCTGGCGGTCGCGAAGGTGACGATCCAGGCGTGCACCTCGATGCGCTGCTTGCCTCCGGTGGTGTCGTGGGCGGCGTTGATCATGGCCTGCAGGGCATTGAAGTTCGAGGGGCTCAGGCCGCTGAAATAGGGCTCGCCCATGCCCGAGGGGTAGCAGACGTCCGCCCGGCGGCGGACCTGCACGAAGACCGCGTTGCAGTTGGCGTTGCGGATCTGCCCCTTGCTGGAGGCATTGCCCGGCACGCCCAGCAGGTTGTCCACCTGGCTCTGGTTGAGGAAGCCGGCGCCCCAGGCGTCCACCCAGAAGGCGCGGTACTCGTCGGCCCGGGCCGCCGAAGTCCAGATCATCACGGCCGCCAGGGCCGCCCGTCGGATCCACCGCGTTCGGTTCGACGCCGTCGTCATGCTCCGCTCCTGCCGGGCGGCCGATGGGTGCGAAGCGGGCACGCCCCCCGCCGGTCGCCTGCGCCTGTTCTTGTGCCTGTGCCTTACCATCGGCCCGCGACGCGGACCGGACGGGCTGCGTTCACCCCCGCAGGAGACGCATCATTCCATTGTATCGTCCCGGCAGAGACCGGAGCAATGCAGGATCTGCCGAAAACACCGCTACCCGCCGGGATTCTCGGACCGCATGTGTCGCGCGACATCGCCGGCCGGACGCGCCCGCCGGGGATCCCGCCCGGGCGAAAGTCCGCAGGGCAGGCCGCGCGGGACGCCCGCCGCCCCCCCACCCCCGCAG
>CAZSYS010000421.1:0-3373 GCA_964611365.1 uncultured Planctomycetales bacterium
CGGCGGCCGCGGTGTCGTAGAGGCGCGGGTGGTGCACCGTCCAGGTGTGCAGGTGCAGGTTGACGGCGCTGCGGTGGATGACCTCCAGCAGTTCCGGACCGTTGACCACCGGTCCCCGGCAGAGGTGGGCCACCGCCGGAACGTGCTCCCAGCCCTTGCCGAACAGCCCCAGCCGGAACTCGGCCAGGGCCGCGACGTAGGCCTCGCGCAGCACGTAGTGGGCCACGCGGTACTGGAAATACCGGACCAGGGCCCGGACGTCCGTGGGGTCCGCCGGCCAGGGCCGGCCGCATTCGCGCAGCGAGGCGTCGAGGAAACCGGCCGGGTCCGGGAGGATGAACCGCTGGTCCTCGCCGGCCCGGGCGACCCAGTCGATGAGCCTTTCGCGGGCGTGCTCGAGCACCTCCCGCAGCGGTACCGGCCACTGGTCGAAGCTGATCAGCGGCTTGTACTCCTCCCAGCGGTGGATGTTGCCGACGAACAGCACCTCGTACTCGCAGGGCACCGGGCGGGCCGGCGGGCGGTAGAGGCGGGCGTTGGTCCCGATGTTCAGGTGGAACACGCGGTGGGACTCGCCGCGGGCGCCGGCGGCGTCCTCGAGCCATTCGCGGAGCATGACTAGCAGCCGGTCGTCCGGGCCCATGCCCTCGGCCCAGTTGGGACTCGGCGAGAGGGCGTAGTCCTGGTCCCACAGGACCACACAGAGGCTCTCGGGAAAGCCCTTGAGCAGCCGCCGCGGCCAGCCGTTGAGCAACAGCACATCGGCGTCCAGGTGCTCGACGGCCTGCAGCACCTGGAAGTTGATCGCCGGCGTGTTCTCCAGAATCAGGGCGTGGGCGTCGACACCACAGGCCCGCAGCCCCTCGGCCACGTCGCGGGCGCAATACTTCTGGTAGGCGCTGCTGGAGGCCGCGGGAATCAGCAGCCGCAGCGGACGGGCGCCGCGGGCCAGAATCTCCGCGGGCCTTTCGCGGCCGGCATACACCGCCCGGAGACGCTGCACCAGTCCGTCGGCCATGTGGCTGAGCAGATCGGCGAGCCGACTCCCCAGCCGTCGGGCCGGTTCGTGCGCCGCTCCCTCCGGCAGCTTATCGCCCTTCCACAGCGGCCAGGGCCAGTCGGACGGGCTGGTGTTCATGCACCACTGGTCGATGTGCGGAGCTTCGTCCTGCAGGACCCAGGGAAACCACCGGGGGTCCAGCACGCAGCCGGCCGCTTCCGGCGCCCCGATGAAAGCCAGCAGGTGGGGAAAGTCCGGAAACACCTGGACCAGGCGCCGGTCCGCAGCCAGTTCCAGAAGCTGCCGGTGGATCACCCGGCCGTCGTAGTGGTTGAAACGGTACGCGCAGTTCCCCTGGGTGAAGGACAGGGGCTTGGCGCGGACGATGTCCGCGCGGATCCGCGACTCCTGCCCGGTTCGCCAGGCGCACAGCTCCTGGACCAGGGCGGGAAACCGCCACGCCAGTACTGAAATCACCGGATGGGCTTCGCCCTCGGCCACCCCACGCCCTCGCGACGGACCGCCGACCGTGCGGGCGCAGCGCGCCCGCCGGGATCGAAATCGGCAATTCGGCGGCTTTTCTTGTCCTTCATTTCCGGTTGCCGGCAGTTTTTTCGGACCTCAGACCGCCGGGGCCTGCGGTCCGCCCCCTTCTGCGGCCCGGCCGGCCGGTAGAATGGCGGAATGAGCTCCGGCGACGCCCGAGGGCGCGTGCCCGAACTCCTGGCCCCGGCCGGGAACGAGGACGCCCTGCGCGCCGCGGTCGCCAACGGGGCCGACGCGGTCTACTTCGGGCTCGAGGACTTCAACGCCCGCCGCCGCGCGGCCAATTTCCGCCTGGGCGACCTGCCGGCGCTGGTGCGGCGACTGCACGATCGCAACGTCCGGGCCTACCTGGCCCTGAACACACTGGTCTTCCCCGGCGAGCTGGACCGGGCCGCCGCGTACGTCGCGGCCGCCGCCGGGGCGGGCGTCGACGCGGTGATCGTGCAGGACCTGGGGCTGCTGCGGCTGGCACGGGCGATGTGCCCGACGCTGCCGATTCACGCCTCCACGCAGACCACGCAGACCCATGCGGCCGGCATCGGCCTGCTGGCATCGCTGGGGGCCTCGCGGGTGATCCTGGCCCGGGAGTTGTCCTGGCGGCAGGTGGCCGACATCGCCGGCGAAACCGACGTGGAACTGGAGATCTTCATCCACGGAGCCCTGTGCATCTCCTTCAGCGGGCAGTGCCTGGCCAGCCAGGCCTGGTATGGCCGCAGCGCCAACCGCGGACAGTGCGCCCAGGTCTGCCGCCTCCCCTGGCGGGTGAGCCTCGACGGCCGGGTGGCGGATACCGGGGATCGCGGCTACCTGATGAGCCCCCGGGATCTCCAGGCCGCCGATCTGCTGCCCCGGCTCATCGACATCGGCGTCGCGGCATTCAAGATCGAGGGCCGACTCAAGAGCGCCGCCTATGTGGCCGCGGCCACGCGGACCTACCGCGACCTGATCGACCGCATTGCCCGCGGCGAGCGCCCCGGGCTCGATCCGCAGGAGCAGGAACGCCTGACGCTGAGCTTTTCGCGCGGATTCACCCGCGGGTTTCTGGGCGGCGACCGCGCCGGGCTGGTGGACGGCCGCTTCCCGCGAAGCCGGGGCCTGTTGCTGGGGCAGGTGGAACGCATCTCCGCCGGGCGCGTGATCATCCGGCTGGCGGAGGCCGCCGCGCCCGGGCGGCTCAAGCCCGGCGACGGCATCGTCTTCGACACCGGCCGGCCCGAGGCCACCGAGCCGGGCGGGCGGGTGTACCAGGTCGAAACCCTGCCCGGCCGCACGCCGCGGCTGGCCGTGGGGCTGGGCCGCGACGACGTGGACACCGCGGCGGTGCCGCGCGGATGCCGGGTGTGGAAGACCGACGATCCGGTGCTGCGCCGGTCGCTGGAGCGCAGCGGACGGCGGATCGAGGCGGTGCGCCGGCAGGTGCTGCACGCGGAGGTCCGGGCGTGCCCGGGTCGGCCGCTGCGTATCGGGTTTCGCGACCAGGCTGGCCGCGAGGTGAAAGTGACCTCCCCGGAGCCCATGGCCCCGGCCACGCGCCATGCCCTGACGGTGGAGCTGCTGGCCGGGCAGCTCGGCCGGCTGGGCGGCACGCCTTATGTGCTCGGACCGGTAAGGCTGTGCGGCCCGGACGGCCCGGCCGAGCGTGTGGAGGTGATGGTGCCCAGGAGCCTGCTGAACCGGCTGCGGCGCGAGGCGATCGAGCGGCTGCTGGACATGCGCGCCGCGGAGGTCCGTCGGCCGGTCGAGCGGCCGGCGGCGCTGACGGAGTGGCGGGCGGCGATGTCCCGGGCCGCGCCGGGCGTCGCCGGGCCGCAATGGTCGGTGCTGGTG
>CAZSYS010000422.1:0-3342 GCA_964611365.1 uncultured Planctomycetales bacterium
GTAGCGGCCGGCCACCGTGCCGCCCGGGCGCCCGGGTCTGCGGCTTGGACACCGGCTGTACCGCCCCGCGCCCCTGCCGGCCGTCGAACATGGTCGCACATTGGCGCCGCGAAGCGCCGCAGCGGCCGGCACAGAGGCGGGGCGCTGCGTGAGGCGCGATATCCCCGGGACGTGGCGTTATCCGCCTTGGGCGGCCTCGCGGGCCCCCGGTTCCTCGGTGATCGGCCAGGAGGCACGGTTTTCGTCGGCGTACGGGCCGATCCGCTCGACGGGAATGGTCTTGAAACCCAGCGGCAGGGCCGGCGAGCCGTCCCTGAGCCGGTAATCGTCGTGATCGGGGTCGGCAAACAGCGGATCGGCGACCACCGAATGCCGATCCATGCCCCGGGCCTGCCAGGCGGTCCACTCGTCGCTCAGCTCCGCCTCCCGCAGGGACGCGTCGTCGACCAGGAAGGCCGGCGCGCCCGTCGGGAAGGTCAACCGCCAGTGCAGCCGGTCCATGGTCGGCGCGTAATCCTGCTGGCCCTCAGCCGGCAGGCGGAAGGCCAGCTGGCAGCGCTGCCACCGGTCGTCGAGCAGAAAGCGGGTCTGCTCGCTCCAGTTGTGCACGTTCTGTTTCCAGGAAAACGCCGCCAGATCGACGCCGACGGGTCCGCCGGTGCCGCGCATCCACACCGCCAGGCTGTATGCCCCCCCCGGTCGGAACGGCACCGACCCAAGCGACAGGTGAAGCGGGCGGACGATGCTGTCGCCCTCCGCCGGAGCCGCGGGTTCGACCAGCAGGGCCCGCTGCCCGGCGTGTGCGTCGCCCTCGACCACGCGGGCGCGGGTGCCGTCGCCGGGGGCGACGCCCCAGTCGGCCGGGAAGCTCCCGACCGGCGCGTCCTCCAGGCCGGGGTCGGGCAGAAGGTTCTCGCCGCGTTCCGAAAGCACCAGGCACAAGCCGGTTCGCACCGGCCCGCCGCACGCATGCACGACGTTGAAATCCCAGACGTTGCGGTCCAGCGGAACGTCATGGAGGCGCGCCATCGCCGCTGCGGCCCCGCGGTAGGCGAAGATGTTGCGGCGCAGGACGTTGCCGTACATCACCCTCCCGTCCGGCAGCGGCACCAGCCGGGGGTCGCGCAGCGCCGGGACGTCGCGCCAGGCCGCATGGGCCGCCGCCCGATCGTACATCGCGGTCCATTCCCGGACCTTCGTGCTCCAGAAGCCGGTGGCCGTCGTCCATCCGTTGAAATCCACCTGGCTTTCCCGGCCGTCGACGAAGACGTTGTTCTCGATCAGGTTGTCGCGCCCGCTGTGCATGTTCAGCAGGCCGGTCCCGGCGCGGGCAAGGATGTTGCCGGTGATCTGGACGCCGCTGGCCGCCCAGTCCGGGTACACCGCGTAGGTGAAATAGGGGGATCGCCACTTCCCCGCCCGCCGGTCGTAGCCGAAGCCGATGGTGTCGTGAATGAAGTTGCCGCGGATGACCACACCCAGCCAGGAGACCCAGTCGATCGCCCCCCCGCCGACGGCGCCGGTGTCCTCGCCCTCCAGGCAGGTGTGCCGGATGCGGTTGAACTCGATCACGTGGCGGTTGCCCCAGATCCACAGCCCGCTCTGCGGCACGTCATGGATCAGGTTGCAGGCGGCGCGGTGTCCGCAGCCGGCCAGCTCGACGCCCTTGGCGTGCCGGCCGACCAGACCGACGTGGTGGATGTAGTTGTTCTCCACGACGTGTCCGCCCGGCTCGCCGGCCACCGGGTCTCCTCCCGACACCATGACCCCGCAGGCGCCGATGCCGTAAATGTCGTTGCCCAGCAGACGGTTGCCCGAGCCGCCGGCGATCTGCACGCCGTGGCCCTCGCGGTCGCCGGCGTTGCGGATCGTGCAGCGGCGGATCGCGCAGCCGGCGCAGTCCGTCAGACGGACGGCGGTGCCGTTGCAACACTCGATCGTGAAGCCCTCGAACGCCACCTGCCGGCAGCCCTTGAGATCGAGCACCGTCATGAGCGCGGCCGCGTACACCGGCCGGCCGGCCAGGGGCCGCGGAGGCAGGAACTCCAGCGTCCACGCACGGTCATCCAGATACCATTCGCCGGGAGCGTCGAGGGCCTCGCGCACGTTGCGGATGAAGTAGCGGTCGCCGGGGCGGATCTCGTAGAACGAGCCCGGCCCCAGATGCAGCACCCGCTGCCCGGCATCGCAGGACTCGACCGGAAGGACGTAGTGCCACCAGTTGAAGCGCGGAAAGATCGAGACTTCGGCCTCCTCGGGCCGGCTCAGGGAGAGCATGTCCTCCGGCCGCACGCGCAGCGTCCGCGTCAGCCGGGGGATGTTCCGCTGCCAGTAGTCCAGGTGGCGATGACCGGCGTGGTAGCCGTCCTCGTCCGGCGAATCGGAGTACATGTCGTAGCGCACGCCATCGACGAAGGCCCAGGCCCCGTTGTTGACGTCGCGGGGGTCGCGGTTGGGATGGCGGGCCGGCTCCTGGCGGCGACCGTCGAAGACCAGCACGCGGAACCGGATACCCTCGAGCCCCGCGGTCCGCAGATCCGCTTTCAGGATGCCGCGGTCGCCGGCCGAGAAGTCGCGGATCGGCCGTCCGCCCAGCAGAACGGGCTGTTCGCCGGGGGCCGACCGCCAGACCACCGGGCCCACCTCACTGCCGGAATCGCGTTCGTCCAGCGTGAGCGTCCCGGCCAGCGGGTAGACCCCGCCGCGAACGTGGATGGTCACGGGTTCACCCACGGCGCCGGCGGCCCGGCGGAGGCGGATCGCGTCGCGGGGCCGCTCCAGGGTTGCGAACGGCCGGTCCTGCGTCCCGGGGCCGGCATCGCTGCCGTCGGGGGCCACGTGGAACTCGGCCGCCCTCAGGCCCCCGGCGGCGGCAAGGCAGACCAGGCTGCAGAGCAGCGCCGGTGTCCAGGGGAACCGGACCCGCTCGGCACCGCGCGCCGCGCGATGAACCGCGCCTCGGTGTCTGTCGCAGAGATCCATGCTCATGGCGGATCCCTCGCCGCGACGGCGGGCGGCAACGGCCGGGTTCTCCGGGTGTCGCCCACGGTTTCCCGGTCTCCGGCGGCGCCCGATCCGCGGCTTTCGGAATGATCTTCCGGGCAGACGGCGCCCGCGAGACGGCCACCGGGCTGAATCCGGGGCTCACAGGGTACGATGTGCGTTCGCCGTGTCAACGCGGGGACCGGCCGGAACGGCCCGGTGTCCGACGGCCCAGCCGGGGCGGCCGGATGAACGGATCGTGTCGGGAGCCTGATCGGATGGAGCCGCAGCGCCTCCCGGGGGGCACGGCGAGCGGGTCGCGCGGGGCGTTCGTGCTCCGGGCGGCCGGGGGGTCGGATC
>CAZSYS010000423.1:0-3334 GCA_964611365.1 uncultured Planctomycetales bacterium
CCGCTGAGCTGCTGAAGCGCTGCGGCCGCCCGGCCCCGCCGGCACTGCCGCCGCGGGGGCCGCCGGGGCCGCCGCCCTGGGCCTTGCGCTTGTCGCGGCAGTCCTTGCAGCGCTTCGGCTCGTTGTTGAAGCCGCGCTCGGCGTAACGGGACTGGTCCTGCGCGGAGTGGACGAACTCCTGGCCACAGTCGGCGCACACGATGGTCTTGTCTTCGAACGGCATGAAAGGGTTCCCAGAAGAGATACTGCGGCCGCCACCCGGCGACCGGCGTTTAATCAGATGTCTTGCGGATCTCTGTCCCGACTGGCCTGATTGGAACGTGGCTTCGCTGGAAGGGAGACGGTCCTTGAGGTTTGAGGATCGATGTTCCTGCCGCGGCCTTCGCACCCAGGCGACCGCATGCGGACCCGCATGTTGGGGGCGACGGGCCCCTTGCCCGCACGCCAACCAGAGAGTATGCAGTACGAACGCCCCCGGGTCAAGCCCGAAAGCCGCCAGTCGGGGCCCGAAGGCCGCCGCCCGGGGTGGACGCCGGGGCGAACGGCGCGGACCGGACCATCGCAGACAAGGCCTCTTCGTCACATTAAAATGTTTACCTGTAATAGCTTAGACGCACGAGACGGTGCCGCTGTCGCCGGCACAGGACCCAGCGGAGACGACGCCATGGAATTATCAGGCAGACCCCTGGACGTTAACCCGGCGCCCCGCGGCCACCAGCTTGGACCCCCGGGCCGCGGCGCGGACACCCGCGGTTTGGGCCCGTCGTTCCTCGCAAGGACCTGGCCGGTCCTTCTGTGCCTGGTCCTCAGCCCGGTGGCCTCGGCGACACCCCAGGACCGCCAGGTGCTGGTCGAATGGCGGTTCGGCGGCCAGTCCGGCTGGAACGGCTGGACGGCCTCAGCCGATATCCGCGATGCCGCCTTTGCGGAAAGCGGGGTCACGTTCACCGCCGCCGGCGGCGACCCGCAGATTCTCAGCCCGCCGTTCAACATGGAGCCGACCTCCAACCACCAGTGGGTCGAGGTGGAGATGGAGTGCTCGGGAACCGGCTCCGGCGAGCTGTTTTACACCCACACCACCGAGGGGCCCTACGGCGGCCTGGATGCTCGAAGATGTTCGCGTTTTGTCGTCACGCCGGGCTGTCAACGGGTGGGAATCTGGCCATTCTGGGAGCAACTCGGCCGGATCATTCGCCTGCGGCTGGATCCGCCGTCCGGCCAGAGATGTCGGCTGACCGCCCTGCGGGTTCTGCAGGCCACCGGCCCGGCCGGGGAGCCGGCGTGGGACTTCTCCGGCGGTCCGGGGACCTGGCAGGTTGCCTTCGGCGCCGAGTTCCAGCCCCGGCCCGGCGTACTGGAGATCCTGGCCCGGCATCCCCAGGCCGTCATCCTCACGCCCGTGGAGCCGTTTGACGCCGCCAGTCGATCGATTCTGCGGCTGGATGCTTCCTCCGCCGACGCGAAGTCTGTGATTCTTTGCGGGGCCTCCCGCCAGACCGAAGGCATGCGCGGCCGGCCGGTCGAGCTGCCCGGAGGCGCCGGACCGGTGGAAATCGATCTTCGCCGGTTTCCCGTCTGGCAGGGAACAATCACGCACCTGGGGCTCGGTTTCGGCACCACCGGGGGCGAGCGGCTTGTGCTGCGCCATCTGCGCATCGATCCCAACCGGCCGGACGTGCCCCTTCTGGCGGATCGCTACATCGGCTGGCGACGGGCAGTCAACCGCCCCGGTCGTCCGGCGGAGTTGCTGGCGGTGTTCGAGCATGCCGGCGGACCGGCACCACCAGCGCTGACGGTGCGATGCCTTGCGGACGGGGCTGACGTGATCTCGGCGCCCGTCTCGACAGCTCCGGCTCCGGGGCCCTCGGGCCGCATGGAAGCGGTCTTCACGCTGGTGCCCCGGGCCGCAGGACCGCTGCCGGTGGCGATCGAAATCGGCGACCGGCGTTTCACCCGTATGTTGCGTGTCGACGAGCCGATCCGCGACCCGCGTCGCCTCGAACGTCCGGCCGACGGCTACGATGTACCTGAGCCTCAGCCGGTCCGGACGGCCTGCAGCATCGGCGTCTACTACTTTCCGGGCTGGGCCGGCGGCGCGGGGGACCGCTGGCGGCTGCAGAAGGATTATCCCGAACGCGAGCCGGCCCTGGGCTGGTACCGCGAGGGCATGCCCGAGGTGGCCGACTGGCACATCAAATGGGCCCTGGAGAACGGGATCTCGTTCTTCGTGTACGACTGGTACTGGCGCGACGGGCACGAGGAGCTCGGCGAGGGCCTCAACCACGGCTTTCTGAAGGCCCGCTACGCCGACCGCATGAAGTTCGCGCTGATGTGGGCCAACCACGCCCCGTTCACGGTGCGGACCGTCGAGGATCTGCTGGCGGTGGTCGACTACTGGGTGGACCGCTACCTGCGGCGCGCGAACTACCTGACGGTGGACGGTCTGCCGTACGTGAGCTTCTTCGACCCGCACCAGCTGCCGCGGGACCTGGGCTCCTGCGAGCAGACGGCCGCCGCCCTGGAAGCGATGCGGGCTCGCGTCCGGGCGGCCGGACTGCCCGGGCTGCACATCGGGGCCTGCGGCGGAGTCAACGCCGAGGCTGCGGCCGAGTTCCGGCGGTGCGGGTTCGACTCGGTCACGGCCTACAACTACCCCGGTTTCGAAACGCCTCAGCCGCAGGCGGCACACGCGGCGTTCATGGCAATCCACGAGCGGCTGTGGAAGACCATGCTGGCCAATCGAGAACTGCCCTACATACCGCTGCTGACCGTCGGCTGGGACCCGCGGCCCTGGCACGGCGAGACGGCGCTGCTGTACTTCGGACGCTCCACCGAAACGCTGGCCGACGGGTTCCGGCGGCTGAAGGCGACCCTCGACGCCCACGGGCGGCGCATGGCAATCCTGGAGGCCTGGAACGAATGGGGAGAAGGCTCGCACCTGGAGCCCCACGCCGAATTCGGCATGGCCGATCTGGAGGCCCTGCGCGAGGTCTTCGCCGAACCCGGCGAACGGCCTCAGAACATCACCCCCGACGATCTGGGCCTGACCGGCAGGTATGACAGCCGCCTGGCCGCGGCGGCGGGAAGCCCGCCGGGCGGGTCACAGTAAAACTCCGGGCAGTGAACGGGCAAGGCGGCGATGGGATTCGAACCCATGAATAACGGATTTGCAATCCGTCCCCTTGGTCCACTTGGGTACGCCGCCGGGACCTGGCCGCCGGGCACTGCCCGGCGAGGACAGCGGGCATTATAAGCGATCGCAGGTCCAAGCCAAGAGCTTTGGGGAAGCACGCCGGTTGCGGGAGAGCCTGGCCCGCACGGCGACCCCCGGTCG
>CAZSYS010000424.1:0-3334 GCA_964611365.1 uncultured Planctomycetales bacterium
GCACCGGCTCGCGCTGCCGCAGGCCGGCCAGGGACTTTGCCGGCCCGGCCCCGGCGATCTGCCTCCAGGCCTTCTCGATCATCTCCAGCTCAACCAGCATGGCATCGGGTTTCACGTTGCATCTCCTCGCTCGGGCCGGCCAGGCCGTCGTGTCGGCGTGCTGCCCCGGCGGAGGCAGCAGCTTGCATGCCGCGTGCCACAACATGAAAAAGCGGCTCCGCGCGGTGCAAACGGCAGCGAGGCGGTTTCCGGGGGCGTTGTTCGGGCGACAGGCGCGGTGCGGCGATGGAGCACGCAGCGGATGGTTGAAGACCGGGGCCGGCGAGATACAATCGGCTTTGTATGAAAACAAACAAGGCTGTTGACGATGAGCCGCAGCGGATTCTGGTCTGCTGGATCGGCAACACCGACCTGGCGGCCATGCGCGAATCTCTGCCGCCGGCCCCCCGGCCGGAGCTGCCCTTCACGTACGACGCCCGCCGGGTGAGCGGGGGCGGGCCGATCAGGGACCTGCTGGAGGCCGAACGGTTCTCGGAGGTGCACCTGCTGTCCGCTTACGACCCGAAGCTGGGGAGGCTCTTCGCCGGCTGGCTGGGACATCGGGCGAAGGTCCAGCTGCACTCCTTCCAGCTGAAGGATCCCACGGTTCACGCCGACATTCTCGCGGTGGTGGAGCCCTTTCTCCGGGAGCGCTACCGGGGCTGGCGCGAGCGTCGAGCCGAGGTGTGCTTTCATCTGAGCCCCGGCACGCCGTCGATGGCGGCCGTCTGGGTGCTTCTGGGCAAGAGCCTGTATCCGGCGACGCTGTACCAGAACTACCGCGGCAGGCCGGCGATCGCGGACATTCCGCTGGACCTCTCCGTGGAGTATGTTCCGGCGGTGCTGCGGGCCCCGGACGTCCATCTGCAGCACCTGGCGGAGTCGCTGCCCGGGAAGGTCCAGGGGTTTGAGGAGATCACGGGAAAGAGCCGTGCCCTCCGGCTGGCGGTGGGGCGTGCCCGGCGGGTCGCCCTTCGGCAGGTGTCGGTGCTGATCCTCGGCGAGAGCGGCACGGGCAAGGAGTTGTTCGCCCGGGCGATCCACCGGGGCGGCTGTCGCAGAGAAAAGGCCTTCGTGGCCGTCAACTGTGCGGCCATTCCGGCGAACATGCTCGAAGCCGAGCTCTTTGGTTACCGCAGGGGCGCCTTCACCGGCGCGGTCCGGGACCACGCCGGCGCTTTCGAACAGGCCGACGGCGGCACCCTCTTTCTCGACGAGATCGGCGAGTGCTCGCCGGACATGCAGGCCAAGCTGCTGCGGGTGCTGCAGCCGGTGGAGGGCCAGCATTCGTGTTCCCGGCGCGTGCGTAGGGTCGGCGATTCCGCCGAAAGAGAGGTGAACGTCCGGGTGATCGCGGCGACCAACCGCAACCTCCTGCAGGCTTGCGGCCAGGGAACCTTCCGCGAGGACCTGTATTACCGCCTGGCCACCGTGACGCTGAAACTGCCGGCCCTGCGCGAGCGGCGGGAGGACATCCCGCTGCTGGCCGGGAGGTTCCTCGATGAGATCAACCGACAGTTCCAGAAGGAACCGGGTTACAGCCCCCGGCGGCTGTCGGAGTCGGCGATGGTCCTGCTCCGAAGGCACGACTGGCCGGGGAATGTGCGCGAGCTGCACAATGTGCTTGTGCAGGCCGCGGTCATGGCCGCGGGCGAGGCCATCGACCGGGCGGATGTGGCCGCCGCCCTGTCGGATGGGGTTGGCAGGGTCGAGCAGCCGGGAGAGGAATGCCGGCTCGGCGAAGGGTTCGACATGAAAGCCTACCTGGACGACATCGAGCGACGCCTGGTGCTCCGGGCGATGACCGAGGCCGGCGGCGTCAAGAAACAGGCCGCGCGGCTGCTGGGATTGAAGAGCTACCAGACGCTCGATGGAAAGATCCATCGCCTGGGCGTCCGCTGGACCCGATCGGGGGCCTGAGCCGCAGGCCCCCGGCGGCGATCACGACCAGCAGTCGTGGAGCCTCCACTGGCCGACGCTTGCCCAGCCCTCCACCCAGGACTCGTACGGACGCCAGACGCCGTCGTGGTCCAGCTTGAGGTAGATCCCACGCCCGCAGTGGGAGCAGCACTTGAGGTAGCCGTGCCGGTCCAGATGCCAGGCGATCAGGTTTGCGGTTTTGATGTCTCTGGATCTCATGGCACCTCCTGCCGGTTGAGGTACGCGGGGCGGAGACGCCGCCATCCGCCATGCCCTTGAGGACCTATGCAGTTCCCATGCCAGTCCGCTCACACCGTGGCCATGATGTCCGGGAGCCCGCGAAGGGCCGGAAAACGTCCACCGCAGCGCGCCGGGAACAAATCGAATTGCTCAGGGGACAATCAGGTGGGTGGTGTGCCGCACCGACCGCCGGACCGGAGGAATCCATGCCCCTTTCGGGATCGGGCGGCGCTTGAGCCTCAGAGAGGGACGGTCCCCGCCGGCCCGTACTGCCGAGGCACGGGCGCAGAGCCCCGGTCACGCCCCGATCACCCGCTCGCTGGTCGTCACTCTCCGCCCGCAGTGCCGGCACTCGCGCCGGCGCATGATCCGTCCCTGTGGCTTGGGCCGGGTGTAGATCACCAGGAAATGCCCGCAGCCGCACCGCAGGCAGCGCAGCCCGCGAGGCTCCCGGCCCGCCTCCTGCCTGGCATCCACACCCTGCGTCATCGCCGGCCCCCCTTCTTCCTCCAGCCTGCCGCCTGCCGCCTTCCGCCTCCAGCCTGCGGCCTACAGCCTCCCGCCTGCCGCCTGATGCCTACCGCCTGCTCCTCAGCTCCGACAGCCGGATCCGCTGCCTGGGCACCGGCCGCACGTCCGTGCCGAACAGCACCGCCCCCTGGATCGACGCCGCCACGGCGCAGCCGACCAGGCAGTCCAGCCAGTGGTTGTCGGGTTTCGTCGGCTTGATGCGCCACTCGTGGACAGTCCGGCCGTGGCTTTCGGTGACGACGTAGGTTTCGGCGTCGGCGACGTGCTCGGCGAAGAGCCGGTGGTGCTCGGGCTTCTTGCCGAATAAAGACAGCGCTCCCTTGTCGCCGGCGAGCGTCGCCAGCCGCGCGTGAAGGAAGGTCTTCCAGAAGTTGGCGTCGAAGGCGACATGGCGGAACTCGCTCGACCTCGACACGTTGGGGATGTACCAGTTGTGCCCGTGCCGCTCGCCCGGCCGGCGCGTGTAGGCAGCCATCGGCTTGTTACCGGCCCGCAGGCCCATGCCTTTCGACAGCAGCACGGCCGGCCCGAGCTTGACGGCGACGGCGCTGCACACCGCCGGCAGATAGCCCGAGTCGATCAAGAGCCGTTCGACGTGCAGCGC
>CAZSYS010000425.1:0-3267 GCA_964611365.1 uncultured Planctomycetales bacterium
GGTCATGGCCGGTCCGGTGCGCATATCCTGAGCCTCCCGGAAAACCCCGAAAACCCGTGGTTCACGCGGTGCGCCGGATCACCACCGCGGTGAGGTCGTCGCCCTGGGGCGAACTGCCGGCGAAGGCCTTCACGTCCTCGTGAATCCGGCGGATCAGTTCCGCGCACGGCAGATCGTGGTGGCGGCGAATCAGCTCCACCAGCCGCTCGGCACCGTATTGCCGGCCGTCGGGGCGGGCCCACTCGATGAAGCCGTCGGTCAGCAGCAGAAACACGTCCCCCGGAGCCAGGACCACCGGCTCGCCCGCCTCCACCGGCATGTCCGGCAGAATGCCGATCGGCAGGCAGGTCGCCGGCCGCTCGTCCACCCGGCCCCCGGCCGCCCGGTAGTGCCACAGCGGGCCCTGGCCGGCGCTGACGTAATGCAGCGTCGCCCGGGCGGCGTCCAGAACGCCGAAGAAACAGGTCACGAACCGGTCCGCCGGCAGATCGGCGCACATCAGCGTGTTGACCTGGCCGGCAATGGCCGCCGGGTCGCCGCCGGCCTGGGCGAACGCCCGGAAGACCGCCCGGCACTGCGACACGATCAGCGCCGGGCCGATGCCGTGACCGGTGGCGTCGGCGACCAGCACCCCCAGGCGGTCGCCGGGCAGCAGGTGGAAGTCGTAGCAGTCGCCGCCGGTCTGGTCGGCCGGCAGGTTCCAGCCGGCGATGTCGAAACCGGGCAGTTGCGGGTCGGACCTGGGCAGCAGCCGCCGCTGGATGTCGCGGGCGATGTTCAGATCACGCTCCATCCGCTGCTTGGCGGCGGCCTCGTCCAGGAGCATCTGCCGCTTGACGGTCACCGCGGTCAGGGCCCCCAGTGCCGCGGCCAGACGCTCGTCCTGGGGCGTGAATGGGCCGTCGGTCTTGTTGAGCACCTGCAGCACGCCGATCAGCTCGCCGTCCGGCGTCGCCAGCGGCAGCGTCAGCAGGTTGCGCGTGCGGTAACCGGTGCGCTGATCGATCTGGGGGTTGAAACGCGGGTCGGCGTAGGCGTCGGGCACCACGATCACCGACCGCAGCCGCGCCGCCTCGCCGGCGATGCCCTGGCCGACCGGGATGCGGATCTCATCCGTGCCGGTGGCCACCTTGCTGACCAGCGTGCCGGCGGCCGGGTCGTGCAGGAAGACCGTGGCCCGTTCGCAGCCCAGGGCGGCGCGCCCGGCGCCCTCGATGGTCCGCAGCAGCGGCTCCAGCTCGAAGGTCTCGGCCATCCGCTGGGCGACCTCGGCCAGCTGCATCAGGTCGAACCGGGCCCGTTCGTCGCCGCTCACCGCGCGCCCTCCCGCCGGTCGTCCGGACGCCGGTCCGCCGGGCCGATCCACTCCCGCACCACGTACAGCGGCCGCTGCTTGACCTCCTCGAAGATCCGTCCGACGTACTCGGCGATGATCCCCACGCAGATCAGCTGCACGCCGCCCAGAACCAGCACGGTCAGCATCAGCGCCGTCCAGCCCGGCTCGATCGGCCGGCCCGCCAGCCGGGCATAGAGAATGTAGGCCCCGTACAGCAGCCCCGCCGTCAGCGTGCACAGCCCCAGCAGCGAGGCCGCCCGCAGCGGCACCGTCGAGAAGGCCAGCACCGCGTTCAGCGCCATCCGCGCCGTCTGCCGCAGCGTGTAACTGCGCCGCCCGGCGAACCGCTGCCGGTCGTGGTAGCCCACGCCGCACTGCCGGAACCCCAGCCAGCTGATCATCCCGCGGATGAACCGGGCCCGCTCGGGCATCCGGCGGAAGGCATCGACCACGCGGCGGTCCATCAGCCGGAAGTCCGCCGATTCCGGCGGAATCCGCGTGCTGATCAGGGCGTTGATCAGCCGGTAGCCCAGCCGCGGACGCACACCTTCGCGGTAGGCATAGACCAGGTCCCAGCCCGACCGCCAGCGGCTCACGAACTCTCCGATCAGCTCCGGCGGATGCTGAAGGTCCGCGTCCATCACCACCACCGCGTCGCCGGCGGCATGGTCGATGCCCGCCGACAGCGCCGCCTGGTGCCCGAAGTTGCGCGACAGGCTCAGCACCCGCACCCGCGGATCGCTGCCGGCCAGAGCCTTGAGCCGCTCCAGCGTGTCGTCCCGGCTGCCGTCGTCCACGAAGACGAACTCGGCGTCCAGGTCCAGCCCCGCGCAGACCTCCGACAGCCGGCGGTGAAGCTCGCCGACGTTGGCCGACTCGTTGCAGCAGGGCACGACCACCGACAGAAGCATGGCACCTCCCCGACGGGCTCAGGAACCGCGCAGCAGTCCCGCCAGACGCTCCAGCTCGCCGGATTTCATGTGGATCGCCTCGGCCTCGACCGGAAAACGGCCCTCCCGCACGTCGCGGGCGTAGGCCGCGAACGCCTCCCGGAGCACGGCCCCCAGGTCCGCGTAGCGCCGCACCGAACGCGGCGGATGCCCGCCGCCCAGGCCGATCATGTCGTGCAGCACCACCACCGTGCCGTCACAGGCCGGGCCCGAGCAGCAGCCGATCACCGGCACGCCCGCACGGGCCGTGACCTCGGCCGCCACCTCCGAGGCCACCGCCTCCAGCAGCAGCATCCGGGCCCCGGCCTGCTCGAAGCGGGCCGCGTCCGCGATGATTCCGGCGGCACTCTCGGCGTCGCGGCCCTGGGCACGGTAGCCGCTGCGGTCCGCGATCGCCTGCGGCCGCAGGCCCAGGTGAGCCACCGTCGGAAGTCCAGCCGCCGCCGCGGCCTCGATCAGCTCCACGTCCTGCGAGGCCGCCTCGATCTTCACCGCGTCCGCCCCGGTGTGCTCCAGGAACCGCCGCACCCACTCCAGCGTCGCCCCGATGCCGCCGCCCCGGCAGGCCAGCGGCAGATCCGCCAGCACCATCGCCCGCCCCGCGCCCCGCCGGACCGCCGCGGTCAGCTCCAGCAGCACCTCCGGCCCGATCGCCCGGGTGCTCGGCAGGCCCAGCACCACCTCGCCCGCGGTGTCGCCCACCAGCAGCACGTCCAGGCCCGCGGCGTCCATCAGCCGGGCCATCGCGACGTCATAACAGGTCAGCACACTGAACCTGCCGCCGGTGCGCTTGAGTTCCGCAAGCCGTTCGACCGTGACCCTGCCTGAGTCCGTCATCTCGCCCGCCTGAGCCGCCCCCGGCGTCGTCCCGCCGGGGTCAGAGCCGGTCGCGCGGCCACGACGTCCCGCCCGTGCCCGCCGCCCGGAACCGCCCGCACCGTCGCCCGACGCGCCGCAGAAAACGGCAGAATACGACCGCCC
>CAZSYS010000426.1:0-3261 GCA_964611365.1 uncultured Planctomycetales bacterium
CCATAGGTGTAACTCAGACGGCGGGTTTCTCCAATTCCGACTGAAGCAGGACACCGCAGGCAGCTGCTGATCAGCGAACGGCTGGCGGAGGTTTTTCGCGAGCGGGCGGTTTCCGGGATCGAGCTTCGTCAGGCTCTTCTGCGGCGGACGCGTGCGCCGCTGCCGTGGTGGCAGATCCTGTGTTCCCATACCATGCCCCGCGCCGGTCCGCGGACGCTGGGGCTTCTGCACGACATCAGCCCCGGATGGGGTTGCACGGTCTGCAACCGTGACATGTACGCTGGAACTTCCGAGCAACCGCTGGTGCTGGTGTACGACCGGGCCGAGGTGGACCCCGCCTCGCTGCCGGACGTGGTCCAGACGTGGGAATGCTTCGGACGATCCATTCTCCGCGACGATCCGGCCCGCCATGTGGTTCAGGGATATGCTCAGCCGATGATCCTGATCAACCAGAAGGTCTTCGCCATTCTGCGGGAACTGAAGGTTCGCCATGCCTTTCACACGCCGGTGAAGATCGAATGAGCGGACCGCCCCGGCGGGCCGGGTGTCGGCCATCCTCGACAGCGAGCTCGGCCAGGTGGCCGCGTACACCTGTATGGGCACCGGCCGGCGGGTGGGCGTGACCCTGGCTGGCGGGGCGATATCCCAGACCGTCGCCGGGGCCGGGGGCTGCCCGGGGCTGGACCGGTTCGGGCGGATCCGCGACCTGCACTACCTGCTGGCCGGCGGGGCCACGGCCAACCGTCACGAGTACGGACACGAGCCGAGGCCGCCGGGAGCGCGCAGGAGCGGCTCAGGAAGGAGTTGTTACGTATCTGGAATGCCCGGGCTGTGCCGGAAACCGGCCGCTCAGAACGCCCCGAACTCCGGCAGGACGGCCATCGGCAGCCACTTCCGGCAAATGTCGGGTTCGGCCACGTCGGCCAGGGCGAGGATGTGCTCCCGCAGCTGCCCGGCCTTGTCCTGGCCGATGGGCGTGGTCCCGTGGGCCAGCAGCGAGTTGTTGCGGGCGTTGAGCAGGCCGTTGAGCGGCCCGTAGGCATCGCGCCGGCCGTAGCGGGCCCGAAACTCGCGGCCCAAGGGGTCGGCCAGCTGCTCCAGCAGGGTGAAGGACTGCTCCAGGCCGAGCTTGAGCCTGCCGCCGTCGGCGCGGCTCTTGCGATCGCGGTACTGCTGGCGGAGATCCTCCGGCAGCTTCTCGGGGTCGATGTTGCCGGTCTGCTGCCCGTAATCCCGCAGGAGCTTGAGCTGGGCCAGCAGCTCGCAGGCCCGGTACAGCCGGGCCACGGCGTCGTCCCAGTCCTGGCGGCGCATGCAGCGCTGGGCGCTGGCCAGCAGGTCGGCCGCCAGAGCCGGTTCGAGGGCCCCCCGGCCGGTCGCCGCGTCCCTGGCCGCATGGATCAGCTGCTGGACGGCCTTGAGCCGGGCGGAGTCCATCACCCACTGCCACTGGTTCCAGTATCGCTGCGAGTCCCGCAGGTGGCGGGCCGCCTGGGTGTAATCGAAACGGTCCCAGGCCTCGCAGGCCGAAGCGATGAAGTGGACGCTGCGGGCCACCTCGCGCAGTCGATCGTCGGGCATGGCGGTAATCTTCAGGTACTCGGCGGCGATGTCCCGGGCGGCGGCGAAGCTGCCGGCGTTGAAGTGGTCGGCCGCCAGGGTGAGCCGGCGGTGGGCCAGCACCAGAGCCGGCAGCAGGCTGCGAACGTCGGTGCTTTCGACCACCCGCCCGGTCTCGTCGCGCCGGCCGACCACGTAGGACAGGGCCTCGGCGCCGCGGCTGATCCCGAGCATGGCGGCGGCGGCGGACATCGGCTTGGTGCCGCTGGTGAAGTCGACGATGACGCGTGCCGGCCGCCAGCCGGCGAGCAGTTCGTCCCAGGCCTGGTTCCACTCGACAAACAGCGTCTCGACGTTGTCCTCGTCCGCGCAGACGTGGACTCGGTAGCAGTCTTCGGGCCAGCCGAGTTGCCCGACAACCACCGGCAGGGTTTCCGCGCGGGTCTTGGCCGAGCACAGGAACACGGCCCGGCGGGCCCCGTTCTGCCGGATGGAGAACACCAGCGCGGCAGCGATGTCCTCCCGGTTTCGGCCGGTGCCGACGCTGAGGATGATGGTGGTGCCGTGGGTCTGATCGTGCATGAGCATTCCTCCATAGCGACGGAAAGCGTTCATCTGCGATGCCCCGGCCGGCCGTCAGTCCGATCGCTAGCCGCGCGTGAGTCATGCAGGCGCCGTTGCGGCCGGCGCCCCTGCCGGTCGTCGATGCTGCGGACCGCGCATGGGTCACGCGAAGCGCTGTAACGGCCGGCCTCCGCGCCGGCCGGACGCATCGGTCCGCGGCCTGGGTGCGGCCGGGCTGCCCGGCGTCTCTGCCGGCCGTTTCATCGGGCCGGAAGCCTGGAAGGGCATAGCCGGAGGCGGAGGCTGACGCAGTCGACCGCCGCCGGGGGTTCGAAGGCCGCAGCAACCCCGCTTTCTGTTTTCCTGTTCTCTTCTTCGACTCCGAAGGGTCCGCACGCCCCGCCGCTGCGGCGCGAGGCCTGAGGTTGTCCGCCCTCGACGGCCGGCAGGGGCGCCGGCCGCTACATCGCTTCGCGGGGACATGTGCACCGGGCGGGCACGATCAGAGACTGCGCCACTGATGGCTGAAGTCTCCAAAGCCGGACAACGTCGAGGACTAGTCTCGATCCCTTTTTCATCAGGGTCGGTTTTGAACCTGGGCCTACACGAGGGCCGGGGGGTGCTGTGTGTATATGTCTCGATCCCTTTTTCATCAGGGTCGGTTTTGAACAAAACATGGATAGTTGCACGTGCATTCTCGCGGTCGGGTCTCGATCCCTTTTTCATCAGGGTCGGTTTTGAACAGATTGCGGGACCGGATTCTTCTCGTCTGGGTCAACCTACCGTCTCGATCCCTTTTTCATCAGGGTCGGTTTTGAACTAGCCTACGCGCTCTGCGGGGCGCTGGCTGCGATGGTGTCTACGGTCTCGATCCCTTTTTCATCAGGGTCGGTTTTGAACGGGACGTGGCAAGAGCGCCCGCTTGAGAAGGTTCAGTTTGGGGTCTCGATCCCTTTTTCATCAGGGTCGGTTTTGAACATACTGGGCTCCGGCTCTGTGCTGATCCTTCCGGATATTAGGGTCTCGATCCCTTTTTCATCAGGGTCGGTTTTGAACACAAACCGCCGCGAGGACCGGGCCGGGGTGGCCTGCCCCCGTCCATGGTACCACCCGCTATGTGAGTCCGTCGAGCCCGAG
>CAZSYS010000427.1:0-3260 GCA_964611365.1 uncultured Planctomycetales bacterium
CGGCAGCCACGACAGCACCACGGCGACGGCCGCGGCGTACAGCGCCCATCTCGGTAGCGGCGGGAGGTTCATGGCGCGTCCTCCGGGACCTCCTCGACGGCCGCAGCCCCGAGGGAGCGCAGGAACTCGGCCGTCGAGCGGCGTTCGAAGCGCCCGTCGCGTGCCTCGATGACGATGAAGAACCGGTCGACGCTGGCCCGGGCGAAGCGGGCGCTGGCGAACAGCGGGTGGTGCAGCCGCGGCAGCCGGTTGAGCCCCAGCATGCCCAGCACCGTGCCCAGGGCGGCCAGCAGGACGGTGGTCTCGAAGACCACCGGGATGTTGGCCGGCAGCGAGAAGACCGGCTTGCCGCTGATCAGGAACGGGTAGCCGCGCAGGAACGAGGGCATGAAGGCCATGTCGGTGGCGTTGGTGTACCAGGCGAGCTTCAGCCCGCCGATCAGGCCGCACAGACCGGCGGCCAGGGCGATCAGCGGCAGCCGGGTGCGGCGGGCGCCCATGGCCTCATCCAGCCCGTGGACCGGGAAGGGGCTGTGGACGTCCCAGCGGGTGTAGCCCTTCCGGCGCACCGCCTCCGCCGCCCGGACCAGCCCGGCGGGCTCGTCGAACTCCGCCAGCAGCCCGTAGAGGGCGGGCTGGGCCTCCGGCCGGTCTGGAGGAGTCTGGACGCTCATCCCGGATCACCTCCGGCCCGCGGCCCCTCCGCGCCGCCTCCGCCCGCCGGCCCGGCCGGCCCCTCATGCCGCGCCGGCATCACGTGCTTGATCTCCGCCATGGCGACGATGGGCAGGTAGCGCACGAACAGCATGAACAGCGTGAAGAACAGCCCGAAGCTGCCGGCCAGCATGCCGAAGTCCACCCAGGTCGGCGAGAAGCTTCCCCAGCTGGAGGGCACGAAGTCCCGGCTCAGCGAGCTGACGATGATCACGAAACGCTCGAACCACATGCCCACGTTCACGCACATGGCCACCAGCAGCGTGATCCACAGGTTCGTCCGGCAGAACCTCGACCACAGCAGCTGCGGCGCGGCCACGTTACAGCCGATCATGATCCAGTAGGCCCAGGCCATCGGCCCGCCCATGCGGTTGGCGAACACGAACCGCTCGAAGCCGCTGCCGCTGTACCAGGCGATGAACAGCTCGACGCCGTAGGCGTAGCCGACGATGCAGCCGGTGGCCAGCAGCACCTTGTTCATGTTCTCGATGTGCCGCAGGGTGATCAGCTCCTGCAGCCCGAAGAACGTCCGCGCCGGGATCACCAGCGTCAGCACCATGGCGAATCCGCCGAACACCGCCCCGGCCACGAAGTAGGGCGGAAAGATGGTCGTGTGCCAGCCGGGCAGCTGCGAGGTGGCGAAGTCGAAGCTGACCACCGAGTGCACCGACAGCACCAGCGGCGTGGCCAGGCCGGCCAGCAGCAGGTAGGCGCATTCGAAGCGCCGCCAGTGGGCCGCCGAGCCGTTCCAGCCCAGGGCGAACAGTCCGTACAGGATCCGCCGCAGCCGCGTCCGGGCCCGGTCGCGCAGCGTGGCCAGGTCGGGGATCATGCCCAGGTACCAGAACATGATCGAGACCAGCGCGTAGGTACTCACCGCGAAGACGTCCCACAGCAGGGGCGAGCGGAAGTTGGGCCACATCCCCATCTGGTTGGGGTAGGGGGCCATCCAGTAGGCCAGCCACGGCCGGCCGACGTGGATCGCCGGGAAGATGCCGGCGCACATCACCGCGAAGATGGTCATGGCCTCGGCGAAGCGGTTGATGCTGGTGCGCCAGTTCTGGCGGAACAGGAACAGGATCGCCGAGATCAGCGTGCCGGCGTGGCCGATGCCGATCCAGAAGACGAAGTTGGTGATATCGAACGCCCAGGCCACCGGCTGGTTGTTGCCCCACACGCCGATGCCGGTCGAGACCAGGTAGCCGATCAGGCACAGGAAGCCCGCCAGGCCCGCCGCGGCCAGGGCCAGCGTAGCCCACCAGGCCGCCGGCGCCGTGGGCCGCTCCGGAATCGCGCACACCCGCTCGGTCAGCCCGGCGTAGTCCAGGTCGCCCAGCACCAGCGGGGCCCGCCGGCCGGGAACCTCGACGGTGTTGTCCGCCAGGGGCGCCAGACTGGCCGATTCGACGGTCATGTCAGGCATGCTCCTCCGTCGCCGCGGGGCCGGCCGGAACGTCGGGGCTCAGCGGGTGCCGCACCTTCGCCAGGTACCGCGTCCGCACGCCCAGGTTCAGCTCGTCCAGCAGTCCGTACGCCCGCGGATGGTCCTGCAGGGCCCGCACCCGGCCGGCCGGGTCGTTCAGGTCGCCGAACACGATGGCCTGCGTCGGGCAGGCCTGGGCGCAGGCCGGGACGACCTCGCCGTCGGCCAGCGGGCGCTGCTGACGCCGGGCGGCGATCTTGGCCGCCTGAATGCGCTGCACGCAGAAGGTGCACTTCTCCATCACTCCGCGCATCCGCACGGTCACATCCGGGTTGAAGCCCAGCTTGCGGACGTCGTCGATCTCCGCCTGCTGCTGGCTGTCGGGCATGCCGAACCAGGGCCGCGGACCGCCGCGCGGATCCTTGGAGTGATAGTCGAGGTAGTTGTAGCGGCGCACCTTGAACGGGCAGTTGTTCGAGCAGTAGCGCGTTCCGATGCAGCGGTTGTAGACCATGGTGTTGAGGCCTTCGGTGTCGTGCACCGTGGCCGCCACCGGGCAGACCTGCTCGCAGGGGGCATTCTCGCAGTGGTGGCAGGTCAGCGGCTGGTGCACCACCGGAGGGCTGGGCGCCGCCGGATCCCCCCGGAAATAGCGGTCCACCCGCAGCCAGTGCATCTCCCGGCCGCGCAGCACCTCCTCGCGGCCCACCACCGGCACGTTGTTCTCCGCCTGGCAGGCCACGGCGCAGGCATTGCACCCGATGCAGGTGTTCAGGTCGATGACCATGCCCCAGCGGTGCCCGTCGTAGACCGCCGGATCCTTCCAGAGCCGCGTATTCGGCACGGCGTGAGCGGCCCTGCGGGCAAAGTGCGGGTCGGCGGCGTACTCCTCCAGCACGGCCTCGCGGACCAGCGTTCCGACGCGCCGCTGGCGCTCCCCGGCTCCCAGGGGGTCGATGGCGTGGTGGTCCTGGGTCAGGGCCAGCCGGTGCGTCCGGCCGGTCCGGGACACCTCGGCCGCAGCGGTCCACAGGCCGTCGCAGGTCCGCAGACGGCCGGCGTACGCCCCCACCCCGGTGCCCACCGGCCCCGGGGAAGTGGAGGTGAACGATGGAGTTGAACC
>CAZSYS010000428.1:0-3224 GCA_964611365.1 uncultured Planctomycetales bacterium
CGGCAACCCCTTCGGGCTGGACCAGACGCTGACCACAGGCGTGGTCAGCGCCCTGGGGCGGTCGATCCCGGCCGCCGGCGGAGGGCTGATCGAGGGGGTGATCCAGACCGACGCGGCCATCAACCCGGGCAACTCCGGCGGCCCGCTGCTGGACAGCGCCGGCCGGCTCATCGGCATCAACACCGCGATTTACAGCCCATCCGGAGCCAGCGCAGGCATCGGCTTTGCGGTGCCCGTGGACGTGGTCGCGGAGGTCGTGCCCCAGCTGATCGCCCACGGAAAGGTCGCCCGGCCGCGGCTGGGCGTGCTGCTGGCCGAGGATGGCCTGGCCCGAAGTCTGGGGCTGGCCGGGGTGCTGATCATGGAGGTCCAGGAGGGGTCGGGGGCTGAGGCGGCCGGGCTTCTCGGCACACGGGAGGCGCCGGACGGCTCGGTGATCCTCGGCGACGTGATCGTGGCGGTCGACGGCCGGTCCATTCGTTCGCTGGCCGACCTGCAGCGGCTTCTGGCCCAGCGCAAGGCCGGACAGGAGGTGGAAGTGACCATCCTTCGCGGCGACGCGCGGATGAAGGTGTCGGTCAGGCTGCAGTAGGCGTCTCCGGCCGTCCGTTCGCAGAGCCGGCGTGCCGGATGCTCAGCTCCGGAGGGACCGGTCGATGGTCTCTCCTTCGCCGGATCGCGCTGTCGCGTTACCGGCGCCGGGCATGCGGTTGCGGATGTGTTCCAGCCGACTGCCCGACGTTGCGGTTGGCGACCTCAGCGATAAGATACCCGCCGATGCGCCTGATCGTCGACTGCTGCTACCTGCTGGCGCTGTGCGCGGCCGCGCCGCTGCTGGCGTATCGGGCGCTGAGGACCGGCAAGTACCGGGGCGGCTGGGCCCAGCGGCGGGGATATGCGCCGGTGCTGCCGCCGGTACAACGGCGGGTGTGGTTTCACGCCGTCTCGGTGGGGGAGGTGAACGCCGTCCGGGGAATCATCGCCGAGTGGCGGGGGCGTTGCCCGCAGACCGAAGTGGTGGTGTCCTGCACGACCGATACCGGCCTGGCGCGGGCCAGGGTGCTTTTTCCCGACCTGGTGGTGTTCCGCTACCCGCTGGATCTGAGCCGCTGGGTGCGGCGGGCGATGGACCGCGTGAAGCCGACGATGATCGTGCTGGTCGAGCTGGAGGTGTGGTACCAGTTCGTGACGCAGGCGGCCGCGCGGGGCATTCCGGTGGCCGTGATCAACGGGCGGCTCAGCGCAACCAGCCTGCGGCGCTTCGGCAGGGTCCGACGTCTGGTCCGTCCGATGTTCGCGGCCCTGGAGTGGGTGGGGGCCCAGGATGAAACCTACGCCGGCCGGTTTCGCCAGCTGGGCGTCCCGCCGGACCGGGTGACGGTCACCGGCTCGCTGAAATGGGATACCGCGGAGCTGGCCGATGCGATCCCCGGCGCCGACGCACTGGCCGTCGCCCTGGGCATCGACCGGGCAGGCCGATTGTGGGTCTGCGGCAGCACCGGCCCGGGCGAGGAGCAGGTGGTGCTGGAGGCCTACGGGCGCCTTCTGGGCCGGCATCCGGACCTGCAGCTGGCGATCATTCCGCGCAAGCCCGAGCGATTCGACGAGGTGGCCGGGTACATCCGGGCGGCGGGCTATGCCTGCGTGCGGCGCAGCGGGCATCGTGACCCGGGCAGGCCGGCGGCTTCGGGGAGCCGGCGTGTGATCCTCGGCGACACCATGGGCGAGTTGCGGGCGTTCTACAGCCTGGCGACGGTGGTGTTCGCCGGCCGCAGCTTGGCAAACATGGGCGGCTCCGACATGATGGAGGTGGCCGCGCTGTGCCGGCCGGTCGTGGTCGGGCCGCACACCGACAACTTCGCCGACACCATGGAGCGGCTGCGGCAGGGCGACGGTGTCCTCGAGATCCGTACCGACCTCGACAGCCCGGATGCCGCCGGGCAGCTGGCCGACGCGGTGGACGGACTGCTGCGCGATCCCGACGCGGCCTCACGGATGGCCCGGAATGCCCGGGCGGTGGTGCAGGCCAATCGCGGCGCCACCGGGCGGACGCTGACGCGGCTGATGGAGATCCTGGAGCGTGCCCAGCACCCAGCTCCGTAAGCAGTGGATGAGTTCGGTCCGCAACGTGGTCGTCAAGGTCGGCACGGCGGTGCTGACCGGCGACTCCGGGCGGCTGAACAGGGCGGTCATCGCCCGCATCGGCGGGCAGCTGGCCGAGCTGCGCCGGCGGGGCATGCGCGTGACCCTGGTGACCAGCGGGGCGGTGGGGGCGGGCATGGGGCTGACCGGCCAGACCCGCCGCCCGCGGTCGCTGCCGGTCCTGCAGGCCACGGCGGCGGTCGGCCAGCCGGCGCTGATGGGCCTGTACGGACGGGTGTTCGCCCGTCACGGACTCATGGCCGGGCAGGTGCTGGTGACCCGCAAGGACTTCGAGGAGCGCAGCCGCTATGTTCACATCAGCAATACGCTGGCGGCCCTGCACCGGCTGGGCGCGGTGCCGGTGATCAACGAGAACGACACCACCGCGGTCGATGAGCTGGACCGTTACGCCGACAACGACACCATCGCGGCCCTGGTGACCAACCTGCTGCGCGCCGACCTGCTGGTGATCCTGACGGTGGTGGACGGCCTGCTGAACGCCGAAGGCCGGCGGATCGACCTGGTGCCGCAGGTGAACTGCGACGTCCAGGCCCTGGTGCGCGGCGACCGGTCGGCCCTGGGCTCCGGCGGCATGGCCAGCAAGCTCGGGGCGGCGCGGCTGGTGACCGACGCCGGCGAGTGCGTGGTCATCGCCGACGGCCGCCAGCCCGGCGTGCTGCTGCGGCTGATCGAGGGCGAGCGGGTGGGCACGATCTTCGCTCCGGCGCCGCGCAAGCTCAGCGCCCGACAGCGGTGGATCGCCGGCGCCGCCCGCCCGGCCGGCCGCATCACCGTGGACGCGGGGGCGGCCGAGGCGGTGCTGCTGGGAGGCAAGAGCCTGCTGGCCAAGGGCATCACGGCGGTGGAAGGGGACTTTTCCCGGGGCGCGATCGTCCGCGTAGTATCGGCCGAGGGCATCACCATCGCCCACGGCCTGAGCAACTACGGGGCCGGGGAACTCGGGCGGATCAAGGGACTGAAGTCGTCGCAGTTCGCCGAGGTTCTCGGCGACTGCCCGTTCGAGGAGGCCATCCACCGCGACGCCCAGGTTGCCCCACAGGTGCGCGTTGCCGGATTCGTCG
>CAZSYS010000429.1:0-3190 GCA_964611365.1 uncultured Planctomycetales bacterium
CCGGCGGCTTGCGCGCGCCGCAGCCATCGCCGACCGGCTCATCGCCGCCCGCCCGGCGCCACGGAGGGCGGATCGATCCGTTCGACGTTGCCGCTGTCCACCTCCACGTTGACGCTCTGCCCGAGAATGGTGACGTTCATGTGCAGCCGGCACTGGCCCGAGACACGCTCGACCACTCCCTCGAGCCCCTGCAGCGGGCCGGCCACGATCCGCCCCCATTCACCGGCCTTGAGGGTGTTGGCGACCTCCAGGGTCCGGCCGCTGGCCACCAGCAGGTCCACCTGGCGGAGCTCGGCGATCAGCTGGGTCTGGTCCGGCACCTCCAGCACCCGGGCGATGCGGTTGGTGCGCAGGGCCAGGTAGCGCTGCTCGGGAGCGGCGAAAAAGAAGACGTAGCCCGGGAAGACCGGCACCAGGCTGCGGGAAACCCGGCGGGTCACCGGGCTGCGGGTCACACGCGGCATCAGCGGGAGATAGTTGTGGATTCTCAGCTTGCCCAGGTCGCCGGCCAGGGCCTTCTCGTTGCGCGCCCGCGTGTGGGCAACGTACCAGACGCCGGCCGGGTCGGGCTGCAGAATCAGCGGCGTGCATGCCTCGGCGCCCTCCATGGCCTGCGGACTGTCCATGCGTTTCTCCGCCAACAAAGCCCGGAACCCGGCGGGACGTTGTGCTGCGCCGCCGCCCCGGCGGCTCAACCTCCCGGCCCCACCGGCCTGCCGTAACCATAATGCTCCAGGCGTCTCCGTCCAAGCCCGCGCAGGGCTTGTGCAGCAGGCCGACCGGGCGAAGTCCTCGGCGGACATCCACGGGCCGGCGGTTCATCGCCCCGCCGGCCAGGAAGTCTGCCCCGGCGGGCCTGCGGGCCGTGGGGCCGGCCGCCCGGCCTGATCCCTGCCCGTTTCCGGTCCGCCCGCATCCGGACAGCCGGCCGCGGCCGACGGAATGGCGGTGCCGGACTGCCGGTGGGCGATCAATCCTCCGGGGCGCCGGATGGCGGCACGGCCCGGCGCAGCGCCTCGATCCGGTCGCTGTGACGCGTGAAACGCTCGTGCACGGGCTCCTCGGTGGCCTGGCCGAAATACGGCGCCAGCCCTGCCGCCAGAAAGGGCAGGGCCACCTTCAGGCTCGGCGTCGAGCCCACGCTGCGGGCGAAACCCTCCCAGATCACGCGCCGGCCGGCGGGCTGTCCGGGATCCTCGATCCAGGCGACCACCAGCAGGCTGCGATCGTAGCCCAGGTGCACGGTTTCCACCCGCCGGCCGACGTGGCCGTAGCCGTGGGCATAACCGTGGTGGTAGCCGCAGCCGCTGTAGACCCCCAGATGGCTCCATGTGGGGCCGTACTCGGGGTAGCTGACCACGCCGGTCCCCAGATCGAGGACATTGAAGCCCAGGGTCATCCGGAAGGCGGCCGGCTCGCCGTGGGACGCGCGTCGCAGGTGCGGCCGGTACTCGGCCAGGGCCGCGGCCCAGAGATCCGCGGCCTCCTGAAACACCAGCGAGGCCTCGACCTCCGGGGTGACGCCGCCCAGGACGTAGGCCGGACCTGTCAGGCGCTGCGACAGATCCGGATCGGTCGCCAGGCGGGTTTCGACGTCCACCCGGACGGTCGAGCAGCCCGCGACGACGGCCAGCGCCAGCAGGCCGGTCCAGGGACCGGGCCGGATCGGACCGCCCCGGAACGGAGCCTCAGGCGGGTCGCTGGTCGGCGGGAACATAGTCACGTTTGGTCGCCCCGACGTAGATCTGCCGCGGACGGTTGATGCGCGGATTGGGGGACAGGGCCACCTCGCGCCAGTGGGCGATCCAGCCGGGCATCCGGCCGATGGCGAACATGACCGGGAACATCGGCACGGGGATGCCCATGGCCCGCATGATGATGCCGCTGTAGAAATCCACGTTGGGATAAAGCTTGCGCTGGATGAAGTACTCGTCCCGCAGGGCGGTCTCCTCCAGCTGCTTGGCCAGGTCGAGCATCGGGTCGTGGATGCCCAGCTTGGCCAGCACCTTGTCGCAGGCCTCCTTGAGAATCCTTGCGCGGGGATCGTAGTTGCGGTACACGCGGTGACCGAAGCCCATCAGCCGGATCTTGCTGGTCTTGTCCTTGACCTTGGCGATGAACGACGAGGCCGGCTCGCCGCTGGCCAGGATGCTGGAGAGCATGTTGATGACCGCCTGGTTGGCCCCGCCGTGCAGCGGCCCCCACAGGGCGCAGACCCCGGCGGCGACCGAGGCGTAGACGTTGGCCTGGGCCGAGCCGACCATCCGGACCGTGGAGGTCGAGCAGTTCTGCTCGTGGTCGGCGTGCAGGATCAGGATCATCCGCAGCGCCGAGACCACGTCCGGGTCGGGCTCGTAGGGCCGGTTGGGCTTGCTGAACATCATGTGCAGGAAGTTGGGCACGTACTGCAGCTCGGGGCGGGGGTAGATCCACGGCTCGCCGACGGACTTCTTGTAGCTGGCCGCCGCAATGGTCCGGACCTTGCTCATGATCCGGGCGGCCGCGTCGGTGAAGTGCTCGGGGTCGTCGGGGTTGAGCAGGGCCGGCTGATAGCAGCCCATCGCGTTGATCATCGCCGAGAGGATGGCCATCGGGTGGGCGTTGGGGGGGAAGCCCTCGAAGTGATGGCGCATGTCCTCGTGGAGGTACTCGTGCTGACTCAGCAGGGCCCGGAACTCGGCGTGCTGGGTCCGGGAGGGAAGCTCGCCGAAGATGAGGAGGTAGGCGGTCTCGACGAAGGTCGACTTGACCGCCAGCTGCTCGATCGGGTAGCCGCGGTAGCGCAGGATGCCCTGCTCGCCGTCGATGAAGGTGATCGCGCTGCAGCAGGAGCCGGTGTTGGCGTAGCCGTCATCGAGCGTGATGGCCCCGCTCTGGCTGCGGAGGTTGCTGATATCCACCCCCACTTCGCCCTCCGTGCCCACGACCACCGGAAGCTCGTAGGATTTCCCCTGGATGACCAGTGTCGCTTTGTCCGGCATGGCGGTCGCCACCTCGAAGAAGGAAGGTCCGCGCGGTCAGGCCCGCACCGCGTGCGGCTGCGCACGCCCGATTCGACCCGGCGTCCGCGGCCGGGCAATCCATCATAGCCCCTGTCCGCCGGCCCGGAAACACTCGCGCGGCCGCCGGGGTCCGCTGCCGCTCCCTGCGGATGCGCGAGGCGGCGCGGCCGCGAGCAACGGCCCGTCGC
>CAZSYS010000430.1:0-3174 GCA_964611365.1 uncultured Planctomycetales bacterium
AGGCCTGCGGCCAGGGGAGGCGAACGTGAACCGGACCGGCAAGAACCGCAAGAAGACGCCCGCGCCGCGGCCGTTGGCGGCGGGGTCCGTCCTGGCATGCTGGCTGGCCTGCGCGACGGCGGTGGCGGCGGAGGCGTCGAAGTCCAACGTGCTTCTGATCGTCTCGGACGACCTGAACACCTGTCTGGGCTGCTACGGCGACACCGGCGCCCGCACGCCCCACATCGCCCGCGTGGCGGGCGCCGGCGTGCGGTTCGACCGGGCCTGCTGCCAGCTGCCGCTGTGCAATCCCAGCCGGACGTCGGTGCTCACCGGCCGGCGTCCCGACAGCCTGGGCGTTTATTTCAACCACGAGAAGGTCCGCGAGCTGTTCCCCGACGTGGTGACGCTGCCGCAGCTTTTCAGGAAGAACGGCTATTTTGCCGCCCGCGTGGGCAAGATCTTCCACTACGGCGTGCCCTGGGACATCGGCACGCCGGGCCTGGACGACCCGGACTCCTGGGATCTGGCGTTGTACCCGCGCGGCCGCGACCGCGACGACGAGCACCTGCTGATCAACTACACGCCGGCCACGCAGCTGGGGGCGGCCATGGCCTGGATGGAGGCCCGGGGCGCCGACGACGAGCAGACCGACGCGAAGGTGGCCGCCGAGGCCGTGCGGCTGCTGGAGGAACACGGGGACCGGCCGTTCTTCCTGGCGGTGGGGTTCTACCGGCCGCACGTGCCCTGTGTGGCCACGCCGCGGTGGTTTGAGCCGATTTCGCTGCAGGCCGTGCGGTTGTTCGCCGGCAGCGAGCGGGACCTGGAGAGCGTTCCGCCCGCGGCGGTCACCGTGCGTCCGCCGAACTACGGACTGGACGAGGCGGATCTGCGGGCTTTCAAGCGTGCTTATTACGCCGGCGTGAGCTTCATGGATCACCAGGTCGGCCGGTTGCTGGACGCCCTGGACCGCCTGAAGCTGGCGGACCGGACGATCGTCGTCTTCCTCAGCGACAACGGTTTTCTGCTCGGCCAGCACGGCCAGTGGCAGAAGATGAGCCTGTTTGAGGAATCGGCCCGGGTTCCGCTGATCATCGCGGCTCCGGGAGCCCGTGCCCGCGGGCAGGCCAGCCCGGTGCCGGTGGAGCTGCTGGACGTCTATCCGACGCTGGCCGGGCTGTGCGGGCTGGATCCGCCGGCGGGCCTGGAGGGCCGAAGCCTGCAGCGGCTGCTGGACGATCCCGCTGCCGGCCTCGAGGAGGCAGCCGCCTGGACCCAGGTCGTGCGTCAGGAGGGTCCGCAGCGGTACTTCGGCCGGAGCGTCCGAACCGCCCGGTGGCGGTATGTGGAGTGGGACGACGGGCGGCGGGGGCTGCAGTTGTACGACCACCTGAACGATCCGGGGGAGCACCGTAACCTCGCCGGCGACCCGGCTCACGCCGGCACCGTCGGTGAGCTGGCCGCCCGGCTGCGTCAGGGGTTTCCGCAGGCCGGTCCGCCGGCGCGGCCGTGAAGCCTCGACCGGCCGGCGTCGCGGACCGGGGGGGAGCACCGCCGCGAGCCTGGCTCGTGTCGGCACGGTGCCGGTTGCCGGTCAGGCCTGCAGGCCGCTCAGATCGACCTCCAGCCGCCGGTTTTCCTCGAGCAGGGCTTTCATGGTCAGGCGCGTTCCGCGGGCGGCGGCCTCCCGGCCGAGGATGCAGGCCAGAACGCCGTCCACCGAGCGCTGCAGGGTTTCGTTCTCGAAGCGGCCCTGGACGATCTGGCGGTGGAACGCGGCGATGTTGCGTTCGGCCCCGGCCTGGTAGAGGTTTTCCACGGTGCCGCCGGCGAACGGCTCGCTTCCGCCGCTGACGCAGGCCTTTCCCCAGTAATTGATCACGGCCATGCCGGCCTGGCCGTAGAACTTGCACCCCAGGCCTTCATCGGGGCTGTTGGGCAGGGCCTGGCCGTGGTGGCTGAGGACCAGGCCGTCGTCGAACTCATAGAGCACGTGGCAGACGTCGCGGCTGTCGCCGTGGGGATCGGCTCTCACGATGCGCGAGCGGCCGGTCGCGGCCGTGGGCATGCGTCCGATCGCCCACAGGGCCGCATCGATGGCGTGGATGTCGAAGTTGACGATGTAGTCGCCGCCGATGGCGACGTCGTTGACCCAGATGAGCTTGCGGAGCCGGTCGGCGATGGTGGCGGTCCGGGGCGGATCGGGGAAGCCGGTGGCGTAGCCGAAGCTCGATGCATGGGCCAGGGGGCCGACGGCTCCGGCCTGGAGGCGGCGCACCACCTCGATGTTGAGCGGGTCGGTGGGCATCTGGTAATCGACGAAGAAACACCGCTTCTGCCGGCCGGCCTGCTGCCCGACCTCGAGGATGCGCAGGGCTCCCGGCACGTCCACGGCCACGGGTTTGGCCATGTAGACGTGCAGGCCGGCCTGAACCGCCGCCGCCGCATGCTCCGGGAAGAAGCACGGCGGGGTTTCAAGGGCGACGGCCTCGACGCCGCTGTCGATCACCCGGCGGTAGCCGGACAGGCCCGAGAATCGGCGGTTGCGGCTCACCCCGAGGGCGTCGCCGCAGGCGTCGGCCACCTCGTGGAAGTAGTCGGCCACCGCGTGGATCTCGTAGCCGCCGTGCCGGCTGAACAGCCCGGCGATCCAGCTTCCGCGGCCGCCGCAGCCGACGATGCCCAGGCGGATCCGCCGGCCGTGTTCGGCCGGACGGGTGTCGGCCGGGCGGGTCGCGGACGGTTCGGCGCCGGCAAAGGCAGCCGCACCGGCCAGGGCGGCGCCGGCCGCGAGGAATCGGCGCCGGGACGGGGTCCGGGGCAGGGCGTTTTCCGATCGGCAGGACGGCTGGTGCATGGCGTATTCTCCCGCAGGACCAACGGCGTCGGCCGGCCGGCTGGACGCCGCCCGCGTTTATAATCGCCGACCCGGCGCGGGGCAATGGTCGCTCCGCCGATCCGGCACACTCTGCCGAGCCGATCGACATGTCCGGCGGTCATTCATGTGTGGGGCGGCGGTCGTGGTGCCCGGTCTGACGGCGGCACTTGCCGCGGCCGAGGGCCCACCGAACGTGGTGCTGACCGGCCTGCGGCCGGCGGCAGGCGGACCGCGAGGCGGTGTTCGGAGCCGTTTTCGGGCATGACGACCTGGTGGCGGGCGATCCGGTCGCCAATCTTACGCATCGCTGGCTGTGC
>CAZSYS010000431.1:0-3163 GCA_964611365.1 uncultured Planctomycetales bacterium
GATCATCGCCATCTACCACGGGATGTTCGACGGGCCGATCCCCGGGATGGAGAACCTGCCGGCGACCGCCCGCAGGATTCATCCCGACGTCGACGGAGTGCTGCTGGCTCCGGGGATGCTGCGGCATTGCGGCGAGGTCTTCGCCCGCCGGCACGGGCCCCTGGCGGTGGTGCGGCTGAACTGGAACTCGGTGTACTGCTTTCACTTCAACTACCGCCAGGCCAGAAGCGTCCGCGGCGTGGAGCCGGAGGAGGCCCTGGCCGAGGGCATGGACATCGCCCTGGTTTCCCTCACGCTCCGCACCGGCGATGAGGAACGGGACGCCGAGAACGTCGCGGTCTTCAGTGCCCTGACGGCAAAGTGCCACCGGCTGGGTATCCCCGTGATCGGCGAATACTTCCCGACCGGCCACCTGGACATGACCCCCGAGGAGCTGCACGACGATGTCCGGATCGGCAGCCGCATCGTCGCCGAGCTGGGCGCGGATGCGATCAAGACCTTCTGCACCTGCGATTTCAGGGCGGTGACCTCGACCTGCCCGGTGCCGGTGTTCGGCCTCGGGGCCGAGAAGCTGCCGACGCAGCGGGCGGCGCTGGAGCTGGCGGCGGCGGAGGTCGCGGCGGGGGCTGGCGGGGTGGTCTTCGGCCGCAACGCCATCCAGGTGCCCCGGCCGCAGGACTTCCAGGCGGCGCTGTGCGCGGTGGTGCGGGACGGCGCGAGCCCGGCCGCGGCGGCCCGCAGGCACCGTCTGAGATAACGCCGCGCGGTGCCCGGGGCGATGGACCGGCCGGCGGCGCGGCGGATCAGCCATGGCTTCGCGAGGGTACGGCGAGTTTGCCGGCAGCTGGGGCGAGCGGGCCCTGCTGGCGATGGACGTCATCGCAGGACGGCCCGCCGGCGGCATCCCGGCGTGGATGGTCCACGTGATGGACATCCCGCTGATGGAGCGTCTCACCGGCCGTCCGGCCGGCAGTTATGCCGACGATCCCGACGGCGTCTACATCGCCTTCCAGAAACTCGCCGGCGCCTGCTATATCGACCAGTACCTGGCCCGCAACCCGCTGACCATGGAGGCCCACGGCTTCGCTGCCGGGGTCGAACGCACGGCCACCACCGGGGCCGGCCGCGTGGTCGTGGACGACATGGTCATCGACTCGCCCGAGGCGGTGATCGAACACCTGGAGCGATACGTGTTTCCCGCCCGCGTGCAGCGGATCGCCCGGCTGGACCCGGCGGATCCGGAGCGGATCGATGCCCTGATCGAGCAGGAGTGCCGGCTCCAGCGTCTTCTGGGGCCGGGGCTGCTCAAGGGGCCGTTCGCCGACGGCTTTCAGAGCTTCCCGGTGTTTCACAACTACGTCTACGGTTACGAGAACTACTTCATGGCCTACACGCTGTATCCGGAGGTCATGGAGCGCGACTTCGCTCAGCAGGCCGACCTGGCGGTGCTGGAAAACCGGGCGGCGGCCGCCGCCATCCGCCGCGGAGGATTGCCGCCGCTGATCCGCCTGGATTACGACATGGCCTACTCCCGCGGGCTGCTGGTGCGGATGGATTCGCTGGAGCGGATCTGGTTTCCGCACTTCGAGCGTGCGATCCGTCCCTTCCTGGAAGCCGGCATCCGGCTGATCTGGCATTGCGACGGCAACCTCATGGAGATGGTTCCGCGGCTCATCGAGGTCGGAATCAGCGGGTTCCAGGGCTTTCAGTACGAGGACGGAATGGACTACGCCCGCATCTGCCGCATGACCGACCGGAAGGGCGATCCGCTGTTCATCATCGCCGGCGTGTCGGTGACCCGCACCCTCCCGCACGGCACGCCGCAGGATGTGCGCGACGAGCTGCGCGGGCTGGTGGAGCAGGGCCCGCCGGCCGGACTGATGCTCGGGGCCAGCAGCAGCATCGTCCCGGGCACGCCGGAGGCCAACATCCGGGCGCTGATCGAGGGGCTGCATCACTACCGAACGGCCGGCAGGGGGGCATGATGGGCGACGAGCAGGCCTGGCGACAGCGCAACCGGGAGATCTGGCAGCAGGAGCTGGAGGCGTTCGTTCCGTCGCGGCTGGTGGACGTTCACGTCCACGTGTTCAACGAAGCCTCGCTGCCTGCGGGCGAGGCCTTCCCGGCCGGCGGCCCGAAGCTGCGATCCTACGATTTTTCGCAGCTGCGGGCGGATCTGGCCGAGGTCTTCCCCGGGCGGGAAACCGGCGCGGTGTGCTTCGGCCTGCCTTTCCCCGAGTATGACCGCCGGGAAAACAACCGATACGTGGCCGACGGCTGCGACGACCGCCGGCTGTGGGCCCTGCGGCTGGTGGACCCGGCGGAAGATCCCCGGGACGTCCGCCGGGACGTCATCGCCGGCCGGTTCCGCGGGCTCAAGCCCTACCCCAACTATGTCCGCAAGGCCGACCGCGGGCAGGTCGAGATCGACGAGATGCTGCCGGAGGGCATCATGGCGGTCGCCGACGAGTTGAGACTGATCGTCATGCTGCACATTCCGCGGCGCGGACGCCTGGAGGACGCACTCAACCGGGAGCAGATCCGCCGGCTGTGCACCCGCTGGCCGGGGGCCCGGATCATCCTGGCCCATGTGGGACGGGCCTACTACCTGCGCGGGTCCCTGGGCCACCTGGAGGAATTGCGGGATCTGCCCAATCTGTACTTCGACACCGCGATGGTCAACCACGCGGAGGTCCTTGAGCACCTGTTCGCCACCGTCGCACCGGACCGGGTGCTGTTCGGCTCGGACATCCCGATCGCCCTGGCAGCCGGGAAATCGGTGGAAATCAACCACCAGTATGCCTACATCACCCCGGTACCGTGGGAACTGTCGATCTGCGACGCCGAAGGCCGGGTGGCGTACACGTCGTTCCTGTATGAAGAACTGCGCGCCATCCGGCGGGCGGTCGAGCGACTGGGGCTTTCGCGGGAGTACGTGGAGGGGTTCTTCGACGGCAATGCCCGGAGGCTCCTGGGGGCTGCCGGCGGCTGATTCGCCGCACGAGGGTAGCGGGCATGGAACCGGGGAACGACCTGCCGAAGCGGGCGACCGCCGGATCTGACGGCCACCGCATCGCCGGGCCCGAGGTTGTCCGCCCCCGGCGGCCGGCAGAGGCGTCGACCGCGACGGTGCTTTGTGGCGACGGGTCGTTTTCATCGGGCA
>CAZSYS010000432.1:0-3150 GCA_964611365.1 uncultured Planctomycetales bacterium
GCCGGCCATCCTGTGTTGGCCGGCCGGCTCACCGGATCGACCGCGCGAAACCGGCTGCACGCACCGTGCCGGACCGGGCCGGGCAAGCGGGCGTCTCGCGCATCGGCCCAGGCGGGCACGCCGGCCGGCATGACCCTTGCCCGGACGGGGTCCGTGGCCGTCGCGGATGTCCCGGCCTCCCAATCGCGGCGCGGGATTTGACCCCGGTTCTGCGCGAAATGGCAACAGGATGTCCTTTTATCGAGACATCCGTGGATTCAGCCCGGCTGTCCACGCGGCACCCCGTGACGCCGGTTCCCAGGTCGGGCCCGCCGGCCTCCCGACAGCGCGGCGCCAAGCGACCGGGCGTAATCGCCGCCCTGTACCCACGCCTTTGGCCGGGCGCGCCCGCCGGCCATGGGACCCGCACGCCCGCTCCCTGGTTCGGGAGCCTCCTGGTCCAGGCTTCACCACCCGTTGCCCCGCAGGGCGGCGCCGCTTACGATGAAGTGTCCATGACCGGCCGAAGTGATGCCAGTACCGGTGACAGCGAAATCCGCCAGCGGGTGTGCCGCGTTTGCGGACAGTCTTACGCCTATCCGCGACGAAAAAGCCCGGCAACACGTTTTTATTGCGATACTTGCGCCGACTTGCCGACGGCCGTGCGTGCGGTGCTGGAGGTCCACAACAAGCGGCTCAAGTCGCTGGCGGCCGCCCTGGAGCGGCTGGGCTCGCCCAACCGGGGGCCGGATCGCGAGGCAGGGCGGGCACAGGAGAAGGTTTAGGGCCTCCGGTTCTGGCCGGATGCCCGCCGAAACCGGCTTCTGCGAGGTGCCAGACGGGGTGGAGCCGCCAGAAGAGCAGCCGCGATCCGGACGCCGATCCGTCTTCCGCCTGGGTCTCAAGCGGATCATGGAGCCGGTGGTGGACTACCTGGAGAAGCGGCTGGATATCCCCCTGCCGGTCTTCCGGGTCGTCCTGCGCCCCCCGGGAGCCATCCCCGAGCAGAAGTTCCTTCAGACATGCTATCGATGCGGCAATTGCGTGGATGTATGCCCGGCCAAAGCCATCCGCACGATGGGCTCCGAGGACGTGGAGCAGGCGGGAACCCCCTATATTGACCCGGACCTGGCCGCCTGCGTGGTCTGCGATCCATTGGCCTGCATGAAGGCCTGCCCAAGCGGTGCGTTGCGGCCTGTGGCCTCGGTTTCGGCGATCCGCATGGGTCTGGCCCGCTGGGTGGCCGACGCATGCCTGCGGTCAACGGGGCAGGACTGTCGGATCTGCCTGGACAAGTGCCCGATCGGTGCCCAGGCCATCCGGGCAGGCCAGAACGGGGCCATCGAGATCCTCGCCTCCGGCTGTGTCGGCTGCGGCACCTGCCAGTTCTTCTGTCCGACTCTGCCCAAGGCGCTGGTCGTCGATCCGGACTAGAAGCGTGCAACATTCAGTTGGGCTTTAATTGAATAGCTTCCTTGGACTGATATGATCTAATAGCAGGCCCGGGCCGGCGAGGCCCGTGAGGCTGTGCGGTGTTCAGGTCTCTACCCGGGCCAGGTCAGCACCCGGGTCCGGGGGGCAAGGCCACGTGAACAGTATCGCGCGCTACAGGTGGTGTTGACGACGCCTGCAGGATGTTGCCGGAGCCGGCCGGATGCCGGCTGACGGGCAGGGACGCGGGATGGGCCCGCGGTTCTCGGCAAGAGCGCACCTAAAACGCGTTCAGTGGCGTTTCTTGCTTGCTTCGGCGGGGCGGATCCTATAGAATCGCGGGCGCGGAGGTTGGCTCGCACACCACAACGTGCCGGAATGGAGTGGAGGCGGACAAAGCGTTGGTTCGTGCCATCGCAAGACCCCGTGGGACCCGAGGGGGGGCAATTCCAGGGTGGCACACAACAGGGCGTTGCGGCGCCCGAAAGACGAAGGAGCATGTGATGCGGTCGTATCGACGGATGCCGAGGATGGTCGCGGGCGTGGCTTGTGCCGTGGCGTTGATCGGCGCCGGTCCGGTCTGGGCCGACAGCCAGATCGCCTACCGGGTGCAGCTGGGCGGCAACAACAACGGCGGGACCGGCCAGTTTACCCCCGGTCAGGAGGCCGACGGTCTGCAGTTCGAGCGCGGCGCGCCGCTCACCTGGTCGGTGGTGGTTGAGGCGTCCGGTGTGCACAACCAGGCCGGCCACCCCTCCAACGGGTTCCAGATCTACGGCGCGGCCAATCTGGTCTTCGACCTCGAGCTGCACGTGGGCACCGTCGAGGGTCCGCTGGCCGACGCGGACTTCTACAGCTCCGTCGAGACCGGGGCGGCGGCGGCGTTCGCCCGCAGCTATATGATCATCGGCAGCAACTGGGCGGCCGCGGTGGACAAGCTCGGCAACGGCGGGCCCTTCATGGGCGGGCCGAAGGCCTCGGAGGTCACGCCTCCGACTCCCAAAGGACCCCACACCTTCCCGACCGCCGAGCCTGGCAAGCTCATCGGCATGGGCTGCGGCTACAAGGACTGGCTGCGGGCCACCGGCGGCACCAACGGCAGCCCGACGCCCGGCGTGGGCATGACCACGCTGCCCGGCGGCTACGCCGGACTGGGCATCGTGCCCGTGGCCGAGGGACAGATCGACACCACCAACCTGCCGCTGGGCACTTACGTGCTGAAGGTCAAGAAGACCGGCGACGAGGGCGCCCCCGGGTCGGCCGGCAACAACGTCCTCCGCGGAGATATGGACATGCGCGCCGGCGTGGATCGCCCGGCCTTCGCCGTGGCCGCCAATCAGGTGGTCGGCGATACGATCACGTTCGAACTGGTCGATTGGGTCTGCACCGGCGTGTGGGACCGCCACGTGTTCTACAACAACTCCTACTTCGACGGGAACAACCCGGCGGCCAACACCGCCGACGACAACGCGATCGACACGACCAAGGAGGCCCTCCTGCCCGGGCAGACCTCCACCTCCGTCAACTACATCACCTACAGCAAGGGCATCACCGGCGTCATGTTCGACATCTGCGGAATGCCGCCGGGCTACGTGCCGCAGCCCGGAGTCGATATCCTGGTGCTCTGGGGCAACAGCAACACCAATCCTTACGAGTGGCCCGAAGCCCCGAATCCGACGGTCAGCGTGAGGCCCACCCCGGGCGTCAGCGGCTAAGACCGCGTGCCCCTCCCCTGGGGCG